>CAZHQA010000082.1:0-17959 GCA_964533955.1 uncultured Reyranella sp. | reverse complement strand
GCCTGACCGACCGGGACCGCCGCCAGCTCGGAGGGCTCGGCGTGCGGACGATCGTCGACCTGCGCGGCGTCAACGAAGCGGCCGAGACGCCGCACCTGATCGACGGGCTGGCCTGCCGGGTGGTGGGTGCGCATATCGAGCCGGGCGTGGGCGACAAGATCCGGGGCGCCGTGGCCGACGGCAGCGCCACGCCCTTCCTGATGATGCAGTTCCTGACCGACCACTACCGCGACTATCCGCGGCGCTGTGCGCCGGGCTTTCGCACCCTGTTCGCGACACTGAGCGACGGCGAGCATCGCCCGCTGGTCTTCCATTGCACGGCCGGCAAGGACCGCACCGGGTTTGCCTCGGCCCTGTTGCTGACCCTGCTCGGCGTGCCGTGGGAACAGGTGGTCGAAGACTACTTGCGCACGAACGAGCTGTGGATCGGCCACGTCGGCCGCTATCCCGAGCTCGATATCGACACCCGCGCCGCCATCATCGAAGCGCGCACGCCCTATCTGGAGGCAGCCTTCGAGGTGGTGCGGACCGACTACGGTACCCCCGAAGCCTTCGCCGAAAAGGCGCTCGGCCTCGACGCGCGGCGGCGCGAGCGGCTGCGGACCGATTTGCTGGAAGGATGAGTTCCGCGCTACGCCTGTCGCATGGCGGACACGCGTTACGACACTCCTGAACCGTTCAAGGTCGAGATCCCCGAGCGGGCGCTGATCGACCTCGACGAGCGCCTGCGCCGATGGCGGCCGACGACGACCATCCAGGACAAGGGCAGCTGGGCATCGGGCACCGATCCCGACTTCCTGGCAGAATTGGTCGACTACTGGCGCCACGGCTACGACTGGCAGCGCTGCCAGGAGGCGATCAACCGCTGGCCCAACTACCTGGTCGATGTCGGCCCGCAACGCCTGCACTTCATCCGCGAGCCCGGCACCGAGGTCGAAGATGCGCCGCGACCGCTGCCCTTGATCGTCACCCACGGCTGGCCCGGTTCGATCGTCGAGTTCCTCGACTTCATCGATCTGCTCGCCCACCCCGAGGAGCATGGCGGCGATCCGCTCGACGCCTTCGACGTCATCGCCCCCTCGCTGCCGGGTTATGGCTTCTCGGGCCCGCCTATCCGCGACGATGGCAGCACCGGCCCGATCGGCCCGCGCGCCATCGCCGGCCTGTGGCACAAGCTGGTGCACGACAAGCTGAACTATCGCCGGCCCTACGGCGCGCAGGGCGGCGATTGGGGCGCCGTCGTCTCGTCGTGGCTCGCCTTCGATCATCCCGTGAAGGAGGAGAAGGACGAGTGGCGGTCCGGCGTGATCGGGCTGCACCTCAACATGATCGGCGTGCGGCCCGGCATCGACCTGAAGGCTGCCAATCTCAGCGCCGCCGAGCAGGCCTGGCTCGGCAAGATGGGGGCCGCGCTCGACGACAAGACCGCCTACCAGCGCATCCAGGCCACGCGGCCGCAGACGCTGGGCGTGGCATTGAGCGACTCGCCGGTCGGACTGGCGGCCTGGATCGCCGAGAAGTTCCGCGACTGGAGCGACTGCGGCGGCAACCCGCTCGACCGCTTCTCGATGGACACCCTGCTGGACAACATCATGGTCTACTGGCTGACCGGCACTGCCGGCACGGCGACCTGGCTCTACCGCGGCGTCGCACAGCAGCAACCGCGCGCCCTGCCCCCGGGCCGGCGGGTGGAGACGCCCACCGCCTTCGCCGCCTTCCCGGCCGACATCGCGCCGGCACCGCCCAAGGAATGGATCGAGCGGGCCTACGACCTGCGCCGCCATACCGCGATGCCCAAGGGCGGCCATTTCGCCGCGCTCGAGGAACCCGAACTGCTGGCGCACGACATTCGCGAGTTCTTCCGGCCCCTGCGCTTCGGCGCGGCCAACGACTGATCGCAATGCGCCGGACCGCGACGGTCCGTCTTGACTACTGGCAGGACCGGACGAACTGGGCGAGTTCGCGGTTGAAGCGCTCCGGCTCCTCGCAGAAGGGCGAATGGCCGCTTTGGTCGAACCAGGAAATTCGCGCGCCCGCGATGGTCTCCGCCGTCCGCTCGGCGGCACGGGGCAACACCACGGTGTCCTTGCGTCCGTGCGTGATCAGGGTCGGAACACGCACCTTCTTCAGTCCCTCGATGGTCGCGGCGGGATTGCTCGGCCAGCCCAGGATCGCTCGTCTCACGTCGGCGCCGACCAGCATGTTGTAGGCGAGCGCCACCCGGAACGCCGCCTCCACCGGCTTGATCGCGAAGCAGCCATCGATGAAGGCGATCGCAGCCGCGATTTCCTGCGCCAGCGTCTGGCCGGGCGGCGGCAGCTTCGGGCCGTCGGGCCCACGGCAACTCGGATCCTCGACAACCAGCGAGCCGACAAAATTGATGCCAGCCAGGCGCGCATCGCCGAACGCCAGCAGATATTGCCGGGTGATCCGTCCACCCATCGACCATCCCACCAGCACAGGGCGCTTCAGGCGCCTGGCCTCGAGCACCGCGGCGAGATCGCGCGCGAATACTTCGCCGCCTTGGTATGCCTTGGGATCTGCCGGCCTGTCCGACGCGCCGTGACCGCGATGATCGAAGGCGACCAGCCTGAAATCGCGCGCCAGCGCGCTCTCGAACTGCGGCGCAAAGCAGAGATGGGCCTGTGCGAATCCGTGGATGAGCAAGATCTCCGGCCCGGCAGGGTTGCCCCATTCGTAGGTCGCGAGCCTCAGGCCATCCGGTGCGGTGACGAAGTCCATGCTGCTCAAGACAGCGTCGCTGTCGCCTGGGCGGCAATGGTGCCCTTGGGCGTCACCGTCCACAGCTCGGCCCCCTTGCCGTCGGCCGTCGGCCGGCCGACCACGTCGAACGGGGCCGTGTCGAACAAGGGTGCCCGGGCGCGGACCGCGAGGGTCTTGATCCGCCGGCCGGGCGTCGAATCGCGCAGCAGATCGAAGATGCACTGCTGGGCGAACGGCCCGTGCACCACCAGGCCCGGATAGCCTTCGGTTTCCTGACAGTAGGTCCGGTCGTAGTGGATGCGATGCGGGTTGAAGGTGATCGCCGAGTAGCGAAACAGCATCACGGGATTGGGCGTGATCGTGCGCCGCCATGGCGCGTCGGCGGGCGCCGCCTCGCGCACCGGCACGCCGCTCTTGGCGCCCGGCTTGGGATCCTCGCGGAACACGGTGCTGGCTGCCTCCGAGAGCGCCAACCCGCGCGGCGTGAAGATGCGCCGCGTCTGGGTGGTGATGATCAGGCTGCCGGTACTGCCCTCGCGCGCCTGGATGTCTGTGAACTCGATCTCGCGCCGGAGCTTGTCGCCGACCCGGATCTCGCCTTCGAAAGTAAATGTAGAGCCGGCATACATGCGCCGCGGCATCGGGATCGCGGGCAGCACGCCCCCCGTGAAGGCAGCGCCATCGCGGCCGAGCTGGGCCGGCCGGGCATAGGAATGCAGGAAGCAGAGATGCCAGCCCGGCGCGATGGGCTCCCCCGGGCCCGGCACCTTGTCCGGCCGGTCGAAGGTGGCGATCATGGCCTTCAGCGGCGCCTCGGTGACGACGTCCTCGTCCTCGATCTTGTGTCCCAGCTGCTTGCGCAGCGGCCCGATGTCGATGGTCATGACACTTCCTCCCGGCGTTGCGTCAGACTAGTGCAACGCCGGGCCTGAATCGTCACCCGCCGCGAGTTCCGGCCGCAGGTCGAAAACGACCCGCGGCGCTTCACCAATCGCTTCAGGCGTACGTCTTGGCCGCCTCGCCGTGCGCCCACTTGGCCGCTTCCTCGGCCGGCATGCCCTGGATCGCCTTGGCGAACATGTCGACGACGATGTACTTGGTCACCACTTCGGCCGCCTTGCGATTGGGTGGTCCGGCGTAACCGACCAACCGGCCCTTGGCCGGCAGGTCGTGGAACGGCTTGAGGACCGGATCGGCGTCCCAGACCTTGTGCGTCTCCCACATCTTGGTGGCGCCGCAGCTATAGCCCTGCTGCGAGGTGAACCACGTGTCGAACACGTCCTTGGTGTGCGCCCAGCGCAGGAAGTCCTTGGCCGCCTTCTGGTTCTTGGAATAGCCCATGATCATGTCGGTGAAAGTGCCGGGCACGTTGAAGGGGCCACCTGCCGGTCCCTTGGGAATGTCGGCGTGCTGGATGTCCTGCCACATCGGCGTGCCCTTTTCGGTCAGGTAGGTCTCGGGCTTCTTCTTGGCTTCGATGTAGATCGAGGCGCCGTTGTTCGTGGAGCTGATGGTCTGGGACAGGAAGGCACGGTTGTTGTTGGTGTCGTCCCAGGCGAGGCCGCCCTCGTCCATGGCCTCCTTCCACAAGGCGACGGCAAACTTGATCGCCTCGACCGTCTCCTTGCTGTTCAGCACGACCGTCTTGCCGTCGGCCTCGACCTCCTTGCCGCCGAACGTCCAGAGGAAGGGGTACCACCAGCCGGGCGAGTCGCCGAAGGTGTGACCGGCGGTCTGGCCGATCGGCCGGCCCTTGGCCTTCAGCTTCCGGCCGGCGTCGCGGAAGGTGTCCCAATTTTCCGGGTACTTGTCGTAGCCCACCTCCTTGAACCACGAGGTGCGGTAGGCATTGAGACCGCCGCCACAGGTCCACGGTACGCCGATCCACCTGTTGCCGACCATCGCGACCTGCTTGGCGACGTCGTAGTAGCCGCCCTGGGCACTGCCGATCTCCTCGGCGACGTCGCCGGCGTCGGCCACGCTCTCGGCGTAGAGCTGCGGCCAGTTGCTGAAGCCCATGATGATGTCGGCGCCGCTGCCCGACTGGATGCCCGAGGTGATGCGCGACTGCAGATCGTTGGCATTGACCGTCTCGAACTTGAGCGTGATGCCGGTTGCCTTCTTGCACTCTTCGGTGAACTTGCCCTTGAGCAATTGGTCGGAGGCCGGCACGAAGTCGGTCCAGCGCAACCAGTGAACGTTGGCGCCCTGGGCGAACGCGGGCGCCCGTCCAGAAGCAAGAATGGCGGCCATGCCGCCGGACGCGGAAAGCTTGAGAACTCTACGCCGCGCAATGCGAGTCATAGTTTCCTCCCAATCAGGTTGTCGTTTGTTTTGAAGCCAAGCTGAGCTGAGCGCAGGAACCACGAACGACCGGCGGCGCGACGGCGCGGCCGGGATCTCGTACGCCTACTGTGCGTCTCTAGAACTGAGCTACAACGCTTGAGCGAAGACTACGCTGATTCGATGCCGGCTGCAGTTACCTTATGGATGTCCTGGGCGGCTTCGCCCCGGCAGCGCTGACGTTCTGGAGGGCCATGGCAAGGGCGCTGCGCGCCGTCCGCGGGTCGGCGGCGGCGAGATTGAGATTGGTGGCGCCGCGCAGGCCCCAGCCGCCCGTGACCGGCCGGAAGATCTCCGGCTCCGCCGCGCACAGCATCCGCTGCTGGTCGGGCGTGAGCTTGACCATTGCCCAGGCCTTGTCGGGATAGCCCATGGTGGCGAAGACCTTGCCGGCGGCGCGGAAGTCGGCCTGGCCGCATGCGCGCCTTCGCTTGCGCCCTCGAGCGCGAGCGCGAGCTTGCGAAAGCCGGCCGGGGTCACTCGGCCGCGACCGCCAGCCCCATTTGCTCGCAGGTCGGGGCGACATCGGACACCGTGGCACGGCGCATGTCGCGCTTGTAGCGCTGGTCGTCGAACGCCAGCCCGCGATGCATGGTGCAGCGGTCGTCCCACATCACCAGGTCGTTGACCCGCCAGCGATGGGTGTAGACGAATTGCCGCTGGGTGGCATGGGCGGCGAGGTCGTCGAGGAGCCGGCGCGCCTCGTCGTCGGCCATGCCGCGGATCGTGCCGGCATGGCTCGCGAGATAGAGGCTCATGCGGCCCGAGTCCGGCAGGCGGCGCACCAGGACCTGCGGCACCGGCTCGAAGGCCTTGCGTTCGGTCTCGTCGAAGTCGGTGAAGCCGAGCCGCGCGCGCGACGTCATCAGCGAGTGCTCGGCGACCAGACCGGCGATTCGCCGCCGCGTCGCCTCGGGCAGGGCGTCGTAGGCCGCGCGCAGGTCGGCGAATTCGGTGTGGCCGCCGACCGGCGGGATCGAGCGGCCGTGCAGGATCGAGCAGTAGGCCGGCAGGCGCTTGAACGAGGAATCGGTGTGCCACAGCCGATTGCCGAGCTGGTAAAGCCGGATGCGATCGTTCGTCTCGAGGATATTGTTGTCGGCATCGAGATTGCCGACATCGGCCATGCTGGCGTGCAGGCGCATCTTGTGATCCTGGCGGAGGGCGAACACGCTGGTTTCGAGCGGCCCGAAACGGCGCGCGAAATCGAGGTGGCTCTCGTCGCTGAAGGCCTGGTCGGGGAAGACGAGCACTGCGTACCGGGTGAAGGCCGCCTTGATGGCGGCGATGTCGTCGGGCGAAAGCGGCAGGCCGAGATCGACGTCGCCCACTTCGGCGGCGAAATCCGGCGTAACCGGCTGAACGGTAATGGACATCGGTTCCTCCCGATTCTTGCGGGTTGGCCGATTGGACCACTGAACGGACAATCCGGCAATCGCCCGATATTATGACTGCCATGATCGAAAAGCAGGAAGTCCAGGAACTCTTCCCCTGCCCCATCTGGATCGTCGACCTCAAGGCTGCCGAGGCGGCGGCACTGAACGTCCAGCTGCGCGCCGAGATCGAGCGCATGATCGCGCCGCGGCCCGCCATACCGGCCGGCAGCAACTGGCAGACGCCGCAGGACCTGCACACCCGGCCGGCTTTCGCGCCGTTCATCGAGCTGGTCGAGAAGGCGGCGCGCGGCGTCGCGCGCTTCCTCCAGGTCGATCAGTACCCGATGCAGATCACCGGCTGCTGGGCCAACATCAATCCGCACGGCGCCTATCACCCGACGCACCACCATCCCAACAACTACCTGAGCGGCGTCTACTACGTCGCCGTGCCGCCGCCCGGCTCGCAGATCTTCTTCCAGGACCCGCGGCCCTCGATGATCATGCCCAAGCCGCGGCAATATTCGCGGCTCACCGCCAACGCCGCCAACGCCGAAAGCAAGGAAGGCCGTCTGTTGCTCTTCCCCGCGTGGCTGAAGCACAGCGTGCCGTCGAACCAGGGCGAGACCGATCGCATCAGCATCTCGTTCAACCTGATGTTCAGGAATTTCGCCGAATCGATGGCGGCACCCCTGTGGGACTCGACGGCTGGCAAGGAGAAATGAGCATGCTCAAGGATCGCTACGGCAACGAGCTCAGCACGACATCCGTCGCCGCGCGTGATGCCTACCAGGCCGGCATGGACAGCCTGATGGCGGCAACCGCCGGCATGGAGTTGCACTTCGCCCGATCAGTCGCCGACGACGAGGGCTTCGCTCTCGCCCACATCTCGCTGGCGCGCGCCAAGCAGCTGCTCGGGCGTGGCCACGAGGCCAAGGCACCGCTTGCCCGGGCGCGCGAGCTCGCGGCCGGCGCCACGGCGCGCGAGCAGAGCCAGATCGCGATCTTCGAGAAGATCCTGACCGGGCAGGCAGCGGCGGCGCTCGAGGCAATCGGCGAACACATGAAGAGCTGGCCGCGCGATGCCATGGCGCTGGCGCCCGCCACCAGCGTGTTCGGCTTGATCGGCTTCTCCGGCAAGGTCGGCCGCGAGCTCGACCAGCTCGCCGTGCTCGAGCCGTTCGAGAAGCATTACGGCGACGACTGGTGGTACCGCACGCAGCTCGCCTTTGCGCAGATCGAGCTCGGCCAGTTCGACAAGGGCGGACGCAACATTGACGGCGCGCTCGCGGCCTACCCGAGGAGCGCGCATGCCGCGCATATCCGCGGCCACCTGTTCTACGAGCTGGGCGAGCGCGAAGCGGGGCTGGCCTTCCTCAAGGAATGGATGGCCGACTATCCGCGTGACGGCATGATGCACTGCCACAACCACTGGCATCTGGCGCTGTGGTCGATGGAGACCGGTCGCCACGACGACGCCTGGCGCATTTACCACGATGCGCTGCGCCCGGGCGCCGCCTGGGGACCGCAGATCAACATCGCCACCGACTGCCCGGCCTTCCTGCTCCGTGCCGAAATCGCCGGCCAGCCGCGCCAGCCCGACCTGTGGCGCGAGCTCGGCGACTACGCGACCAAGTGGTTCGGCCGGCCGGGCCTGAGCTTCGTCGACCTCCACAGCGCGCTCACCTACGCCATGGCAGGCGATGGCGAGAAGCTCGCGGCCCTCGCCGACAACCCGCGCGGCGCGGCCGGCGACATGGTGCCGGCGGCGGCGCGCGGCTTCGATGCCTTCGCGCGCGGCGACTACAAGCGCGCTATCGGCGAACTGGAGCCGCTGCTCGACACGCACGAGCGCTTCGGCGGCAGCCGCGCCCAGCGCGACCTGCTGGAGTATGCCGTCGCGGCGTCAAAGCTACGCGCTGGGAGCACGGACGAGGCCCGCGCCTTCGTCGAGCGTCGCCGCCCCAAGAACGGCAGGGTCGGCGGCTTCCCGTTGCACGGGCTCGGCTAAAGCCCCTTCTTGCCCATCGCCAGGAATTTTTCCTGGCGGCGGCGGCGCAGCGTCTCGGAATCGAGCTGGCTCAGTTCGCCGATCGCCTGCGCGACCACCTTGCCCACGGTGTCGATCGTCTCGTCGGGCGCGCGATGGGCACCGCCCATCGGCTCGGGGATGACCTCGTCGATCACGTCGAGTTTCTTGAGGTCGATGGCGGTCACCTTCATCGCCTCGGCGGCATCCTGGGCGTTGGCGTTGTTGCGCCACAGAATCGAGGCGCAGCCTTCCGGCGTGATCACCGAGTAGACGGAGTTTTCCAGCATGTAGACGCGGTCGGCCGAGGCGATGGCGAGCGCGCCGCCCGAACCGCCCTCGCCGATCACCACGCTGACCAGCGGCACGCCGATCCCGAGGCAGGTGTCGATCGAGCGGGCGATCGCCTCCGCCTGGCCGCGCGCCTCGGCGTCCATGCCCGGATAGGCGCCGGGCGTATCGACCAGCGTCAGCACGGGCAGCTTGAAACGGTCGGCAAGGTGCATCAGGCGCTGCGCCTTGCGGTAGCCCTCCGGCCGGGCCATGCCGAAATTGTGCTTGAGGCGCGATTCGGTGTCGTCGCCCTTCTCCTGGCCCAGCACGACGATGCTGCGGCCGCCCAGGCGACCGAGCCCGCCGACAACCGCGGCGTCCTCGCCGAACGCCCGGTCGCCCGAAAGCGGCGTGTAGTCGGTGATCAGCCGGTCGATATAGCGCTGGGCGTGCGGACGCTCGGCATGGCGCGCGACCAGAACGCGCTGCCACGGCGTCAGCTTGGCATAGGTGGCGCGCAGGAGCTTCTGCGCCCTGTCCTGCAGGCGCATCACCTCCTCGGCAATATCGACGTCGCCCGAATTGGGCAGATGCCGAAGCTCCGCAATCTTGCTTTCGAGCTCCGCGATGGGCTTCTCGAACTCGAGATACGTCGTCATCGCGGCCACATGTCGCCCGGCGTCCCAACCCTGTCAACCATTGGCCTGCGACGGCGACCGGACGACTGTCACCCAGGTGACTTGCGCCGGCGGCGCGCCAGCGGATGTTTCTCCTGAACCAGTGCACGCAGCTTCTCGTCGAGCACGTGCGTGTAGATCTGGGTCGTCGCGATATCCGCATGGCCGAGCATCAACTGCACGCTGCGCAGGTCGGCGCCGCCTTCCAGCAGGTGACTGGCGAATGCGTGGCGCAGCACGTGCGGCGAGACGCGGGCCGGATCGAGGCCGGCATGGAGCGCGGCCTCCTTCAGGAGCTGCGCAAAGCGCTGGCGCGTCAGATGGCCGGTCCGGCCACGCGACGGAAACAGATAGCGCGAGCTCTCGTCACCGAGCACGCCGGCGCGCACATGAAGCCACGAGGCGATGGCCGCCCGCGCCGGATCGCTGAGCGGCACCATGCGCTCCTTCTCGCCCTTGCCGCGGACCGTCAGCACCGTCGGATCGCGCTCGACGGCCGACAAGGGCAGCGTGACCAGCTCCGAGACGCGCAGGCCGGTGCCATACAGGATCTCGAGCAGGGTCCTCATGCGTCCGCCGTCGCCTTCCGCGTGGGCGGCCTCGATCAGCCGGTCGACTTCGGCACGCGAAAGCACCTTGGGCAGCGGCTGACCCAGCTTGGGGGAATCGAGCGTGCTCGCCGGATCGTCGTCGCGCATGCGCTCGGCCAGCAGAAAGCGGAAGAGCTGGCGCATGACCGAGAGCCGCCGGGCCACCGTGCGCGGCGTCATGCCGACATAGTCGAGCGATTTCAGGTACGCACGGAGCGCGCCGGCATCGGCGGTGGCCGGCCTCTGCTTGCGCCGCGCCAGGAAGGCTTCGAGGTTGCGCAGATCGGCGGTATAGGCCGCTTCGGTGTTCTTCGACGCGCCGCGCTCGGCCGTCAGCATCTCGACGAAGGCCTCGGCCTCGCGCGACAAGGCAATCGAGGGCTTTTTCTTCACAGCCCGTGCGCGATCGCGGTCTCGATCGCGAACAGGCGGGCGGCCTCTTCCTCGCCCGCCTGAATCAGCGAGCGCACGATGATGCCAACACCGGCCGGATGCAGCTCGACCAGCGGCGTCTCGGCAATAGCGAGCGACGCCAGGAGCGCGGCCTCGGCGCGACGGCGACCGGCCGCGGCGGACTGCAGCGCCGACAAGGTGGCAGCCTGCGGCATCACCAGCCGGGCTCCCGGCGGCGGCGCTTCGGGCAGGTCGGTGCTGCGCGCCGGCACGTAGATGCCGGTGGCGCGAAACAGTTCGAGCAGCAGGTTGCCGCGCAGAGGAGCCGCCCTGGCGTCGTCCTGACGCATCACCTCGTACCAGCGATTGACCTCGCCGGGCGGCAGGCGCTTGGGGCTGTCGATGCCGGCCACGGCGGCGAGCGGCATAAGGCGGTCGAGCGCGTTGAGCGCCCGGGAATTGTTGAGCGCCGCCGTGATCGCCAGCTTGATCCAGGCCTCGGTGCGGCGCTTGTCGCCCAAAAGAAGGAACCCCCGGACCGCCTCCTGCGCCACGTTGGCGTACTCGGGCTTGGGCGGCAGGTTCAGCAAGCCGAAGGCGCTTGCCCGCGCGATGGTCGGGAACATGGGATTGCCGCGCGCCTCGCTGTACACCACGGTGACCGAGTTCATGATCTCCTGCGCGTTTGTGACGTTGCGCGCCAGGTAGACGAGCTGGGCGCGTCGGGCCATCGCGGGCGGCAGATTGGCGTGCTCCTTGACGGCCTCGACGTAGAGGTCGCCCAGCCGGGTCGCCTCGATGATCGCCAGCGCCTCGGCGCGCTCGGCGACGTCGATCCTCGTCGCGATCGGCAGGCTGCGCTGGCCGACCAGGGCGCGCATGATCGGCGGCTGCGTCGACTGCAAGGCCGCCGGCGGTGGCGGCACGTGCGCGAGGTCAAGCAGCACCATGGCTGGCCCGTCGAGCGGGCCGGCCGGTGCAGACGCGGCCGACTGGCCGCCTGCCGCGACCTGCACCAGCGCAGCCAAGCCCGGATCGCTGCCGCGCAGCGGCGCGACCGCGGCAAGCGCCGCGGCATTGTCGCCAGCGACGAGCTGGCAGGCGACGGCGGCCCGGCGCGAGAACGGCTGCACGAGCTCCCAGTTGCGCACGATGTTGCAGGCGGCTCCCCTCTCGCCCGCCATCATCAGAGCATTGGCGGTTATCGAGGCGCTCGGCGGATCGGCGTAGGCGCCGGCATTGCGCACCATCTCGTTCAGGTTTTCGCCCTCGCCCATGGCCGCCAGCCGCTCGACCCGCCGCGCGAACAGGCTCGGCGCAGCACTGCCGTCGTTGGCAGGCGGCCGGAGCTCGCTCACCAGGACCCGGAACTGCAGATCGCGCAAGGCGCGGCTGCGCGGTGCCGGCGACAAGCCGGAGGCCAGACGTTTGGCGGTGCCGAGCGTCGTGCCGTTCCAGGCGTCGGCCGGCATGCCGCCCGCCTGCTGCGACAGGAAGCCGGTGGGACGGCTGTCGAAGTCGAACACCTGGCCCGCAGCAGCGGCGGCGGCGAAGACGATAGCTGCGGCAATCGCGAGGCTGGTTCGGGCTCTAGCGCCAATTCCGTTCGGTTGGAATCGGCCGAACGGAACAGGCAATTCCATCCGATAGGAGCCCGCGCTAGCGCGAGAAGCGTTCATTGGGGACCGGCACCTCGAAATGCTTCAGCTGAGGACGTGGTTCGATGATCGCCAGAGCCGCCAAGCCGACCACGGCGAGGCAAATCAGGACGAAGACGAGCAGCGGCACGAGCCTGACGGAGGGCAGGCGGAAATGATAGCGGGAACGGAACAACGGGGGCACGGCGCGGGCAAACTACCCGGCTGCCTCCGGGGCGGCAATTGCCGCCATCCACCGTCGGCCAGTCTGGCAGCCGGCCCGGCCAATCGCTTGAATCGTCAGGCTGAATGGGCGACATCCATGCCCTTGGCCATGGAAACCCTCGTCCCCCTTTCCGTGCCGCGCACCATCGCCCTTGTCGGACTGATGGGCGCAGGCAAAAGCGCAATCGGCAAGCGCCTGGCGGGCCGCCTCGGCCTGCCGTTCGTCGACGCCGACGACGAGATCGAACGCGCGGCCGGATGTACGATCGCCGAGTTCTTCGAGCGTCGCGGCGAGGCCGAGTTCCGTGCCGGCGAGCGACGTGTGATCTCGCGCTTGCTGGCGGGTCCGCCGCACGTCCTGTCGACCGGCGGCGGCGCCTACATGGACCCTGAAACCCGCTCCCTGATGCGCGAACGGGCGCTAACTGTCTGGCTGCGCGCCGACCTCGACGTGCTCCACGATCGCGTCAAGCGACGCGGCAATCGGCCACTGCTCAGCCAGGGCGATCCCAGGGAAATCCTGGCCCGTCTGATGGCTCACCGCTACCCTGTCTATGCCGAGGCCGATCTGGTCGTGGAATCGACCGCCCAGCCCGCCGACATCACCACCGAGCAGGTGATCGACGCGCTCCGCAAGCATCTGGCGCCGCAGGAGGCAGGAGCAGCGGCATGAGCATCAGCACGGTACGCGTCGACCTGGCCGGCCGAGGCTACGACATTGCGATCGGGCCGGGCCTGATCGATCGCGCGGGTGAGCTAAGCACCAAGCTGCTGGCCCGCCGCCGCGTCATCATCGTCAGCGACGACATCGTGGCCGAGCGCTACGGCGCGCGCGTCTTCAACTCGTTCAAGCAGGCTGGCATCGACGCCTCGATCCTGTTCGTGGCGGCTGGCGAACGGAGCAAGGAGTTCGACACCTTCGGCCAGCTCATGAATGCCCTCCTGGACCAGCGGCCGGACCGCAAGACCACGCTGGTGGCGCTGGGGGGTGGCGTGGTCGGAGATCTGGTGGGCTTTGCGGCCTCGGTGCTGCTGCGTGGCGTGGACTTCATTCAGCTGCCGACCACCTTGCTGGCGCAGGTCGACAGCTCGGTCGGCGGCAAGACCGGTATCAACACACGCCACGGCAAGAATCTGGTCGGCTCCTTCTACCAGCCGCGGCTGGTGCTGGCCGACACCGACGTGCTCGACACCCTGCCGCGGCGCGAGCTGCTGGCGGGGTATGCCGAGGTGGTGAAGTACGGGCTGATAGACGATCCGGCGTTTTTCGACTGGTGCGAGCAGAATGCCGCCGACCTGCTGAACGGCGATGCCGCCAAGCGCACCTACGCGATCGAGCAAAGCTGCCGCGCCAAGGCGCGCGTCGTCGCCGCCGATGAGCGCGAGACGACCGACATGCGCGCACTGCTCAATCTTGGCCATACTTTCGGGCATGCGCTGGAGGCCGAGACCGGCTTCGGCCCGGATCTGCTGCATGGCGAGGCGGTCGGAGCGGGCATGGCGCTGGCGTTCGCTCTGTCGGCCAAGCTGGGCCTTTGTCCGCCGGCCGATGCCCGGCGCGTGCGCGACCATCTCGGCGCGGTCGGCCTGCCGGTGCGGCTGCGCTCGATTGGCGGCGGCAATCGGCGGCAATGGACGGCAGCAAAGCTGATCGAGCACATGCGCGGCGACAAGAAGGCGCAGGCGGGCAATCTCACGTTCATCCTGGCGCGCGGCATCGGAAAGTCCTTCGTGACGCGCGAGGTCGACGAAGGGATGCTGCGGGACCTGCTCGACGAGGCGATCGCCGCCTGAAGACGCAATGGAAAAGCAAATAGACTTTCACCTGCCGCTCTTCGTTGCCGGGCTATTGGTACTCCTCTGCCTGGCCCTGGGCGCCTACATGTCCGCGGCGGAGACCGCCATCACCGGCGCCTCGCGGCCGCGCATGCATCGACTCGCCCAGCAGGGTAACCGCCGCGCGAGCCTCGTGAACAAGCTGCTCGACCGCAAGGACGAGGCGGTTAGTGCCGTGCTGCTGGGCAACAGCGTGGTGAATATCCTGTCGGCCTCGCTCACCACGGCCGTCCTGACGGAGATCTTCGGCGCCGCCGGCATCGTCTATGCGACGGCAATCATCGGCGTCATGGTGGTGGTCTTCGCCGAAGTGATGCCCAAGACCTGGGCGCTCCTGCGGGCCGACCGAGTGGTGCTGATCCTCGCGCCCTCGATCGCTGTCACGCTTGCCATCCTGGGACCGCTTGCCCGTGCGGTCGCCTGGATCTCACGTCTCTTCCTGTGGGTCGTGGGCATGCGTACCGACACCAGCCATGTCGCGCAGGAACACAACGAATTGCTGCGGGGCGCCATCGAACTGCATGGCATCGGGCACATCGACGAGGACGCGCCGGCGGAAAAGGCGATGCTGCGTTCTGTGCTCGAGCTCGGCGATCGTACGGTGGGCGATGTCATGACTCATCGCGGCAATGTCGTGCTGATCGATGCCGAGGAGCCGACCGAGGGGATCGTCGCCCAGGCGCTGGCCGCGCCTTACACGCGCATCCCGATCTATCGTGGTCAGCAGGACAACATCGTTGGCGTGATTCACGCCAAGGACCTGTTCCGCGCGGTACGGGCTGCCGGCGGGCCGGCAACCGTGAAGATCGCCGACGTCATGACCAAGCCGTGGTTCATTCCGCAATCGACCGTCCTGTTCGACCAGCTCCAGGCATTCCGCGCACGCCACGAGCATTTCGCCATCGTGGTCGACGAGTACGGCGTGCTGCAGGGTATCGTGACCCTCGAGGACATCATCGAGGAGATCGTCGGCGACATCCGCGACGAACACGATTCGATCAAGCGTGGAGTGACCAAACGCGAGGACGGCAGCCTGGTAAGCCAGGGCGACGTGCCAATCCACGACCTCAATCGGGAATATGGCTGGAACCTGCCCGAGGACGTGGCCATCACCATAGCCGGCCTGGTGCTGCACGAAGCGAGGCGCATCCCCGAAGTTGGCCAGGTTTATGCATTCTATGGCTTCAGGTTCGAAATTCTGAAGCGTGAGGGCACGCGCATCGCCGAGTTGCGCATCATTCCGCCGGCGGCCATACAGGCCGCCAACATCTAAATACCAGTTACGAGGTTTGCCATGCCGCTTTCGCCGCCAGTCGGGCGACAGCACCTGCATACGCGTCGCGTCACCTGCCAGGGCTTCTATCGCGAGGACGGGCTATTCGACATCGAGGGCCATATCACCGATGAAAAGACCTACGAGCATGCCAACGAATGGCGTGGATCGCTCAAGCCCGGCGACTACGTGCATGACATGTCGATCCGCCTCACGCTCGACCATCGCTTCACCATCGTCGATGTCGAGGCCGTGACCGACAGTTCGCCCTACCGCATCTGCGGCGATATAACGCCCAACTTCAAGCGGCTGATCGGCCTTCGCATAGGGGCGGGCTTCAACAAGGCGGTGCGCGAGCGGCTGGGCGGCGTGCACGGCTGCACCCACATCGTCGAATTGCTGGGACCGGTTGCGACCACCGCCTTCCAAACCGCAGGCTCTCGCAAGGTCCAGGAATTGCAGACCGCACATCGCATCAAGATCGGCAAGCCGCCCAAGCCGCATGACCCGAGCCGACCGCAGCGCAAGCCTCATATGGTCGACAACTGCCACGCCTGGGCCTCGGACGGCCAAGTCACCAAGCGCTGGGTGCCGCAGTTCTACACCGGCCCCGATGCCGAAGCGGTACGGGAGGCCGCGAAGAACAAGGAAATCGAGCTCGACGGTTGACCTATCGGGAATCGCCGGCTTCTGCCCGCAACTGAGCGCGCAAGGCGCGGGCGGCCCTATCGCTTGTTGTCCTCGGCCGGCGTGAGCGTGGTCAGTGCGAGCGCATGCAGGCCGGCAGCGAATTCGTCCTTCAGGGTCTGGTAGACGAGGCGCTGGCGCGCGACACGACTGTGACCTTCGAAGTCCGACGAAACGATCTCGACCTTGAAATGCGACTCGCCGCCTTCACGATGACCGGCATGACCGCGATGTTTTGAGGACTCGTCCTCGATCGATAGCCGCCGCGGGGCGAATCGCGTCCGGAGCTTGTTGTCAATCGCCTTTGCTACGGCACCCATTGCTTGCCTCTCTTGCTCGGCCAATCGCCAGATCTCATATTAATTGGATGGCTCGACGGCGCGCCAATCCTCTAACGGTCGACGAGGCGGCCCTCCATCAGCGTGTCTGCGAAGCGCCGGGCTGTCGTGAGCACGGTCAATATCGTGCGCCTTTTGCCCGCGACAAGCTCGACCAATACCGCTGGTTCTGTCTCGAACATGTCCGCGAATACAACAAGAATTGGGACTACTTCGCGGGCCTCGATTCAACCGAGATCGAGCGTCACATCCGCGCCGACACGATCTGGCGCCGTCCGGTGTGGCCACTGGGCGGACGGCGCAGCGGCGGACCGCAGATCCATGACCCACTGGGGCTGAGCGAAGAGGCCGGCCTCAATGAGCGGCCGGCGCCCAAGATGGATGGCAGCGAGCAACTGACCCCCGCCGAACGCAACGCCTTGGGTGTGCTTGAACTTTCATGGCCGCTGACCCAGGCGGACGTGAAATCTCGTTACAAGGAACTGGTCAAACTGCACCATCCCGACGCCAACGGGGGCGCCCGCGAGGCCGAAGAAAAGCTCAAGGATATCAACGCCGCATATTCCACCCTGCGAGCCTCGGAGCACCTGCCGGTGGAGTGATTAGCCCTGTTCAGGGCAGCCACGGCAATTGGTCGCTTGCGGTGCACAAAACGGCCTGCGATCATTGATTAAGCCCGCAATTTGGCGGGTTTTGTTTTGTAGGACATGTGATGGCTTCCACGACGACCGCTGCCCGCCAGAATGTCTCGGGCATGCCGGATATCAAGGTTTCCGCCCGCCAGCTTTTCGGCATCGACACCGATATGGAAGTGCCGGCCTTCAGCGCCGCCACCGAGCACGTGCCGCCGGTCGATGACGCCTACCTTTTCGATCATGACACCACGATGGCGATCCTCGCCGGCTTCGCGTTCAACCGGCGCGTCATGGTCCAAGGCTATCACGGCACGGGCAAGTCGACGCACATCGAGCAGGTCGCTGCCCGGCTGAACTGGCCCTGCCTGCGCGTCAACCTCGACAGCCACATCAGCCGTATCGACCTGATCGGCAAGGACGCGATCGTGCTGCGCGACGGCAAGCAGGTCACCGAATTCCGCGAAGGCATCCTGCCATGGGCGCTGCAGAATCCGACCGCGCTGGTGTTCGACGAATATGACGCCGGCCGTGCCGACGTCATGTTCGTGATCCAGCGCGTGCTCGAGGTCGACGGCAAGCTCACCCTGCTCGACCAGAACAAGGTGATCCATCCGCACCCGTCATTCCGCCTGTTCTCGACCGCCAACACGGTCGGCCTCGGCGATACGACCGGCCTCTATCACGGCACGCAGCAGATCAACCAGGGCCAGATGGACCGCTGGTCGATCGTGACCACGCTGAACTACCTGCCGCACGACCAGGAAGTGAACATCGTCGCGGCCAAGACGCCGCAATACGACACCGACGATGGTCGCAAGATCATCTCCGCCATGGTGGCGCTGGCCGACCTCACACGCGCAGGCTTCATCGCCGGCGACATCTCGACCGTGATGTCGCCGCGCACGGTGATCACCTGGGCCGAGAAC
>CAZHQA010000081.1:14726-18201 GCA_964533955.1 uncultured Reyranella sp. | reverse complement strand
AACGCGATGGCGAACGACACCTCTCTCGGCGGCCTGTTCGGCGGCGACCGCAAGCCCACCCAGTTCGGGCGGATCTTCAGGCCCGACCCGGCCTGGCACGCCAAGGCCGACCCCGAGCCGATCCTCGATCCAGATCTCGCGATCGTCGACACCCATCATCACATCTGGGACATGCCGGGCTATCGCTACCTGCTGGATGACCTGCTGGCCGACCTGAACACTGGCCACAAGATCGTCGCCACCGTGTTCGAGGAATGCCGTGCGATGTACCGCGCCAGGGGGCCACAGGAGATGAAGCCGGTCGGCGAGGTCGAGTTCTGCGCCGGTCTCGCCGCCATGAGCGACAGCGGCATCTACGGTTCGACCCGTGTCTGCGCCGGCATCGTCGGTCATGCCGACCTCACCCTGGGCGATCGCGTGGCGCCGGTGCTCGAGGCCGAGATCGCCGCCGGCGGCGGTCGCTTCCGCGGCATCCGCTTTGGCGCGGCGTGGGATGACGATCCGATCATCGGCAACAGCCATGTCGCCCGGGGGCCGGGCGTCCATCACAGCCCGCAGTTCCGCGACGGGCTGAGGCAGCTCACCAGGCTCGGCCTGTCGTTCGACGCCTGGATCTTCTTCCACCAGGTCGACGAGGTGACGGAGCTGGCGCGCGCCTTTCCCGATGCCAACATCGTGCTCTGCCACATGGGCGGCGTGCTGGGCTACGGCCGCTGGGCCGGCAAGAAGGACGAGATCTTCGCCCAATGGAAGGCGAGCATGACCGAGCTCGCCAAATGCCCGAACGTGACGGTCAAGATCGGCGGGCTGATGATGCGGCTCGCCGCCGTCGACTATCTCCATCTGCCCAGGCCGCCGACGTCGCAGGAGCTCGCCGATGCCTGGCGGCCCTATGCCGGCACTTGCCTCGAGCTGTTCGGCGCCGATCGCTGCATGGTCGAGAGCAACTTTCCGGTCGAGAAGATGGGCATCGGCTATGCCGGGTTGTTCAACGCGCTCAAGCGCATCGCCGCTGGCGCGTCGGCGGACGAGAAGGAGGCCTTGTTCAGCGGCACGGCCAAACGAGTGTACCGGCTGGAGTGGTAGTCCCGTCGGGACGACGGAACCGGCTAAGCGGGTTTCTCGGTCGTGCGGCGCTCGATCTCGATCAACTTGTCCATGTCGATCGACGCCTGCTGCTCCTTCTGCAGGCGCGCGAAATCCTCCTGCGGGCGCGAGCGGATGGCAAAGCCGGGTTGGGCCAGCTCGGCATAGACCTTCTTCATGGCCTCGTAGGCGGCAAGGGCCGGCGTCGCGGGATCGATCAGCAGCTTGAAGCCGCAGGCCGCGAGGTCCTCGAGGCTCATGTCGAGCGAGGCGAGACCGCCGGGCTTGAGGATCGTCACCAGGGGATGCGGCAACCGTTCGCCGAAAAAGCGGACCGCTTCCTGAGTGTAGGGCAGCACCAGCAGCGAATCGGCGCCGGCGGCGTGGTAGGCCGCGCAGCGGCGCACCGCATCCTCCATGCCGACCGAGCGTGTCGCAATGGTGCGGGCGATGATGTGCAGGTCGGGATTGCGCCGCGCCCGCACGGCCTCCGTCACTTTGTCGACCATCACGTCCATCGGCACCATGTGGTCGATCCCGATGTGATGGTGGGCGCGCTTGGGCAGGATCTGGTCCTCGATCTCGATCGCGGCAAAGCCCGCCGCCTCGGCCATGCCCATCGTGCGATGCATGTGCATGGGATCGCCCCAGCCGGCGGCGGCATCGAAGATCAGCGGCAGGTCGCACACGGTGCGGATTTCGACGGCGGTCTGCGCCATCTCCGTCAGCGTCAGATTGGCCTCCAGATAGACCCGCTGGTAGCCCATGGCGCCGCCGCCTAGATAGAGGGCCTTGTGGCCGGCCTTCTGCGCCATCCGCGCCATCATCGGGTCCAGCACCAGCGGCGCACAGACCGGCAGCGGTCCGCGCATCATCTCCGTCATGCTCGTCATGCTTCGGATCTCCCAACCGCGTGCGAAACTTGCTCCAGGCGATTCGTATACGGGATGGCAGACGTGGTGTACGACCGAAAATGACCGGGAGCGAAACGGGAAGGGCGAGGATGAATCGACGTGCACTGGTGAAGGGGTTGGTGGCGACATCGACTGCCAGCTTGCTTGCGACCGCTGTGCGAGCAGAGGCGTGGCCGTCACGGCCCGTTCGCATCGTCGTGCCGTTCACCCCGGGCGGCTCGACCGACACCAGTACGCGGCTGATCGCGGAAGGACTGGCGCGACTGTTCGGACAACAGGTCCTGATCGACAACAAGGCGGGCGGCCGCACCATCATCGGCACCGAGGCGGTCGCCAAGGCGCCGGCCGACGGCTACACGCTGCTCTGCGCGCCGGCGACCTTTTCGACCAACGTCGCCTTCGACGACAAGCTGCCCTACGACACCAACAAGGACTTCGTGCCGATCGTGCGAACGGTCGACATGCCGATGCTGTTCTCCTGCAGCATGGACGCACCCTACAAGACGGTGAGCGAACTGCTCGCGTGGGCGAAGACCACCAAGGCGCCGATCCCCTATGCTTCGGTCGGAACCGGCAGCTCGGTGCATTTGTGGGGCGAGATGATCCGGCTGAAGAGCGGCCTGCCGATGGAGCATGTCGCCTACAAAGGCAGTTCGGACGCCATGCGCGACGTCATGGCGGGAACGGTGCCCCTGTTCACGGACGTTGTCGTGCCGGGTGCCGCCATGGTGAAGGCAGGCAAGCTGCGGGGCCTTGGCATCGGCAGCATCGAACGCTTCAAGCTCCTGCCCGACACTCCAACCATGGCGGAGGCTGGCCTGGCCGGCCTCGAGGCGACGACGCCGTTCGGCCTCGTCGCTCCGACGGGCACGCCGGCGGCGGTCATCGCCAGGATCAATGCCGGCGTGAACCAGGTGTTCCAGGATGAAACGATGCGTCAGAGGCTGCTGGACCTCGGCTTCCTGCCGGTCGGCGGCACGCCCGACGCCTACGGCAAGTTCCTCGCCGAGGAGATCGTACGCTGGCGCGAGGTCATCAAGGAAGCGCACGTCCCCAGCCCGAGCTGAGCGTGCGTCCTACCGCGCGGCGTAGACGTCGCCGGAATTGGCGTCGTGCGGCAAGGTGTCGAGCCAATGGGCCATTGCAGCGGCATCCTGCCATTCGCCGAGCTGCTGGCTCTCGCCCAGCGCTGCATTGAAGCGGACGAAGCCCAGCGCCGTGCAGCGGGCGAGGCAGGCCTGTGCCACGGAGCGCTGGATGGTCGTGAACTCGAACGACAGCGCAGCGACCGGCTGCGTCAGCCCGGCGAGCGCCTCGGCTTCGAAGCCTTCGATGTCGAGCTTGAGGAAATCAGGCCGACCATGCGCGGTGATCAGGCCATCGAGCGTCGTGACCTCGACCTCTGCCGAGACCGGCCACGCTTCGCCCTGCCAGCCGGGCGCGTCGCGGCTCGCCGCGATGAAGGCCTCGGAGAG
>CAZHQA010000081.1:0-14626 GCA_964533955.1 uncultured Reyranella sp. | reverse complement strand
CATCGCCGTCACTCCAGCGCCGGCAGGCGCAGGCGCTTGAGCGGTTCCGGGGGCTCGGTCTCCTCCGGCAAGCGGCCGATGCCGAGCCGCACCATGATTCGACCCACCCGCGGCCATGAGCTGATCACGGCGAGCGGCACCGCGAGCGCCGGCCCGCCGGCCAGCAGGACGAACAGCCATGGCAAGGCAAGCGGCTGCAGGGCGCCGACGAGCGCAAGGCAGGCGAGGCCGAGCAAGGTCTGCGGCCAAAGCTGACGGAACGCGTCGCGCCAGGAGACGCGATGGTCCTCGCGCGTCTGGCCGATCCACCCGATGGTGCGGCCAAACGGCAGGCCGGCAAAGAACAGCGTGTGGCACACCCACATGATGGGCGACAGCAGCAGGAAGAAGCCGGTCTCGACGACGACACTGGCGAGAAAGCGCAGCGGACCGCCGAAACCGCGGCGCAGCGCCGGCCGGGCGAGCACGTCGATCACGGTGGCGATCTTGGCCGAGAACCACATGAAGAGCACGGCAACGAGCAGGGCGGTGCCGGCGGCGGGCTCGATGACGGCGGCGGGGCTGGGCGCCGTCGCGAGCGCCAGGGTGCCGGCCAGCAGCAACCCGATCCAGGCGGGCGAGCCCAGGAACATCAGCATGGCGAAGAACAGCTGGAAGCGGCTGGTCGGCTTAAGGCCAGGCCGCGCGATGAAGAAGGCATACTGCAGCGTGCCCTGCAGCCAGCGCTGATCGCGGCGCAGGAATTCCGGCAGGGTGGGCGGGTTCTCCTCCCAGCCGAGGTCTTCCTCGGCCAGCACCCGCACGTCGTAGCCCGCACTGCGCATCAGGGCAGCCTCGATCTGGTCGTGACTGAGCACAGGACCGCGCAGGATGCCGTGGCCCGGCAACGGGGCAATCGCGCAATGCTGCGCGAAGGGCGCGATGCGGATCGCGGCGTTGTGGCCCCAATAGGGCCCGCAGTCGGCCTGCCACCAGGCGCTGCCGATCGTCCACGAGCGCATGCCCAGACGCATGCCGAACTGGAAGGTGCGGGCGAAGGCGCTGGTCGTGGGCATGCCGACCACCAGCCCTTGCAGGATGCCGAGCCGCGGATTGGCCTGCATCACGCCGACCAGCCGCACCAGCGCCGCCGCCGTCATGAAGCTGTCGGCATCGAGCGTCACCATCAGCTCGTGCTGCTCGCCCCAGCGCTCGAGGAAGTCGCGGATATTGCCGGCCTTGAAGCCGGTGTTGGCTTCTCGGCGGCGATAGGTCAGGCCGACCCGGCCATCCCAGGCGCGCTGCAGGTTGGCGAAGGTTGCGCGCTCCGCGGCCACGATCTCCGGACGGCTGGTGTCGCTCAGCACGTAGACGTGGAACCGCGGGGCACAGCCGGCTCTTACGAGGTCGTCCATCATCACGCCGAGGTTACGGGCCACGCGGTCGGGCTGCTCGTTGCGCACGCACAGCACGATCGCGGTCGAGACGGCGATCTCGTGGGCGGCGAGCCGCGTGACAGCCTGCGGGATCACGGCGGCGATCGGATCGCGGGCGAGGCGCATCACGACGAAGCCGATGGCAGCGTTCCAGAAACCGACCACGAACCATGGCGTGGTCAATGCGAACAGGACGAGCAGCAGCAGATCGAGGCCATCGAGGCCGCCCGGCGACAATGTCCGAGCGGCGAGCGCCAGCAGGCCTGCGATCGACGACACCGCCAGGACACAAAACAACAGGCGGCGATGAAAGACGGTCAGGACATGCGCTCCGCGGAGCGCCCATGATAGCCTATGGCATGATCGTCGCGATCACATCGCCTTGAGTCCGCCAAGCCGGGCGCTCTGGTATGTCGGCCCGGGCCGGGCCGAGATCCGGGACGATCAACTTGGGCCGTTGGCCGAGGGGGACGTGCGGGTGCGCGCCCTGCACGGCGCCATCAGCCGCGGCACCGAGGCGCTGATCGCGGCCGGACGCGTCCCGCCGTCGGAGTTCCAGCGCATGCGCGCGCCCTTCATGGCCGGCGACTTTCCCTTCCCGGTGAAATACGGCTACGCCACGGTCGGTACGATCGAGCGGGGGCCGGCCGGCACGATAGGCCGCACCGTGTTTGCGCTCCATCCCCACCAGACGCGCTTCGACCTGCCCGCCGAGGCGGCCCTTGCGGTCCCGGATGGCGTGCCGGCCGTTCGCGCGGTGCTCGCCGCCAATATGGAGACGGCGCTCAATGCGGTGTGGGATGCGGGTGCGGGCCCGTTCGGCCGCGTCTGCGTCGTCGGCGCGGGCGTGGTCGGGTCGCTGACCGGCTATCTGCTGCGACGGCTGGCCGGAGCCGACGTCGTGCTGGTCGACATCGACGAACGGAGGGCAAGGCTGGCGGCGGCGCTTGGACTGGGCTTCGCCCGGCCCGCTGACGCGCCGGGCGAAGGTGTCCTGGTCGTCCATGCCAGCGCCAGTGCTGCCGGTCTTGCGACTGCGCTGTCTCTGGCCGGCGAGGAGGCGACGGTGCTCGAGCTCTCCTGGTATGGCGCAGGCGAGGTCGCCGTGCCGCTGGGCGGCGCCTTCCACAGTCGCCGGCTGCGACTGATCGCCAGCCAGGTCGGCAAAGTGGCGCCATCGCACCGTCGTGACTGGACGCACCGCCGCCGCCTGCTGCATGCCTTGGAACTGTTGAAGGACGATCGGCTCGATGCGCTGCTCGAGCCCGCGGTCGCCTTCGACTCGCTGCCGTCCGAACTGCCGCGAATCCTGGCGTCGCGCAGCGGCCTGTTGTGCCAGAGGATCGACTACGAGGAGAGCGCCGGTGTACGCAGTTGAAGTCCGCGACCACATCATGATCGCCCATTCGTTCAAGGGAAACGTGTTCGGGCCGGCGCAGGCGCTGCATGGCGCCACCTTCGTGATCGATGCCGCATTCCTTGCCGAGACGCTCGACGTCAACGGCATCGTGATCGATATCGGTCGCGCGCACGAGGCGCTGAAGGAGATCCTGGCGCCGCTCAACTACAAGAACCTCGATACGGTGGAGGCCTTCGCCGGCCGAAACACCACGACCGAGTTCATCACCCGGCACGTGCACGACGGCCTCGCCGCCGCGGCCCGGGCAGGCCGGCTCGGCCGCGCCTCGCACGACCTTTCGGCGATCCGCGTCACGGTCTCCGAATCCCATGTCGCGCGCGCCTGGTACGAGGCGCCGATCGGGTGAAACGGCTCGCCTTTGCCATTCCCGGCGACGTCGCGACCCTGACCGGCGGCTATGCCTATGATCGCCGAATCATCGCCGAGTTGCAGCGGTGCGGCTGGATGGTCGATCCGGTTGGACTGGGTGAGGGGTTTCCCTGGCCCGATGCGGCTCGGCGCGCGGCCGCGATGGCTCGGTTGCAGGCCCTGCCGGGCGACGGGCCGATCGTGGTCGACGGCCTGGCCTTCGGAGTGCTGCCCGAGGCCGCGCGCATGCTCGCCGCGCGCCGGCCCGTGGTGGCGTTGGTCCATCATCCGCTCGCGCTCGAAAGCGGGCTGACCGAGACGCAGACGGCGAACCTCGCTGCCAGCGAGCGGCTGGCGCTGGCCGCCGCGACACGCGTGATCGCGACCAGCCGCACGACGGCCGACTTGTTGCGGCGCGACTTCGCCGTGCCGCCCGAGAGGCTCGACGTCGTCGTGCCGGGCACCGACCGCATGCCCTTCGCCACGGGCGGCGACGGCTCGGTCGTTCAGCTCCTTTCGGTCGCGGCGATCGGCACGCGCAAGGGCTTCGAGACGCTGGTCGAGGCGCTGGCCGCGATCGCGGACCTGTCGTGGCATCTCACCATCGCCGGCGATCGCCAGCGCGATCCGGCCGCGGTCGCGCGACTCGACGCGGCGATCGCCCGGCACGGCCTGCAGCAGCGCGTCGCCTGCGTCGGCGCCGTGCCCCCCGAGCGGTTGGCGACACTCCACCAGCATGCCGACCTGTTCGTGCTCGCCTCGGTCTATGAAGGCTATGGCATGGCCTATGCCGAGGCCCTTGCGTGCGGCCTGCCGGTGATCGGCACGACCGGCGGGGCGATCCCCGAAGTCGTGCCGCCTTCGGCCGGCCGCCTGGTGCCGCCGGGCGACGTCGCGGCGCTCGCACGGGCCTTGCGCGCGCTGATCGGCGAGCAGGCGTTGCGGCAGCAGTTGGCATCGGGTGCGCGCGAGGCGGCCCGGGCTTTGCCGAGCTGGCAGGCGTCAGGCGCGCGGTTCGCGGAGATCCTGGATCGACTGCCCTGACAGGTCGCAGTCGAGCAGCACTTCCTCGCCCATCAGGTGGGCACGCATCGGCACGCGGCGTGCGGCGTCGCGATGGCCGAGCGGCGGCAAGCGCAGGCCCGGCAAGCCGTCACCCAGGATCACTGGCGCCACCACGACATGCAGGCGATCGAGTGCGCCGGCGGCAACGAAGCGCGACAGCGTGGCCGCCCCGCCCTCGATCAGCACGCGCCGCAGGCCGCGTGCCGCCAGGACGGCGAGGATGTCGGCCGGTGCGAACACGCCGTCCGTGTCGGAGAGCCGGACCGCCTCGACACCGGGCGCCGCCGGCTCGCTGGCGTCGCGCCGCAGGATGGCGAGACGCGGCACGCCGTCCTCGGCGAATAGCCGGGCAGAGGCGGGCAGGCAGCCGCTCGGGTCGATCACCACGCGCACGGGATTTGGGCCCGTGCAGTGCCGCACCGTGAGCTGCGGGTCATCGGCACGCACCGTGCCGGCGCCTACCACCACGGCATCGACCAGCGCGCGCAGGCGATGGAGATGGGTGAGGCCCTGCGTGCCGTTGATGAACTGGGCGCGGCCGGCTTCGGTGGCGATGCGGCCGTCGAGCGACTGGCCAAGCTGGCCGATCGTCAGGCAGCCCACCGGGGGCAGCGGGCGCAACGCACCGAATCGGCTTTCCCACGGCTCCGGCAGGGGCAATCCGGCGCGCAGCCGCTGCGGCACGCTGGCCCAGTCGTCGAGCAGATTTCTACCGTCGGAATCCTGCATTCGGGCGCGACACTAGACACTCGCGTCGTCGGCGCAAGGCACGACCTATCACGTGGTCGTGTCAGCTGAGGCTGCCCGGATAGTCCTGCCAGATCGACGGTTCGAGCTTGAGGTGGGTGGCGGCGGGGAACGTCGCCGTCCAGTGGCGCGCGCAGTCGACGCTGGTGGCGTACCACAGCTCCGGCAGGCTCCGCGCATGGTCGAGAAACTGCTCGAGCATGTGCAGCCGGTTGGGCCAGGCGATGGCATGCGGATGCAGCACCATCGAGAAGTGCCGGCCGCGCTTGTACTGGGCGTCCAGCTCGGCCTTCCAGTTGCGATGGAGCGAGTCGGGGTTCTCCAGCCCGGTTCCCTTGCGCGGGAACAGCAGGAAGAACTGGTCGTCGAAGTGATAGTAGTAGGGCAGGGCGAGAATGGCGCGGCGGCTCGCGAAGTCCGACACCCAGTAGTGCGGCGCATCGTCGGCGAGGCCGTTGCCGAAATACTCGTAGCCGCCGTCCAGCAGCAGATCGATGGTATGCGGGCTGACGGCGCCGCCGGCGAACTTGTCGCCGGGACGGGCGAGCGAGAACCAGCCGGCCGGGCGCTTGCCGGCGATTCGCTCGATGATGGCGGTCGTGCGCGCCAGCCGGGCTTGCTCCTCGTCCTTCGACAAGGCGCTGACGTCCTCATGCTTGAAGCCGTGCGCGGCGATCTCGTGGCCGTCACGTGCGAGCCGTCGGAGCTTGTCGGCCTGCACCTCGGCGATCACCGCCGGTACGGCGAACGTCGCCTTCAGCCCGTAGCGGTCGAGCACGCCGACCAGGGCGTCCAGCCCGCCGTTCATGCCGTAGTAGGCATCGGGCGTGGTCAGGTCCTCGGGCTTGATGCCGTCGGGCCCGCAAGCCGGGCTGAGATCGACCACGACGCGAAAGCAGCACCGCGTGCCGCCGGGCCACTTTATGTCGGCGTCGAGAATGCCCTTCTCGTCGCTGATCGTGTAGCGCTCCTTCCACGGCATCAGCGGCTCCCGATAATGTGGCGGGCAACGTCCTCGCAGCTCGGGAACCAGACGCCGGGCAGCGCCTTCATGCGGCTGATCAGCCGGTCGAGCATGGCGATGCGCAGCGCACGTCCCGACACGAACGGGTGCATGCAGACGTTCATGTAGCCGCCGTCGCGATAGCACTGCTCGAACATGCGCCACCACAGCTCCTCGACATGGTCGGGATCCATCATGCGCTGGGCGCTGTTGTCGCTGCCGAGCCAGGCGAAGCTGAAGAACATCGCGTCGTCGATGGCATAATGGAACGGCAGGTTGAGGATCGGCCGCGAGCCGTCAGGCGCCGCGAGCCAGTTCGGCCGGTGATCCATCGAGTCTTCGGAGGTGTAGATGTAGCCGTGCTCGAGCAGCAGTTCGCGGCTGTGGGTGCTGCGCGTGCCGACGGGCTTCTTGCCCACGGTCTTCTCGATCGCCGCGATGGTCTTCTGCAGGTGGTCGCGCTCGAGTTCGGGCTCCTTGGGCACCCGATGCTCCCACATGTGGTCGGCGATCTCGTGGCCGCTCCTCGCCGCCGCGCGCAGCGACTCGGGGTAGAGCTCGCAAATGCGTCCGGGCGTGAAGATCGTCGCCTTGATCCTGTGGCTGTCGAACAGCTCGATCAGCCGCCAGATGCCGACGCGGCCGCCGAACTCGCCCTTGGCGAGCTGCTGCGGCGGCTCGTTCAACAGCCGGCGCAGCAGCATGGTGTCGAAGTCGGCGGTGAAATTCACCGCGATGCGCACGCCGTTGGGCCAGGCGATCCTGTCGATCACCTTGTGGCGTGCGCCGTAGTCGGCGGCCCTCGCCTTGAGCGCAGCGATGTCGCGGTCCAGGGCGCTGCCCAGCTCGGTCGACGTGTCCATGGCGAGAACCTCCCGGCCTATTCCTTGAGATTGACCTTTTTGCCGATCTCTATCCACTGGGCGACCAGCGCCTCGGTCTGGGCCTGGTGCTCTTCGGGCGTGTTGGCGATCGCCTCGTAGCCGCGCTCCGTGAGCTTCGGCACGGTGGCAGGATCGCGCAATATCTCGGCGACGGCGGCGCGCACCGCCCGTCGCACGTCGATCGGCGTGCCCGCCGGGGCATGCAGGCCCCAGATGCTCTCGACGTCGGCGCCTGTCAGGCCGCTTTCCCGGAATGTCGGCACGTCGGGCAGGTTGGAATCGCGGTGCTCGCCGGTCACCGCGATCGCCCGCACCTTGCCGTCCTTGATGTAGGGGAGGGCGGAGCTGATGCCGCCGAAGTCCATCGCGACGTGGCCGCCCAGCAGGGCGATCAGGGCCGGTCCCGAGCCCTTGAACGGCACGTGGGTGATGCTGGTGCCGGCCCGCAGGTTGAGCATGACGCCCACCAGGTGCGTCGATGCGCCAATGCCGCCCGAGGCGAAGGTGAGCGGCTGCTTTTTCGCGAGCGCGATCAACTCCGGCAGGGTCCTGGCCGGAATGTCGGGATGCACGATCAGGACGACGGGTCCTTTGGCCATCATGGTGATGGCGCTGAAATCCTTGATCGTGTCGTAGGGCAGCGATTCGAGGATCGCCGGGTTCTGGTAGAAGGCATTGTCGGTGGCGAGCAGGGTGAGCCCGTCGGGCCTGGCCTTTGCGACCACGATGGCGCCCACCACGGCGCTGGCGTCGGGACGGTTGTCGACGATGATCGGCACGCCGAGCTTCTTCTCCAGGCCCGGTGAGATCAGCCGCACCAGGATGTCGGTGCCGCCGCCTGGCGCACGCGGCACGACGATCTTGATCGCGTCCGACGGATATTTCGCCTGGGCACGGACGACGGCTGGACCTGCCGCCAGAAGCCCCGCGCCCGATGCCAGGAGCCTGCGCCGGTCGATCATTTTCTGCTGTCCTGATCCTGAAGTTCATGGGACGAGCTATGTCTGTTGCTTCCGGAGCGTGTGTCATCCCGAGCGTAGCGAGGGACCTTCGACGCAGTGGAAGGTCCCTCGCTTCGTTCGGGATGACACGATTGAGCGGGTGGAAGGCTGACGACAAGGCCGGCGAATTTTTGCATCATGACACTAGAACACTTTCCGGCGCCGCCATTTGGCGGGCCTTTCGCTGGGGAACGCCAATCCGCTGGCGTCGTGGCCGAGATCGACCAGCATCTTGGCGACCACGATGGCCGAGCGTGCCCCTTCCAGGACAGGTACGTCCCAGCCGATCTCCTGCAGGCGCTTCTGCAACAGCGGCTGCATCCAGAAGGCGGCCGAGCAGCCGAGCATGATCACGTCGGCGCCGTCTTCCTCGATGGCCGCGATGGATTCCCTGACCGCCGCTTCGAGCATGTCCGACGTGCCG
The DNA here is from genome assembly GCA_964533955.1 of uncultured Reyranella sp. Lineage (GTDB taxonomy): Bacteria > Pseudomonadota > Alphaproteobacteria > Reyranellales > Reyranellaceae > Reyranella. The sequence continues at coordinate 6,319 of CAZHQA010000081.1, read as the reverse complement.
CTCTGCACGGCTCGATTGCGCTCGGCCTCGATCGGCCGGTCGTCGGGATGGTTCGGGCTGGGCAACGGGAAATTGACGTTGCGGATCGACGCGCAACGCTCGGTCATGCGGTACTGCACGGCCAGATGATACATCTGCATGTTATGCGTTTCGGCGATGTCGACGATGCTGAACTTGCTGCCGAGCAGGCCGGCGATGTGCATCTGCGCGTGGGCCGACGAGGTGACGGGGATGCGATACTGGTGGCCGATCTCGCGCGCTTCCATGTAGCCGGGATCGCCGCCACCCAGCAGCACGATGGCGTTGTACTTGCCGCTGGCGCAGGCCTCGCGCACCAGCGGCAGGCGGTTGTTGCCAACCGACATGAACGCTTCCTTGGTCGTCACCGGAAAGTTGCCATGGGTGGCCCGCGCGCCGGGATGCAGGTCCCAGTCGATGCCGGCGAGGAAGGGCTTGAGGTCCTCGTAATTGTAGACCTGCGTTTCCTTGGGGCCGGTGAACGAGCGGAGCTCGAAGCCGCTGCCGGGCGCCAGGCTGAAGGCGTTGATCAGCAGGAAGCGGTACCTGCTCGATGGGTCGGTCACGGTCGTCTCTCCCTGCACGAACGGGCGATGGCAGCATGTCCTGGGTTCTCATGCTAGACCGAAGACACCTTCGGAGCGGACAGACATGGCGGACATTCGACTGGGCATCATCATCAACGGCGCGACCGGCCGCATGGGCACCACCCAGCACATGGCCCATCTCCTGGCCATCGCGGCGGAGGGCGGGCTGCCGCTCAGCAACGGCGACCGCCTGATCCCCGACCTGCTGCTGGTCGGCCGCGACGCGAAACGGGTGGGTGCGCTGGCGGCTGCCCACGGCAACCTGCGCTGGACCACCAACCTCGAGGAGGCGTTCGCCGGGCCGGACAAGGTGTTCATGGATTGCGCCGCCACCGGCGATCGGCCGAGGCGCGTCCGCCAGGCAATCGCCGCGGGCAAGCACATCCACATCGAGAAGCCGACGGCGCCGACCGTCGAGGAGGCGATGGAGCTCGCCCGCCTGTGCGCCCGCGCCGGCCTCAAGCACGGCGTGATCCAGGACAAGCTCTTCCTGCCGGGCTTCGCTAGGCTCCTGGAGATCGCCAAGTCCGGGTTCTTCGGCCGCATCCTGTCGGTCAAGATCGATGCCGGCTCGTGGATCTTCGACGGCACGCAGCAGGAGTGCCAGCGGCCGAGCTGGAACTACAGGAAGTCCGACGGCGGCGGGCTGGCGCTCGATATGATGGCGCACTGGGGCTATATGCTCGATCGCCTGGTGGGGCCGGTCACCGACGTCTGCGCGCTGATGAGCACGGCGATCCCGGAGCGGGTCGACGAAGCGGGCCGCCGCTACACCGTCGATGCCGAGGACACCAACTACGCGCTGCTGCGCCTGAAGGGCGGAGCGATCGGCGTGATCACCAACAGCTGGGCCACCCGCCCGCGGCGCGACGACACCATGGTGGTGCAGATCGACGGCACCGCGGGCTCGGCAGTGGCCGGCCGCTTCCGCTGCTTCACGCAGTCGGCGGCCACGACCCCGGAAGCGTTCACAGCGGCGGCCACGCCCGGCGGAGTCGACCTGATGGCCCACTGGCAGGAAGTGCCCGACGCGCCGGCCAAGACTCCCTTCCGCCAGTGCTGGGAAATATTCCTGCGGCACGTCGGGGAGGACGCGCCCTACCTGCCGACCTTGGTCGAGGGCGCCAAGGCGGTGCAGCTCGCCGACCTCGCCTACCGCAGCGTCGCCGAGAAGCGCTGGATCGAGGTTCCCGAACTGAAGCTCTAGCGGCGTGCTGGGCGCGCGCCACTCACGCGCTTGTAATCAAGCGCTCGGTGGCGCGCGCCCAGCAAAAGCAACCGGCAGGTGCTGTCCGAATTGGAGGGCCTGTGTCCTAAGTCGCAGGCTTGGGTTGCGCAGTCGCTTTCGGCGCATCCCGACCGCAGCTGCCGTCCCAGTGGTACCAACGCTGCTGGGTCCGGTAGACTTCAGCGCAGAAGTCGAGAGGCGGAAGGCCCGCTTTCGCCCGCTCCGCGTTCTGCTTATTGAATTCCTCGATGAATTCGGCTTTTTCGTGCGGATCTCGGTAGGCTTTTCTAAAGGCTACATCGCCCGCCACGACAGCGATGCTGCACCCACCCAGGCATGGCGCCAGAGCCAACAAGAGCAAGACCCTGCCCACGTTCTAAATCCGTCCGAAGCTGGCTAATTGACTGTCCCAGATTCAATCGAGCGCGCCGGACTTCTTCTCGGTGTCGGTGACGCGCCGCCTCAGGCTCAATATAGACGTTGGGGACTCCGCTTGCCAGCGGGGCACGGAAGGCCGGACCCGTCATGAACGGTCGGCCGTCTCTCCAATGACAAGCAAGTCGAAATCGTCGCCACTCTGACTGGCATCTCAATCCGTGCCGTCGAGCGCTGCTGGGCGTGCACCGCGACACGATCATGCGGCAGGGCGCGGATCGGCGAAGGCTGCGCCGCGACGCCTGCAATTGCCTCGGGGCATGAATCGGCGCAACTTCCCGCGTCGTGGACACGCCATCGCCCCTCGACGCCGACGACAAGGACACGCCGCTCCGCTATGACGTCCGCCTGCTGGGACGCATCCTGGGCGAGACCATCCGGGCCCAGGACGGCGGACAGACCTTCGACCTGGTCGAGCGCATCCGCCGGACGGCGCTCCGGTTTCATCGCAATGCCGAGGATGCCGCCCGCCAGGAGTTGCAGGAGATCATCGCCGCCCTGCCGATCGCCCAGGCGGTCCGCATCATCCGGGCGTTCGGCCACTTCTCGCACCTCTCGAACATCGCCGAGGACCAGCACCATGTGAGGCGCACGCGGGCCTACGCCATGATGAAGGCGCCGGCGCGACCGGGCACGCTGGCCTACGCCTTCGCCAAGGTGAAGGAAACCGGCGTGCCGCGCGCGCGCCTGCAGGCGTTCTTCGACAAGGCGTTCTGCATGCCCGTGCTGACCGCGCATCCCACGGAGATCCGCCGCAAGAGCGCGATCGACCGCGAGATCGAGATCGCCGAGCTGCTCGACCAGCGCGACCGCGTGAAATTCGCGCCCGACGAGCTCAGGGCCAACCGCAAGGCGCTGCGTCGGGCGGTGCTGACGCTGTGGCAGACCAGCATCATCCGCAACAGCCGGCTGCGGGTGATCGACGAGGTCGTCAATGCGCTGTCCTACTACGACTACACGTTCCTGCGCGAGCTGCCCCAGGTCTATACCGACATCGAGGAGCTGATCGGCCAGATCGACGGCGATTGGGCGGGCATCGACGTGCCGTCCTTCCTGCGCATCGGCTCATGGATCGGCGGCGACCGCGACGGCAATCCCTTCGTGACGGCCGAGGTGCTGGGCCAGGCCGTGCTCATGCAGAGCGGCAAGGCGTTCGAGTTCTATCTCGAGGAGCTGCACAGGCTGGGCGGCGAGCTCTCGCTCGACAGCCGGCTCGTCCAGGTGTCGCCCGAGCTGCTGGCCCTCGCCGGGCGCTCGCACGACGACTCGCCCCACCGGCGCGACGAACCCTATCGCCGGGCGATCGTCGGCATCTACGGGCGGCTGGCCAGGACGGCGCGCGAGCTCGCCAATGTCGAGGCGCCGCACCCGCCGCTCGACCACGCGACGGCGTATCGCGACGCCCGGGAGTTCGCCGACGATCTCGCGATCATCGGCGATTCGCTGGAGGCCAACGGCTCGGCCGCCCTGGCGCACGGCCGGTTGAGGCATCTCCGGCGGGCGGTCGACGTGTTCGGCTATCACCTGGCATCGCTCGATCTCCGCCAGAACTCCGACGTGCACGAGCGGGTCATTGCCGAGCTCGCCAGGGTGGTCTCCGCCGCGCCCGACTACGGCAGCCTGCCCGAGGACGGACGCCGCAGCCTGCTCGCCGGCGAGATCGAGAACGCGCGGCCGCTCGGCTCGCCGCACCTGTCGTATTCGGAGGAGACGCAGTCCGAGCTGGCGATCGTGCGGACCGCCGCCGGGATGCGGGCCCGCTATGGCGCCGACACGGTGGCGCGCTACGTGATTTCCAAGACCGACGACGTTTCAGACATCCTGGAGGTGGCGGTCCTGCTGAAGGATGTCGGCCTGCTGCAGCCGGAGGCCAGGCAGCTTTCCGTCGACATCGTGCCGCTGTTCGAGACGATCGGCGACCTGCAGCGCTGCGGCGAGATCATGGACGCGCTGTTCTCGATCCCGGCCTACCGCCGCCTGATCGACTCCCGCAATGGCGTGCAGGAGGTGATGCTGGGCTATTCCGACAGCAACAAGGACGGCGGCTATCTCACCTCCACCTGGGAGCTCTACCGCGCCGAGCTGGCGCTGATCGAGGTGTTCGATCGCCATGGTGTCGGCCTGCGGCTGTTTCACGGCCGCGGCGGCTCGGTCGGCCGCGGCGGCGGGCCGAGCTACGAGGCGATCCTGGCGCAGCCGGCCGGCGCTATTCAAGGCTCGATCCGCATCACCGAGCAGGGCGAGGTGATCGGCGCGAAATACTCCAAGGCGGACGTCGGGCGGCGCAATCTCGAGATCCTGGCGGCCGCCACCCTCGAGGCGACCCTGCTCGAGCCGACCGACGCGCCGGGCGAGGCCTTCCTCGCGGCCGCCGGCGAGCTGTCCGACGACGCCTTCCGTGCCTACCGCAGCCTGGTCTACGAGACCGAGGGATTCGCGCGCTATTTCCAGGAGACGACGATCATCGGCGAGATCGCCAGCCTGAACATCGGCAGCCGGCCGGCGTCGCGCCGGAATTCCCAGCGCATCGAGGACCTGCGCGCCATTCCCTGGGTGTTCAGCTGGTCGCAGTGCCGGCTGATGCTGCCCGGCTGGTACGGCTTCGGCAGCGCGGTCAAGGCGTGGTTGGCGCGCAACCCCGACAACGGCCTGGCGCAGCTGCGCGCCATGCACGCCCGGTGGCCGTTCTTCCGGACCATGCTGTCGAACATGGACATGGTGCTGGCCAAGAGCGACATCGCCATCGCCTCGCGCTACGCCGAGCTCGCCGCCGACCAGGAGCTCGGCGCGGCGATATTCCGGCGGGTCAGCGACGAATGGCGAGAGACGATCGAGGCGGTCCTGCTGATCACCGAGCAGGCGACGCTGCTCGAGAGCAATCCGCTGCTGGCCCGCTCCATTCGGAACCGCTTTCCCTACATCGACCCGCTGCACCACATCCAGATCGAGCTGCTGCGCCGCCTGCGCGCCGGCGACGACAGCCCCGGCGTGATCGAGGGCATCCATCTGTCGATCAACGGCATCGCCGCGGCGCTGCGCAACAGCGGCTGAGGCGCTCGGGTTTTTCCTTTTTCCCCTGGGGAAGGAGGGCCGAGGGGCTATTCCGCGGCGGCCTCTCGGGCCGGCGTCTCGGCGGGTTTGGCCGTGCGCTCGCGCCAGCGCTGGAACACGACGTAGAGCATCGGGATCACGAAGATGCCGACCATGGCGGCGGCGATCATGCCGCCGAACACCGGCGTGCCGACAGCGCGGCGGCTGGTCGATCCGGCGCCTTCGGCGATGACCAGCGGCAGCAGGCCCAGGATGAAGGCGAAGCTCGTCATCACCACGGGCCGGAAGCGCAGCCGCGCGCCCTCGATCGCCGAGTCGAGCAGCTCCTTGCCCTGCCGGCGCTGCTCGACGGCAAATTCCACGATCAGGATGCCGTTCTTGGCGGCGAGCGCCACCAGCACGACCAGGCCGATCTGGGCATAGACGTCGAACGCCAGGCCGGCCAGCGCCACGAACGCGATCGCGCCCAGCACGCCGACGCTGACCGAGAGCAGCACCGGCAAGGGGATGTTCCAGCTCTCGTACAGCGCCACGAGGAAGAGATAGGCGAACAGGATGGCGAGGCCGAGCACGATGCCCGCCTGGCCGCTGACCGCTTTCTCCTGCAGCGCCGTCGCCGTCCATTCGTAGGTGTAGCCGGACGGCAGGGTCGAGGCCGAGATCCGCTCCATTGCCGCCAGCGCGTCGCCCGAACTGTAGCCCGGCTTGGGCGCGCCGTTGATCACGGCGGAGCGAAAGCCGTTGTAGCGCACCAGGACCTGCGGTCCCTGGACCAGCCGCGCCTGGGCGAGCGAGCGGATCGGCACCATGGCGCCGGTGCTGTTGCGAACATAGATGCGATAGATGTCCTCGACGGCGTCGCGGAAGCGGCCCTGCGCCTCGATGTTGACCTGCCAGGTCCGGCCAAACAGGTTGAAGTCGTTGACGTAGAAGCCGCCCAGGGTCGCCTGCAGGGCGGTGAAGATGTCGCCCACCTTGACGCCCATCACCTGGGCCTTGT
>CAZHQA010000080.1:0-18241 GCA_964533955.1 uncultured Reyranella sp. | reverse complement strand
ACATCCGCATCCTGGCGCCGGTCGAGGCCATCAAGTTCTCGCTCGATCGCATCCGTCAGGGGCTCGACACCATCTCCGTGACGGGCAACGTGCTGCGCGACTACCTCACCGACCTCTTTCCGATCATGGAGCTCGGCACGTCGGCCAAGATGCTGTCGATCGTTCCGTTGCTGGCGGGCGGCGGGTTGTTCGAGACCGGCGCCGGTGGTTCGGCGCCCAAACACGTGGAGCAATTCCAGCACGAAGGATATCTGCGCTGGGATTCGCTGGGCGAATTCCTGGCGCTCGGCGCTTCGCTGGAGCACCTGGCGCAGAGAACCGGAAATGAGGACGTGAAGGTCCTGGCCGAGACGCTCGATGAGGCCAACGGCAAGATCCTCGAGAACAACCGTTCGCCCGCCCGAAAGGTCGGCGAACTGGATAACCGCGGCACCCATTTCTACCTGGCACTGTATTGGGCGCAGGCTCTTGCCCGTCGGGACAACAGTACGGCGCTGTCCGCCCGCTTCAAACCGCTGGCGGAGACGCTTGCGGCCAACGAGGCCAAGATCGATGCCGAGCTGATCGCCGCGCAGGGCAAGCCGGTAGATACGGGCGGCTATTATCTGCCCGATCAGGGCAAGACATCGGCAGCGATGCGGCCGAGCAAGACGTTGAACGAGGCGCTCGCCAAGCTTTGACGGGGCGTCAGGTGGAACCGCCCCGGGCAACCGGAGCGGCTCGCTGAACCCGCGCGCATCGACATTTGCGTTCGACAGGAAGCAAGATGCCGAAGATCAAGGTGAAGAATCCGGTCGTCGAGATGGACGGCGACGAGATGACCCGCATCATCTGGAAGTTCATCAAGGACAAGCTGATCCTTCCCTACCTCGACATAGACCTGAAATACTACGACCTGGGCATCGAGCACCGCGACAAGACTAGCGACCAGGTGACGGTCGATTCGGCGGAGGCGACCAGGAGGTATGGCGTTGCCGTCAAGTGCGCCACCATCACGCCGGACGAGGGCCGCGTGAAGGAGTTCAATCTCAAGGAGATGTGGCGCTCGCCCAACGGCACGATCCGCAACATCATCGGCGGTACCATCTTCCGTGAGCCGATCGTCTGCAAGAACGTGCCGCGGCTGGTGCCAGGCTGGACACATCCGATCGTGATCGGGCGCCATGCCTATGGAGACCAGTACCGCGCGACGGATTTCCTCGTGCCCGGCAAAGGCACGCTCACCGTCAGATTCGAAGGCGCCGACGGCAAGGTGATCGAGCACACCGTGTTCGACTACCCGGACAGCGGCGTCGCGATGGTGATGTACAATCTCGACGATTCGATCATCGGCTTCGCGCGCAGCTCGTTCAACTACGGCCTGATGCGCGGCTGGCCGGTCTACCTCTCGACCAAGAACACCATACTCAAGCGCTATGACGGCCGCTTCATGGATCTGTTCCAGAAGGTGTTCGACGAGGAATTCAAGGACAAGTTCAAGGCCAGGAACATCACCTACGAGCACCGCCTGATCGACGACATGGTCGCCTCGGCGCTGAAGTGGCACGGCGAGTTCGTGTGGGCCTGCAAGAACTACGACGGCGACGTGCAGTCCGACACGGTCGCGCAGGGCTTCGGCTCGCTCGGTCTCATGACCTCGGTGCTGATGACGCCGGACGGCAAGACCGTCGAAGCCGAGGCGGCGCACGGCACGGTGACCCGCCACTACCGCGAGCACCAGAAGGGCAAGCCGACCTCGACCAACCCGATCGCCTCGATCTTCGCCTGGACCCAGGGCCTCAAGTATCGCGGCAACTTCGACGGCACCCCGGACGTAGTGCGGTTCGCCGACGCGCTCGAGAAGGTCTGCGTCGAGACGGTGGAGAGCGGCAAGATGACCAAGGACCTTGCGATCCTGATCGATCCCACGCATCCGTTCCTCAACACCCAGGACTTCCTCGAGACGCTGGACGGCAACCTCAAGGCCAAGACGGCCACGTGGTAGCGCGGGCTTGATCGTCGCCGGCGCCGATGGCTGCCGCAGCGGCTGGGTGGTTTGCCGGCGCGAAGCCGACGGCACCCTGAACATCAGCGTTCTCAAGACCCTCGCAGAAGCCTGCAAAGGTATTTCCATTCTGGCGGTCGACATGCCGATCGGCTTCGTCGACGTGCCGCGCCCGTCCCGCGCCTGCGAGATCGAGGCGCGCAAGCTGCTGCCGGGCAAGGCAAGCTCGGTGTTTCCCACGCCGTGCCGCGCCGTGCTCGGGTGCCTGACCCATGCCCAAGCCAATGCCGCGAGCAAGCCGCTCGGCGTTGGCATCAACCAGCAGACGTTCCATCTCTTTCCCAAAATGCGTGAAGTCGACGAGTTGCTGCGCGGCAGCACCAGACTCCGTCGTGTCGTCTACGAAGCGCATCCCGAGCTCGCGTTCGCCCGCATGAACGGCGGCAAGCCGGTGCTGAGCAAGAAGCGCAAGCCGGAGGGCTATGCTGAACGGCGCAAGCTGCTGGCCCGGCACGGTTTCCATACCGGGGTGGAGCAGCTGCCGGGCGCCGCGCGCGACGATATTCTCGACGCGATCGCCGTATGCCGGACGGCAGCGCTCATTGCCGACGGCACGGCCACGCGGCTCGGCCCTGCCCGCGCCCGCGACAGTTGCGGGTTACCGATGAACATCTGGTTCTGACGCCTTATTCCGGCTTGATTCCCGCGGCCTGCAGCACCGGCCCCCAGAGTGGGGCCTGTACGGCAGTCCATTTCGCCAGTTCCTCCGGCGTGCCACCCATGGCAACGAAGCCGCGCTTGCGCAGGTCCTCGCGCATCTCGGATGTGGCCACCGCGGCATTGAGCGCCGAGTTGAGCCTGGCGATGACGGGCATCGGCGTACCGGGCGGCGCGATCAGCGTGTAGACGATGGTGCCGTCGACATCGCCGAAACCCTGCTCCTGGAAGGTCGCGACATCCGGAGCCGACTGCGCCCGCTCGGGAGCAGCCATCCCATAGGCCTTGAGCTTGCCGCTCTGCAGGTGCTGGGCAACGCTGGTCAGGCTCGACATGCCGAGCTTGATGTGGCCGCCGAGCAGGTCGGTCACCAATGGGCCAGTGCCACGGAACGGAACGTGCGTCAGCTTGATCTTGTTCAGGATGGCGTAGCGCTCCGTCGAGAGATGCATCGGCGTGCTCACACCGGCGGTGCCGTATTGGACGTCGCCCGGCCTGGCGCGAGCCGCGTCGGTGATTTCCTTGAGATCCTTCCACGGCGCGTCGGCCGCGCCGACGAATATTGATTCCTGCTTGGCGATGAAGCCGACCGGCACGAAGGTCGCCGGATCGAACGACAGGCGCGCAATGAGATAGGGCAGCAGCATCTGGTTGTTGCTGCTGACCAGAACCGTGTAGCCGTCAGCCGCGGCCTTGGCGACGATCTCATGGCCCAGGCCACCACCTGCGCCGCCCTTGTTGTCGATCACGACCGTCTGGCCGATCGCCTTCTGGAAGGGTTCCTGGATCGCGCGCGCAAGCGCATCCGTGCCGCCGCCCGGCGGAAACGGCACCACCATGTGGACGGGCTGAGAGGGAAAGCCCTGGGCCTGCGCTGCGCCGTCCGCGAGGACGACGACCGAAGCCAGCAGAAGATCGCGGCGCCTCATGGTTCCGTCAAAGACCGCTCGCCGTTGCGAAACAGCTGGATGTTGATCTGGATCATGTTCGCCCGGGCCCTTCATGCCGTGAAGCAATCCTAGTGTCCGCGCCGCAGGCGGGAAATAGCAAAGCAGTTCAAGCTTCGCGCATCTGCCGGCATTTCCTGGCCGCAGGCCGGCTCCAGCAACGATCCATCCAGCTCTTCACCTGGCCGTACCTTTGCAGGCCGTCAAAGAAGAGCAGGCGATAGAGCACGCTGGCGACGTTGAGGTCGGCAACGGTGAATCGTTCCGCCGCAAGATGGTGCCGGCCTGTAAGCGCACCGTCGAGGATCGAAAGAGGCTCGTGCATGTCGGCGGCCGCCGATGCGATCGCCGCCGGATCGCGTGGTTCGGGCAGGACGAACTGGGCATAGCCCCAAGCCTGCGACTCGGGTTCGATCTCCGTCGCCGCCCACAAGGTCCATTGGTAGCAGTGTCCGGCCTCGGCGGCGTTCGCCCATTTGAGCGCGCCACCATGCTTCTCCGCGAGATAGAGATTGATCGCCAGCGACTCGAACAGGATCGTACCGTCATCGTCGAGCGTGGGCAGCTTGCGATTCGGGTTGATCGCATGGATCTGCGGATCGACCACCTTGCGATTCTCGAAGCCGACTTTCACCTGCTCGTACGGCAGGCCCATTTCTTCCAGAAGCCAGAGGTTACGGAAGGCGCGCGACTGGGCGATGCCGTAGAGCCGAAGCGGCATCAAACCAGGCCAAGCGCGTGCTTGTAGGTATCGAGCAGCGTCTCCTGCTCGGCGCGGTCGGCGGCGTCCATCTTCCTGAGCGATACGATCTTGCGCATCGTCTTGACGTCGTAACCCACGCCCTTGGCCTCGCTATAGACATCCCGCATGTCATCGGAGATGGCCTTGCGTTCCTCCTCGAGTTTCTCGATGCGCTCGACGAAGCTCTTCAGCCGATCGGCCGAAATCGGCCCAGCCTTGGTCTTCTTGGAAACGGCGCTTCCGTCCGGCATGTCCCACGCTCCAATAGAGATGCAGTTCTGCGGCGGACCATAGGAGCGCGGGCCGCGTCGTCTCAATGACGACGATGCAATGAATGACGGGGATAACGGGGAGTAAGCGCCCTCATCGGGCGCGGGTCTAGTGCTTGTGGCCGGCCTTGTCGTAGGCCTTCTTCTGGTCGCCCGACGCTTCCTTCTGAAATTTGGCCTTCCACTCGTCGTATGGCATGCCGTAGACGATCTCGCGGGCCTTTGGATCGGCAACCTCGATGCCTTTTTTGCCCGCCTCCTCGCGATACCAGCGCGACAGGCAGTTGCGGCAGAAGCCGGCCAGGTTCATCAGGTCGATGTTCTGCACGTCGGTGCGCTCCTGCAGGTGCGCTACAAGGCGGCGAAAGGCGGCAGCCTCGAGTTCGGTGCGGGTCTTGTCGTCCATGGACTTTCTCCTCGGTCGGAATATGGGCTCAGGGCAGGGGCGCGGCAATGGCGGCCGCAACGGCGGCACCGATGGCGGGCGCCAGCCGGCGTCCCCACAGCCGTGCGTCGTCAGGCATGCCGATCAAATCCTGGCGAACCTCGATCGAGCAATGGGGCAGCGCCCGCGGGCGGGCGTGGGCCGTCAGCGTGTATTCATAGGGTTCGCGCGCCGAATAGGGTTCGTTGTCGCCGACCACCAGCGAGCTGTCGCGGCGCAATCCAGCCAACAGTGGCACGGGAAGGCGCGGATCGTCGTTCCACAGCACGCCGACGTGCCACGGCCGCTTGAACCCCTTCATCTCGGGCGTGAAGCTGTGCATCACCAGGAGACAGACCCTTCGGCCACCTGCCGTCATCCGATCGAGCTGGCGATCGACCTCATGATGATAGGGCCAGAAGCAGGCCGCAGCGCGCGCATCGATCTGCTCCTTCGTGAGACCCTTGTTCGCAGGCACGAACGTCTTGTCGCTGATCTCGGGCGTCGACCCATCGCCACCCGGCCATCGGTTGCAGTCGATCACCAGCCGCGAGTAGCCGGAGGCCACCAGCGGCGCATCGAGCTCTTTGGACAGCTCGATCGCCGCGTCGAGTCCACCGATGTCCCATCCGATATGCTGCGACAACTCAGCCGGGCTGATACCGAGAGTCCCCAAAGCCCGTGGCACCGCCTTGCTGGCGTGGTCGCAAAGCAGCAGCAACGGCGCCTTTCCCTTCTCGTTGTGAACGGAAAAAGGCGGCGGATCGCCCTCTTGGAGTAGTTGGCCCGGCTGTTGTTGCATCGCGCCCCTATAGTGGGAAGATGGCCCAAATGAAAGATGCCGATGCCCGCGCCCTGTTGCGCGATCTGTTCGATGCCGCCCTCGCCGCCGCCCGTCCCGCCACCTGCCTCGCGCCCTATATCGACAAGCTCGAGCCGCCGAAAGGACGCACCGTGGTGATCGGCGCCGGCAAGGCGAGTGCAGCGATGGCGCGCGCCGTCGAAGAGCGCTGGCGTCATCCTGTCGAGGGCCTCGTCGTCACCCGCTATGGCTATGGCGAGACATGCCACCGCATCGAAATTGTCGAGGCGGCCCACCCCGTGCCCGACGAAAGGGGCCGCGCCGCCGCGGGTCGCATCCTCGAAAAGGTGAAGGGCCTCTCGCCCGACGACCTCCTGCTCTGCCTGATCTCCGGCGGCGCGTCAGCGCTGCTCGCCCTGCCCGCGCCTGGCCTCACTCTGGCCGACAAACAGGAAGTCAATCGCGCGCTGCTGAAATCCGGCGCGAACATCGTCGAAATGAACACGGTGCGAAAGCATCTGTCGGCCATCAAGGGTGGGCGGCTTGCCATCGCTGCACAGCCGGCGCGGGTGCTGTCATGGTTGATTTCCGACGTGCCGAACGACGAGCCCGGCGTGATCGGCTCCGGGCCAACCGTGCCGGACCCGACGACCTTCGCCGATGCGCTGGCGGTGCTGGCCAAGTATCGCATCGACCCACCGGCACCGGTGCAGGCGCATCTCGCGGCAGGCGCCGCCGGCAAAGTCGAGGAGACCCCCAAGCCCGGCGATCCGCGCCTGGCACGCGTTGAGACCGTGCTGGTCGCCACCCCCAGGCGCTCGCTGGAGGCGGCAGCGTCGCTCGCTCGCCGCCGCGGCGTCGAGGTCGTGATGTTGGGCGACAATCTCGAAGGCGAAGCGCGCGAGCTCGGCGCTGACCATGCTCGGCGGGCGCTCGCCATTGCCGCCGCAAGCGGCAGGCCCACAGTAGTGCTGTCGGGCGGCGAGACCACGGTCACGGTACGCGGCAAGGGTCGCGGCGGGCGCAACGTCGAGTACCTTATGAGCGAGGCGATCGCCGCCAAGGGCGCGCCGGGCATCTGGGGCCTTGCTGCAGACACCGACGGCGTCGACGGCGCGGAAGATATTGCCGGCGCCATCTTCACGCCCGACACGCTTTCGCGCGCACGGGCGAACGGCCGTGACCCGCAGGCGATGCTGGACGACAATGACGGCCATGGCTTCTTCGGGTCGCTGGGCGACAGTCTTGTCACCGGCCCGACGCGCACCAACGTCAACGACTTCAGGGCAACCTTGATCGCACCATGACCACCTATCCAGGCTCGTGCCATTGCGGCGCCATCCAGATCGCCTATTCGACGGACAAGACACCGGAGACGATGCGGCCAGGCCGGTGTTCCTGCACCTTTTGCCGCCGCCATGGCGCCCGCACCATGGGCGATCCCGCGGGCTCGGTCGAGTTTCGCGCCGCGCCCGGCACCTTGTCCCGCTATCGTTTCGGCCTCGGAATCACGGACTACCTGGTCTGCAGCAAGTGCGGCAGCTATGTCGGCGCCGTCATGGAGGACGAAGGCCGGCTGCTCGCGACCCTGAACGTCAACTCGCTGGACATTCGCGATACGTTCGAGCCTGCCCCGCAGTTGCACGTCTATGACGGCGAAGACGAGGCGCGCCGGCGCGCCCGGCGCCGAAAGTTCTGGATGACAGCAACAGTGAGCGCGTAACGTCGCGCCATGGCCATCCTGGGCATCATTGCAGACGACTTCACCGGCGCGACCGACATCGCAGGCATGCTCGTCAAAGGCGGCATGCGCACCATCCAGACGATCGGGGTGCCAGCGAAGGCATCGATCCCGGACGACGTCGACGCCGTGGTCGTAGCGCTGAAGACGCGGTCGATCGCGGCCAAGGATGCGATTGCTCAGTCGCTCGATGCGCTGAAGGCGCTGCAGGCGGCAGGTTGCGTGCGCTTCTTCTTCAAGTACTGTTCGACTTTCGACTCCACCGACAAGGGCAACATCGGCCCGGTCGGCGATGCACTGCTCGATGCCCTCGCCGCCCGGCAGGCGATCTACTGCCCGGCCTTCCCCGAGAACGGCCGAACGATATTCTTCGGCCATCTCTTCGTCGGCGACGTGCTGCTGTCCGATTCGCCGATGCGCCACCATCCGCTCAACCCGATGACCGATGCGAGCCTGGTGCGCGTGCTGGCGCGCCAGACCAAGCACAAGGTCGGGCTGGTGCCGCTCAAGCAGGTGCAGGCCGGCTCGGCGAACCTGCGCGCCGCCCTGGACAGGCTCGCGGCTGACGGTACGCGCCACGTCGTCGTCGACGCCGTGGCCGACACCGATCTCGGCATCATCGGCGAGGCGGTCGGCGACGACGTGCTGGTCACTGGCGGTTCGGGCGTGGCGCTCGGCCTGCCCGCCGCCTACCGCCGGCGCGGGCTGCTCGCCCTCAAGTCAGGCGCCGACGCCTTGCCCAAAGTCGGCGGCGCCGCTGCGGTCCTGGCGGGATCATGTTCGGCGGCGACGCTGGGACAGATCGCCAATTTCAAGGGCGCGCATCTCGCTCTCGACACCGACGCCATCTGCCGCGGCGAGCCGGTCGGCGACAAGGCCTTGGCCTGGGCCAAGGACAAGCTCGGCAACGGCCCGATCCTGCTCTCGGCCAGCGACAAGCCCGAGGCGGTGAAGGCACTCCAGCAGAAGTACGGCGTCGAGAAATCGAGCCATGCGATCGAGGCGGCCATGGCGACGCTGGCGAAGGGCTTGGTCGCCGCCGGCGTCGGCCGGCTGGTCGTTGCCGGCGGCGAGACCTCCGGCGCCGTCGTCGGGGCGCTCGACGTGAGCGCGCTGCGCATTGGACCGGAAATCGATCCGGGCGTCCCCTGGACGGCATCGGTCGGGCAAAAGCCACTGCTCCTGGCGCTGAAGTCGGGCAATTTCGGGGCCCCCGATTTCTTCACCAAGGCCTTCGCCAAGCTATGACCAAGGAAGACAAGGCCCGCGACGCCGTCTGCGCCCTCGGCGCCAAGCTTGCGGCGCGCGGCCTATGCCCCGGCACCTCGGGCAACATCAGCGTGAGGACAGATGACGGCTGGCTGATGACTCCAACCAACTCCTCGTTGGGGGAGCTCGACCCGGCGCGCCTGTCCAAGCTCGACGGAAACGGCAAACTGGTCGGCGGAGATCCGCCGACCAAGGAGGCGTTGCTGCATCGCTCGGTTTACGACGTGCGGCCCAAGGATGGCGCCATCGTTCATCTGCATTGCACGCATGCGGTGGCGATCTCGTGCCTCGACCCGTCGTGCCACCACAGCAAGGAGACCACGCTGCCGCCGATCACGCCCTACTTCGTGATGCGGGTGGGCAAGCTGCCCCTGGTGCCCTACTTCAAGCCCGGCGACCCCAAGCTCGCCGACGCCATCCGCGATTACGCCCTGGGCCATCGCGCCGTGCTGCTGGCCAATCACGGGCCGGTGGTCGCGGGCACCTCGCTGTCGGCCGCTTCGGCCTCGATCGAGGAGCTTGAGGAAACCGCCAAGCTCCACCTGCTGCTGCAGGGCTTCAAGCTGCGCCTCCTCAGTGAGGCGCAGGTGCGCGAAGTCGAGGAAGCCTTTCCCTCCTGATTCGGTGAACCAACATGCCCAAGCTCGCTGCCAACCTGTCCTGGATCTATCAGGAGGTGCCGTTCCTGCAGCGCTTCGGCGCGGCGGCCGGGCACGGCTTCAAGGCGGTCGAAATCCTGTTTCCCTACGAAGCGCCAGCTGCCGACATCGCCGCCGAGCTCAAGAAGCACAAGCTGACTCAAGCGCTATTCAACCTGCCAGCCGGCGATCCGAGCAAGGGCGGGCGCGGGGTGGCGGCCATTCCGGGTTGCGAGGAAGAGTTCGCGAGGGCGCTCGACACAGCGCTCGACTACGCCAAAGTGCTGGAGTGCCGCACGTTACACGTCATGTCGGGCATGATCGCTCCGGGAGCCGACACCAAGGCGATGCACAGAACCTTCGTCGCCAATCTCAAGAAGGCCTGCGACCGAACCGCCAGCAGCGGGCTCACGCTGGTGCTGGAGCCGATCAACCACCGCGATATTCCCGGCTACTTCACCAACACCACCGGGCAGGTCGAGGCGATCATCAAGGAGGTGGGCGCAGCTCACCTCAAGCTGCAGCTCGATCTCTATCACCTGCAGGTGACGGAGGGTGACCTGCAGAAACGCACCGAGCGGCTGTTCCCGTTGACCGCGCACGTGCAGATCGCCGGCAACCCAGACCGCAACGAACCCGACGTCGGCGAGGCTAACCACCTCTACCTGCTCGATGTGCTCGATCGGCTGGGCTACCAGGGCTATGTCGGGCTCGAGTACAAACCCAAGACGACGACCGCAGCCGGGCTCGGCTGGGCGAAGAAATACGGCATCAAGGCCTGATCGCATGACCGACCAAAACACTCCCAACGTCGCTTTCATCGGCCTGGGGTCGATGGGGCTCGGCATGGCGAAGAACCTGCTCAAGCACGGCCACAAGGTGACCGGCGTCGATCCCAGCGCCGCGGCGGGCAATGCTTTCAAGGCGGCCGGAGGCACCCTCGCCGAAACACCGGCGGCAGCCGCCCGTGGCGCCGACGTCGTGGTAATCGCGGTCGTCAACGACAAGCAGGTCGAGGCCGTGCTGTACGGCGACAATGGTGCTGCGGCTGTCCTTCGCAAGGGCGGCGTGGTGATGCAGTGCGCCACCGTGCCCGCAGCATTCGCGCGGATGCTGGGAGAGCGGCTAACCAAGGCCGGACTGGCGTTGCTCGACGCGCCGATGTCCGGCGGTCGCGCCCGGGCCGAGTCGGGCGAGCTCACCTTCATGGCATCGGGACCGGCCACGGCCTTTGCCGCGGCCGAGAGCATCCTGGCCGCGACATCCGCCAAGGTGTTTCGCCTGGGCGACGCCCCTGGCATCGGCTCGCTCGTCAAGACCGTCAATCAGCTCCTGGCTGGGGTGCACATCGCTACGGCCGCCGAGGCCGTCGCGCTTGCCGCCAAGGCCGGCGCCGACACGCGGGCGGTCTACGAGGTGATATCCGCCAGCGCCGGCAACAGCTGGATGTTCGGCAATCGCGTGCCGCACATGCTCGACGACGACTACACGCCGCTCTCCGCCGTCGAGATCTTCGTCAAGGACCTCGGGTTAGTCCTGAATACCGGCCACGAGCTTCGGCTGCCGTTACCGATGGCCGCGGCCGCCCACCAGCTGTTCCTCGCCGCCGCCGGCGCGGGTTGGGGCCGCCTCGACGATGCGGCCGTGGTCAAGGTTTACGAGCAGTCGGGAGACTTCAAAGTGTCGTCACCGAGGCGATAGACTGCATCATGCGTCGCGCGCGTTTCACCAAGATCGTGGCCACGCTGGGGCCCGCTTCTTCCAGCCCCGAACGCTTGCGCGCCCTGTTCGAGGCCGGCGCCGACGTCTTCCGCCTGAACTTCAGCCACGGCACCCCCGAAGACCACAAGCAGCGCGTCGATCTGCTGCGCGCGCTCGAGGAGCAGTACAAGCATCCGATCGCGATCCTGATGGACCTGCAGGGACCGAAGCTGCGTCTGGGTTCGTTCGCCAAAGGGCCGATGGAGCTGGCCAAGGGCCAGAGGCTCAGGCTCGACATGGATCCGGCGCCGGGTACGGACCGGCGCGTGCCGCTGCCCCATCCCGAAATCTTCAAGGCCGCCAAGCCCGACGGCATCCTGCTGATCGACGACGGCAAGGTTCGCCTGCGCATCGTCGAGCACACTGAGGGCACGATCGACGCCATCGTCGAGGTGGCGGGTCTGATCAGCGACCGAAAAGGCGTCAACCTGCCCAACCTGGTGGTGCCGCTGTCGCCGATGACGGCCAAGGACCGCAAGGATCTCGACTACGGCCTGTCGCTAGGCGTCGACTGGGTGGCGCTGTCCTTCGTGCAGCACGCCCATGACATCGCCGAGCTCAAGAAGCTGGTGGCCGGCCGCGCCGCCGTGATGGCCAAGCTCGAGAAGCCGGCCGCCATCGAGCACCTCGACGAGATCATCGAGCAGAGCGACGGCATCATGGTGGCGCGCGGCGATCTCGGCGTGGAGATGCCGCCCGAGGCGGTACCGCCTCTCCAGAAGCGCATCCTCGCCGCCTGCCGTGTGCTCGGACGACCGGCAATCGTCGCGACACAGATGCTCGAGTCCATGGTCCACACGCCGACACCCACGCGCGCCGAGGCCTCGGACGTGGCGACCGCGGTCTATGACGGCACCGACGCCGTGATGCTCTCGGCCGAATCCGCATCGGGCGACTATCCGGTCGAGGCGGTCACCATGATGGACCGCATCCTGAAGAGCGTCGAAGGCGACCCGCTCTATCGCAAGCTGATGGACGCCAGTCGCCGCGAGCCCGAGGCGACCACCGCCGACGCCATCAGCGCTGCCGCGCGCCAGTGCGCGCACACGTTGTCGGCGGCGGCGATCGTCACCTACACCAACACCGGTTCGACCACGCTGCGCGCGGCGCGCGAGCGGCCCGATGTCGGCATCCTCTGCCTCACGCCCAACATGAACACCGCGCGGCGCATGACGCTGACCTGGGGCGTGCATCCCGTACACTCCGACGATGCGCACAACTTCGCCGACATGGTTCAGCGAGCTGTAAGGATTGCCCGCCAGCAGAAGGTCGCCCAGGCCGGACAGCGCCTCGTTATCACTGCCGGCGTGCCCTTTGGCACACCCGGCGCCACCAATATCCTTAGAATCGGCTACGTCTGACCTGAAAAAGATCGGGGATGGCGGCAAGAGTGCCGCCGTAGATTTTTCAGAAGCATCCTCGACTGCACTGCGTGAGGCGAGCCGTGAACAACCCGAACAAGGCCAAAGCCGTCCCCTATCGCCCCCGGCGGGCAGCGCTCAATTGGGTGGACTATCTGGTGATTGCCGCCACCGTGCTGACATTCCTGGTCGTGCTGGCGGCGAACAATCCGCACGCCGCGCGCGCCCAGAGCAGGTCCGCCGACATCATCACCGCCGCCGAACTTCCCGCCCAAACCAGCGAACTCGGCAGTGAGGTCGGCCTGATTAAGGCAAGAATTGGGCTGGCCATCGGCCGGCAAATCTAGGGATCCTCGGCCAGGGCCTCAGTGGCGGAACGCCATCCTCCCGAATCCGTTGTATCGGCAGGGCGGGCGAAAAGAGGCCAGCCATGAATCGCGTCAAGGCCGAAAGGCGTCTGCGGAAATCCCTGCTTCAAGTCGATTTGGGTCAGGAACAGCTTGCCCAGCATCAGGCCATGCTGGATTTCGGTCTGCCAAGCGGCCCCTCCCCTCGCGCGATGTGGCTCTTGCGCGATCTGAAATACATGCAGGCGATCCACGTCGAGGAGGCGGAGTGCCTCCGGACGGAATTAAAACTGCGGGCCAACCAAGATGGATGACGCGGCCGTGGCGATTGCCGATTCGCCGCAAAATGTTGGCCGCGTCGCCCCGAGTTGGCCGCTCTCAACGTCGAGCGCTTGACCATGTTCTAGCCGATGAGCCCCTGCGGAAGCCCGTGCACCTGAATTGGAGTACAATGGGTTTGCGGGGGAGAAGCGGTGGTGGGTCTTAACAGTGGGCATCTCGGCGTCACCGTTGTTTTGGCGGCACTGGCGATCCTAGGTCCGTTCGCCGGCGCCCGAGGCCAGAGCTATCGGCAGGAAGATCCCATCCCGGCCACGCCTGAGCAGGATCTCACCGCGATCGACAGCCTGTTCCGGCTGCAGTCGCAGCCCGCGCTCACCCTGTTTCCCGAAATGCGGGAGCAAATGAAGGAGGCGCCCGCCTTCGTGCGCGATTCGAAGTTCTCGATCAACCCGCGCAGCTTCTATTTCGACCAGGTCAGAAAAGCGCCGGACAAGACTTCCGTCTCGGAAGCCTGGGCCGGCGGCGGGTCGATCGCCGCCGAAACCGGCCGCCTGTTCGACGTCCTGTCGTTCGGTACCGTGGTCTACGCGACCTTTCCGATCTACGCACCGCTTGGCTATGGCGAAACCGGCCTGTTGCAACCCGACCAGGGAGGCTTCGCGGTAGCGGGACAACTCTACGCCCGCGCCCGCCTGTTCGAGGACAACTACGTCACGGCGGGCCGGTATCTCTACAACACGCCGTATCTCGGGCCGCAGGACAACCGCATGGTTCCGAATACCTTCTACGGCTATATGCTGACCGGCGCCCTCGGCGACAGCGAGAAAGGTCCGACCTTCAGCTATGGCGGCGGATACATCGCCACCATGAAGCCGCGCGATTCCGCGACCTTCCAGTCGATGTCCTACCAGGCCGGCGTCAAAGACGTCGATAATGGCGTGGGCCTGGTGGGTGGACGCGTGACCTGGGGCTCGGCCGCAATCGGTGCCGTCGAATATTTCTGCCAGGACACGATCAACATCGCCTACGTCGAAGCCGAGTACGGTCAGGCGCTCTCCAAGACCATCTTCGCGATGCTGGCGATGCAATATGCCGACCAGCGCACGGTGGGCGCCAACCTCATCAACGGCGGTGTGCCCTACCAGACCAGCCAGTTCGGCTCGCGTCTGGAGTTCGGCTACGCCACGGGGATCCTGACCCTAGGCTACTCGACGGTGAATCCGAACTTCGCGATGATTAATCCCTGGAGCGCCAATCCGGCTTATACCAATGCCCAGGTTCTGTCCTTCCAGCGGGCCGGCGAGAACACGCTGATGACCGGCTTGTCCTATGTCATGACGCCTCATGGCCTGCCCGGTGTCGCCGCCTCGGTGTTCTATTACAACGGCTGGACGACGGCCCAGGCCGCGGGAAGTCCGCTCAACGAGAGCGAATGGGACTTCAACCTGGAATGGCGTCCCAGTTTCAAGCCGCTGCAGGGCCTGTGGTTGCGCGCCCGCTACGCTACGGTGGCGATTAATCAGAACAACGTGCGCACGCAAGTCGACGACGTACGGTTCATCTTGAACTACAGCCTGAAGATCTACTGACCGGCCATCTTCGACCGGTCACGACACGACAGCGACCTTGCCGCTCGCCAGATCGTAGACGCCGCCGACCACGCGCAGCTTACTGGCGGCAACCGCCTCGGCCACGATGGGCTTGGCTTCCTTCAGGCGCTGCACGTTGTATTGGACATTGGCGACGACGGCGCGCTGGGCCAGATCGCTGGCGGCACCGCCCTTCAGGGCAGGCTCGATCCCCGGCTTCATCGCGCGCACGAGATCGGCGATGTGGCCAGGCAGGGTATTGCCTTTCTGGAGCGCCTCGGTCGTGGCGTTCACGGCGCCGCAACTCGAGTGCCCGAGAACCATGATCACCTTCACCCCGAGCACGGCCACGCCGTACTCCAGGCTTCCCAGTCCGTCGGGAGTGACGAAATTGCCGGCCACGCGAACCACGAACAATTCGCCGGGCGCTTGATCGAATGCCAGTTCCGGCGAGACCCGTGAATCCGCGCATCCCAGAATCGCGGCGAACGGTGCCTGGCCCTGCGCGCGCGCCGCACGGCCTGCCGAGAAATCGCGCTCTCTCATCTGATTCGAGGCATAGCGGGCATTGCCCTCGACCAGCAGCTGGAGCGCCGCATCGGGCGTCTCGGCGGCGCGAGCAGGCTGGGCCTGCGCCGTGCCAATCAACGAGGGCAGAGCCAGTGTTGCCGCCCCAGCGCGGACGAACAGCCGGCGAGAAAGTCCAATATCACATAAGGTGCACACGATCGCTTCTTCTCCCGTTTCCGCATTGACATTGCGACCCGTGCAGTGCGGCTGCAAGGCAATATTCCGTTACGGCCCCTGTGAGCCGCGCGCGGCGGCGGCAGCCGGTCGATTGAAGACGAGGCGGCGGTAGGCGTAGCCCAATCCCAGCAGCGCGGCGCCAAGCCCCAGGAACGAGAGCACGCGCAGCAGGCCCTGCAGCCCCGCCATGTCGACCAGGAAGACCTTGGCAACGACGATGACGACCAGGACCATGCCGGCGTGGCGCAAGGCCGGCGCCTCGCGCCAGAAGCCGAGGCCCAGCAGAGCCACGCCGAACAGCAGCCACGCGAAGGAATAGGCGTAGAGCTCGATCCCTTCGGCCCATTGCCAGCCGCGGCCGAAGCCGGGATCGAAGAAATGGCGCACCTCGAACGAGACATAGACGAAAGCGAGGATGCCGGCGGCGATCTCGGCGATAAGACGGGCGTTGCGGTCGTCCGGCCGGTCCAGCCAGCGCACGGCGGCCAGGGCCATCGCCGCCGGCGCGGCATAGGCCACCAACAAGCCGTTCAAGATGACCAGCCCACCGACATCGGCGCGATCGGAGACCGGGTTGGCGACCATCACCTGAACGATCACCGCCGCACCGAGCGCAAGCCCGCCGCTCAGCTGCCAGCTCAGCGCCAGCACGTCGCCCCGGCGTCGTGACGTCCAGAGTGCGGCGAGCGCATAGCCGCCCCACACCAGCACGTAGATCGATCGCTCGACGAAGCCTGCGTCGAACACCGCCATTGATTCGCGCTGGAAGAGGCTGCGCACCTCCAGCGTGACAAGCACGAAAGCGAGCAATGCGATCGCGGATTCGATCGCCAGGATCAGCGGGCGATCGCCCCCCGCGAGCAGGAAGCGACGCCCCACGGCGAAGGCCGCGATCGACAGGCCATAGCCCCACAGGATCCAGTTGACGATCGGCGCGACGCCCAGCGGATAACGCAGCACCTCGGGATTGAACACGAAGCGCACGACCACGACGGCAAGCAGCGGCCAGCACAGCAGCCGCATGGCGCGGAGCTCGAGCCGGGCGGAGATCGCGGCCACCGCCGCGAGCTCGACGGCGTAGGCGACAGTGATCCATTCGCGCCGCAGTTCGAGCGCAATGGCCGCGGCAACGAAGAAGGAGACGCCCGCGGCCAGGACGCCCAGCGCCTCGGTGGCGCCCGCCATGCGCGTGCGCCACTGGACCAGCCGCTCGGCGCCGACCAGGAAGGGCACGGCGATGGCGATGCTGATCAAGCCCCACGGCACGCCGGGTGCGACGGCGCGCTGGGTGTACCAGATCAGCAGGAAGTGACTGAGCGCGGCGCCGACGGCCAGCCCGGCCCAGAAGCCGGGGCGGCCCGCGTTCCACATCAGGGCGAAGGCTGCCACCGCATGGAAGCTGCCCATCAACGCCACGAGCCAGGCGAAGCGCGCATCGTCCCAGCCCTCGACGATCCCGCCGACATGGACCGAGGCCCACCAGAGCCCAAGTGTCGCCAGAGACAGGACGGGCGCCAGCAGCGCCACGTACTGGAAGCGCGGCGTCGAGCGGGCAAGGACATAGAGGCCCGCTCCATGAAGCGCGAGCGCCAGCCAGGCCGGATCCTGCTGGCCCTGGTCCTGAACGATCGCCGCGAGCAGCAGCACCCCGGTGGTGCCGAGGGCGCTCCACACCAGGGCTTCGACGTCGCTCGGTGGGTTCTCGCTCTCGGCGAGCCGCCGCCGGGTCGCCCAAACGAACAAGCCGGCGACGGCGACGAGGAAGGCGCCGACCCAATGCAGCTCGAACGGACCGCTGGCGAGGTGGCTGGACGGCAACGACAGCATCCACACCAAGGTCCACAATGCCGTGCCCGCGAGCACGCCCCAGCCGAGATGCCACCAGCCGCGATGACGGATCACGGCGAGCGAGGCGACGGCGATGGCCAGCAGGTAGCCGAACAGGACGGGCGTGTTGGGCTCGCCGCCGATGATCGCCGGACTGGCGAAGCCACCGACGAAGGCCAATGCGGCGACCAGGATGCCGTGCCGGAGCGACACGCCGATGGCAAAGCCCGTCAGCGCGAGCGCAACGATGCCCGCGACCGGGCGGGGAATCATGTTGTAGAGCGCGACCGCGGCAAACAGCGCACCGTAGACAGCGGCCACGCCGGCCGCTGCCATGGCCTGCGCCACGCGATCGTCCCGGCTGCGAACGCGTTCTGCACCGCCGATCAAGCCGAAGCCGAACAGCGCAGCCAGCAGCACCCGCACTTCGGGCGACAGCCAGCCCTCCTCGATCGAGTAGCGGACCAGGAAGATCGCGGCGAGCGCCAGCGTGATCGCGCCAACCCAGATGAACGCGCGCGCGCCCAGTCGCTGCTCCCAGCCTGCCGCCGCAACTTGGGGCGCCGGCGGTTCCCAAGCGGGTGCGGGCGGCGGCGCAGGTGACGCTTGCGCCTCAGGCGCGGGCTCGCCTTCGGTCTCGGGCGCGGCCTCGAAGGGCGGTGGCAGGGGTGCCGATTGCTCGACGGACAGGGGCAGCGGGACCTCTGCCGCAGGCTGCCCCATCTGCTGGCGCAGGCTCGCGAGCTCTGCCGCCAGCTTTCTGTTCTCGTCGCGCAGGGTCGAGGTGCGAGCGA
>CAZHQA010000079.1:0-18291 GCA_964533955.1 uncultured Reyranella sp. | reverse complement strand
AATTAGCACCCTGGCGAAACCGAATGCCATCGCAACGTCCGACCGTCGAATCGCTTCCCAGCGAGCCCCTGGCCCGTCTCCTCGCCGTCATGGCGTGGCTGCGCGACCGTCGGCACGGCTGCCCCTGGGACATCGACCAGACCTTCCGGACCATTGCACCGTACACCCTCGAAGAGGCCTACGAGGTCGCCGACGCGATCGAGCGCGACGACATGACGGCGCTCAAGGAGGAGCTGGGCGATCTCCTGCTGCAAGTCGTCTACCACGCCCAAATGGCGAGCGAAGCCGGTGCCTTCGGCTTCACCGACGTCGCGGCCGCCATCGCCGACAAGATGGTCGACCGCCATCCCCACGTGTTCGGCGACCTCAAGATTGCCGACGCCGACGCCCAGACCGTCTCCTGGGAAGCCCACAAGGCGGCCGAACGGGCCAAGCGGAGCGACAGTGCCATACCCGCCGGAACGCTCGACGGGATCGCCCGCGCCCTTCCCGCCCTGCTGCGCGCCGACAAGATCCAGAAACGGGCTGCCCGGGTCGGCTTCGACTGGAAGACCCTCGGCCCGGTCATCGACAAGATCGAGGAAGAACTGAACGAGCTCCGACACGAGCTTGCGGCGAGCAACCCCGACCACAGCCGACTCGTGGATGAACTCGGGGACGTCCTCTTCGCGGTCGCCAACCTCGCCCGTCACTGCAAGGTGGATCCGGAAGCTGCACTCCGCTCCACCAACGACAAGTTCGAGACCCGTTTCCGCTATCTCGAGCGCCGCCTCGGCGAACAAGGTCGCAAGCCCGCTGAGGCGACACTCGAGGAAATGGAAGCTCTCTGGCAGGAAGCCAAAACCAAGGCCTAGGATAGAGGCGCCAGTAGCGGCACCTGCACGGTCTCGAGGACCGCCCGCACCTCCGCCAGCACCTGGGGTGAGACCGCGGTGATGATGCCGCCGTCGGAACCCCCGGCAGGCCCATAGGGTGTCCCGTCCATGCGTTCGGCCGTGCCGCCCGCCTCCCGCACCATCAAGGCCCCGGCTGCATGGTCCCAAGGCTTGGTCTGCCGATAGAGGCTGAAGTCGCGACGCCCTGCCAGAATCTCGATGTACTCGCGGCCAGCGCAGTTGAGCGAAGTCAGGTCGCCCAGCCGACGCCGCTGGATCGGCCCCAATTGACGATCGAATTCCTTGCGCACCTTGAAGCCGATATACCCGCTCGGCGCCCGCCGCCTCGGCGCGAATCCGACCGGCCGGTCATCCAGGGTGACGCCCTGCCCTTTGACGGCCACCGCCATGCGCCCGTTGGGAATGTCGAGGATCCAGCCGGCGATTGTCTCGCGGTCTTGCACCAGGCAGAGGATCATGGCGAAGGTATCGCGGCCGGCGGCGAAATTGGAGGTACCGTCGAGCGGGTCGACGATCCAGCAGCTTTCGCCTGGACGCCCAATCAGATCGGTCAGGCTTGCGTCCTTTTCGACTGCCTCTTCCCCGACGACCGGCACGCCTGGCAGAATCTGCGAGAGTCCCGCGGCCAACCGCTGCTCGGAGGCGACATCGGCGACCGTGACGATGTCACCGGGACGCTTGTGGCGGACGTCTTCCTTGGAGAGGTTTCGAAAGCGCGGCAACAACTCGGCTGCCGCCGTTTCGCGCATCAGCGCGGCGACCCGTTCGGAATCGCCCGCGCCCAGCATCGGCTTCAGCCAAGGACGCCGAATAGGTCCTCTTCCTTGAGGATCACATGATCCTTGCCGTCGAGCTTCACCTCGGTGCCCGACCACTTGCCGTAGATCACCTTGTCGCCGACCTTGACGCCGAGCGGCTGCAAGCGACCGTCTTCGAGACGCTTGCCCTTGCCCACGGCCACCACCTTCCCTTGCATCGGCTTTTCCTGGGCGGTGTCGGGAATGATGATGCCGGACTTGGTCTTGGTCTCAGCGGAGATCGGCTCGAGCAACAGCCGATCGTGCAACGGCTTGAATTTCATGATGTTTCCTCTATCGCAAACGGCGGGCCGCTTATAGGAAGCGAGCCTACCGGGTGTCAACGCGCGAGCCGCCGATCCAGTTGTGCCCGGGCCGCTTCGTCGAGAGCCACCGTCAAATGGGCGATCTCCTCGTCGTCGCGGCGGCTGCGCACCTCCCCATGGCGATACAGCCAGGCGATCGTGGCGCCATCGCTCAGCGGCACCGCGACCTCGCGCGCTTCAGCCTGGCGATTGAGGAACGCTTCGATCGCCTCGAGGAGTTGGTCGACCCCCTCCCCGCTCAACGCCGACACGGCGAACTGGCGCGCCCGCTCCGGCCCCGCCCCGGTGCGGGTCCGCAGGATCTGTTGCTGCTCGACCGGCAGAGCGTCGATCTTGTTCAAGGCCTCGATCAGGGGCGTACCTCCCCCATCCTCGATCGCCCCCAGTTCGCGCAGCACGACCTCGACGTCGGCACGCTGCTGGTCGCTGTCGGGATGAGCAATGTCTCGCACGTGAACGATGAGGTCGGCCTCGACGACTTCCTCGAGAGTGGCCCGAAAAGCAGCCACCAGATGAGTTGGAAGGTCGGACACGAACCCGACCGTGTCGGAAATTACGCATGCCTTGCCGCTCGGCAGCTTGATCGAGCGCATGGTCGGATCGAGCGTGGCGAACAGCAGGTCCTTGGCCATCACACCGGCACCGCTCAGCCGATTGAACAGGGTCGACTTGCCGGCATTGGTATAGCCGACCAGCGCGACCGTCGGCAGGCGTGCCCGTCTGCGACCGACCCGATTGATCGACCGCGTCCGGCGGACACCTTCGAGGTCGCGCTTGATCTTGACCATGCGGTCGCCGATCAGCCGACGGTCGATCTCGATCTGGCTCTCGCCCGGGCCGCCCAGGAAGCCGAAGCCGCCGCGTTGGCGTTCCAAGTGGGTCCATGACCGCACCAGCCGGCCGCGCTGATAGTCGAGCGCTGCCAGCTCGACCTGTAGGCGGCCTTCGTGCGTGTGGGCACGGGCCCCGAAGATCTCCAGGATCAATCCGGTGCGATCGATGACCTTCGCGTTCCACGCCTTTTCGAGATTGCGCTGCTGAACCGGTGTCAGCTTGTCGTCGACGATGACGAGCCCGATGCCCTGCTCCTCGACGGCCAGCTTGACCCGTTCGGCGACGCCCTTACCGATCAACGTCGCCGGCGTGACGCGCCGCAGCGGCGCGCTCATCGCCAGCCGCACGTCGAGATCGATGGCTCGGGCCAGTCCCACCGCTTCGTCGAGCTTGGCGCCGCTGTCGCGTGCCTCCGCGCTGCGCAGATGGGTGTTGTAGGGACTGACGACGGCAGCAACCGTCGCCGGCCGCTTGGTCTCCTGCGGCGAACGCTGGCGCTTGTCGTGTCCGTTGCGCTGGGTATCGTCGGTCAAATCAGCCTTCGGCTTTGTCTCCGTCGAACAACTGAACGGGCGTTACCGGCATGATGGTCGAAATCGCATGCTTGTAGACGAGTTGCGAATGACCATCGCGACGCAGCAGCACCGAAAAGTTGTCGAACCAGGTGACAATCCCCTGCAGTTTGACGCCGTTGACGAGGAAGATCGTGACCGGCGTCTTGTTCTTCCGTAGGTGGTTCAGGAAAACGTCCTGAACGTTTTGTGCCTTTTCGCTCATGTTCTTGGCCTCTTGCTGGGCGTCCAGACGGCCCGAAAGCCGCCGGATTAAAAGGTACGGGCCATACCCGTCCCCGAGTTGGTTCAAATATAGGCGGCGTTGGTCTCAAAGCAATGCCGCCAGCTCATGACAATCACGTGCGTGCAGGCGTGGAGGGAATTCCCGCAGCACCTCTGACATATGCTCAACGCTACCGAAGAAAACCGGCAAAACACCGGCGGCATGGGCACATTTGAGGTCGGCCGGGGTATCCCCAACCATCCACACATCGTGGCCCGGGGCAATTCCCGTGCCGTCCAGCGCCATATAGATTGGGTCAGGGGCAGGTTTGTCGCGTTTGGCGTCCTTGGCGCCGACCGCCCGCGAGATCCAGCGGTTCCACCCGAGATGGGCCAGTTCGACGCGCAGATTGTCCCCCACCTTGTTGCTGACCACCGCCACATAGCAGCCGGCTGAACAGGCGCGGGCCAGCAGGGCTTCTGCACCCGGGAGAGGCTCGAGCCGTTCGAGATGAATTCGATGGAAGGTCTCGTAGAACACCTGCTCGGCCTCCCCGGCACGCGCTCCGAACAAGGCGGGGAACACGTCACGCAGCGAGCCATGGGCGCGTTCGCGCACCTCGACCTCGGTCCACGGCGTCTCGCCCAATGCGACGAACGTGTTGCGATAGCACTCGACGATGGTGGGCCAGGTATTGACCAGCGTGTTGTCCCAATCGAACAGGACGGCGCGAGGCCTGGCGAGCCCCGGCGCCTGGTTCACGTCACGCTCTCGCCGGCCGACGCAAGGCGTACGTATTCCTCGCGCAGCCGACGCGCCGTCGGCCCGGGCTTGCCGTCACCCACCTTATCGCCGTCGATCCTCACGACCGGTGTGACGAACGAGGTGGCGCTGGTGATGAACGCTTCCTTCGCCTTCTTCGCCTCAGCGAGCGTGAACGGCCGTTCGACGAATTTTAGCTGCAGATCGCCCGCAATCTTTTTCAAGGTGCCCCGGGTGATGCCGGCCAGGATTCCTTTGTCGGTCTGGCGGGTGACCAATTCGTTGTCCGATGTGACGATCCAGGCGTTGGTGGACGCGCCCTCGGTGATGCAGCCCTTGCCGTCGATCAGCCACGCCTCGTATGCGCCGCTTTCGCGCGCCGCCTGCTTGGCAAGCACGTTGGGGAGCAGCGCCACCGTCTTGATGTCGCATCGCTCCCAGCGAATGTCGGGATGGCTCTTGACCGCGACCCCGGGGCCGGGATCGACACCGGCGTGCTGGGTGTTCTTGGTCGTCAGCACCAGCGCTGGCTTGACGGGCGTGGTCGGAAAGGCATGGTCGCGACGCGCCACGCCGCGCGTCACCTGCATGTACACGAGGCCGTCGCGCAGGCGGTTCCGCCGCATCAGTTCACGCATGATGAAGCCCAAAGTCGGGCGCGACACCGGCCACGCGATGCGAAGCTCGCGCAGCGAGCGATCGAGTCGA
The DNA here is from genome assembly GCA_964533955.1 of uncultured Reyranella sp. Lineage (GTDB taxonomy): Bacteria > Pseudomonadota > Alphaproteobacteria > Reyranellales > Reyranellaceae > Reyranella. Next base: position 13,191 of record CAZHQA010000079.1, on the reverse strand, counting down.
TCGATATGCGGGGCCTCGTCGATCGGCTTGCCGTCGCGAACGCCGACCACCTCGTAGACGCCGTCGGCGAGTTGGTAACCGCGATCCTCGATATGCACGCTCGCATCGCGATGATCGACATAGCGGCCGTTGACATAAGCGTAACGCCCCATGAACGCCCTCCTTAGCGCCTCAATCGGCCTGCTCGACGCCGCCCCGATCGTCGCCAGCGCCGCCGTGCAGGCCGAGCGACTTCAGCTTGCGATGCAGCGCCGATCGCTCCATGCCGACGAAAGTCGCGGTGCGCGAGATATTGCCGCCGAATCGGGTCACCTGCGCCAGCAGATACTCGCGCTCGAAGACCTCGCGGGCGTCGCGCAACGGAAGCTGCATGATCTCTCCGCCCTTCTCCCAGCGCAGCACGGAAGGCGCATCTTCGCTCACATCGTTCGGCAGGACGTCGGCTCGGATTGCGCCACCGTCGGCAGGCGCCAGGATCAAAAGGCGCTCGATCACATTGCGAAGCTGCCGCACGTTGCCTGGCCAGTCGTGTCCCTGCAGCGCCGCCAGCGTATCGTCGCCGATCAGGCGAGTCGGCAGGCCGGTGGCGTCGGCGACCCGGCGCAACAGGTCGTTCGCCAACTCGGGGATGTCTTCGCGGCGTTCGCTGAGCGGCGGAATTCGCAGCGACACCACGTTCAGACGATGAAACAGCTCCTCACGAAAGCGGCCGGCCGCGATCTCGTCCTGCAGGACACGAGCCGTCGAGGCCAGCACCCGGACATCGATCTCCACTCGCGTCTTGCCGCCATCCCGGACGTAGGACTGCTCCTGCAACACGCGCGCCAGGCGGTTCTGCAGGGTCAGCGGCAGGTCGCCGACCTCCTTCAACAGCAGCGTGCCTCCGTGCGCCAGTTCGAGCGCTCCCGAGACATGCAACGAGTCGCCGTCGGTTTCGCCGTCGGTTCCGAACAACTCGAGTTCTAGGCGCTCGGCCGGCAGAGTGGAGCAGTTGACCACCACGAATGGACCGTCGGCGCGTTTTGAACCCTGATGTATCAGGCGCGCGACCGTCTCCTTTCCGGCACCCGAGGCGCCGGCGATGAGAACACGACTGCCAGTCGGAGCCACGCGCTCGAGCTGTGTCCGCACGCTGGCAGCCGACCCCGACGATCCGACGAAAGTGACCTCGCCGCCGGCCCGGCGCCGTAGAGTGGCATTCTCGCGCCGCAGTCGATCGGCCTCGATCGCGCGATCGACGACGAGCAGCAGCCGATCGGCCTTGAACGGCTTTTCGATAAAGTCGTAGGCACCGCTCTTGATCGCGGAGACGGCGGTGTCGATGGTGCCATGGCCGCTGATCATGACGATCGGAATCGGCGGCTCCTCGCGGCGTATCACATCAAGCAACTGCAAGCCGTCGAGTTCGCTGCCCTGCAGCCATACGTCGAGAATGATCAGCGCCGGCCGGCGCTGGCGGACTGCATCGATGGCTTCGGTGCTGTTGTGGGCGCGACGCGGCGCGTGCCCTTCGTCCTCCAGGATGCCCGCTATCAGGGTGCAGATGTCGCGTTCGTCGTCGACGATGAGAATATCGTGGCCCATATCGCTTCAGACTGACTCTTGTGACAGTCCGCTCTGGCTCAGCGGATCATTGTGCGGCCGTCGCCCGCGGAGAAGCCGACGCGATTTCCTTCGCGTCGCGCCGGAATACCAGACTGATGCGGGCGCCGCCACCCTCGCGGTCGTCGAGAACGAGATCTCCGCCATGGTCCTCCATGATCTTCTTCACGATGGCGAGGCCCAGTCCCGTGCCCTTGCTTCGTGTCGTCATGTAGGGCTCGGTGAGCCGCTCGCGGCCTTCCTTCGGCAAGCCCTTGCCATTGTCTTCCACGATGATGCTGACCACGTTGCCGTCTTCCCTCAGGGTGAGCGCGACTTCGCCGGGCGGCAACGGCTGACCGGCCGCAGGCCCCCTGCCCTCGATCGCCTCTGCGGCATTCTTGAGAATGTTCGTCAGCACCTGGCTGATTTGTCGGCGGTCGCAGACCAGCGATACCGGATGATCCGGCAAGTTTGACTTGTAGCGAACGTCGATGTTGCCGCTGCGCTGCAGGAACAGCGCCTGCTGGCACAGTTCCTTGGCATCCTCAAGCTGCACCGTCGGCCGTGGCATGCGGGCGAAGGAGGAGAACTCGTCGACCATCCGGCCGATATCGCCGACCTGGCGGATGATCGTGTCGGTACAAGTCGAGAAGGTGTCAGGATCCTCCTTGATCTGCTTGAGGTAGCGTCGCTTCAGGCGCTCGGCAGAAAGCTGAATCGGCGTGAGCGGATTCTTGATCTCGTGGGCGATGCGACGCGCGACGTCACCCCAGGCCGCCATGCGCTGGGCCGACATCAGGTCGGTCACGTCGTCGAAAGTGACGACCGAGCCCGCGCTCGACGTACTGATGCGCACCAGCAGGGTGCGGCGGGCGCCACGCTGCAGGATCTCCACCTGGCCCTGAGTGACACGGTCGGGGCGCTCGGCGGCCTGCACGGCGAGCGAAGCCAGTTCGGGCATCAGCGCAGTCAACTGCCGGTCGACCACGCCATCCTCCGGCAGCGCGAGCAGTTCAAGCGCAGAGCGATTGCTGCGTGTTATGATGCCGGCACCATCGACGCTCAGCACGCCGGCAGAGACACCTGCCAGGACCGCATCCGTCAGACGCCGGCGAGTGTCGAGCTCCCGGTTGGCGTCAACCAGCTCGCCACGCTGCTGTTCGATCTGGTTCGCCATTCGATTGAACGAGCGTGCAAGCTGCCCAAGCTCGTCGTTCGGAGGCCCCTCCTCGACGCGCACGGCGAGGTTGCCGCCCCGCATCTGTTCGGCTGCGGCCATCAATCCGCCGATCGGCTCCGTCAGCTTGGTAGCGAACAGGATGGCAAGCCATACGGCGGCCAGCAGCATCAGCAGCGCGATGGCGCCGCAGACCAGGAAGACGATGAGCTGGCCGCGCTGCATGGCCTGGCCGATCTGAGCGTAGAATTTGCCGGCGAGTTCGATGCTCTTGATGTAGTCGACGACCTTGAGATCGACGGCATGGCCGGTCACCAGGAAATACGGCTCGCCGACGAACAGCTGCATGACGAAGTAGGCGCCTTGCTGCGATTCGAGCTGGATAGGTCCGCCGTGGTTGACCGATTGCCAGAGGTATTGTGCGGAGGGGACTGGATTGGCGATAGGCTTCGCACCGGCAGCTACCGCGCGCGCGATCAGGCCCTTGTCGGCATCGACGACGTCGGCTTCGATGAGGGCGGGACGTTCCTCGATCAGCCGTCCGAGGAGCTTGGAGGCCGCCTCCTTGTCTCGCAGCGCGTCGAATCCCTGCTCCTGCAACGGCGCCGATATCGAAGAAATGTCGCGCAAGATCTCGTTCTCTCGCGCCCGCCGCACGGGCTCCCCGATCGCACGTGCAGCCTCGTACGAGGCCTGGGCGGGTTTGACCACGAAATCGGTGAGATTGACCAACAGCAGCGACAGGATGATTGAAACGATCAACGTAGGGGTGATGGTGAAAATGCTGCACACCAGAACCAGCCGCATGTGCAGGCGTGAGCCCGCCGCCCCACGGCGGCGATCGAGCCAAAGCTGGGTGAGGCGAACCGCGAGCACGACGACCAGCGCTGTGGCGATTACGAGATCGGCAAGCAGCAAGCCGGTCATCCAACCGGTCGTAACGAAAGCGGCAGGCACCAGGCCTGCCAGCCAGGCGTAGGTCGCTGCGCCAGCCAGGATGGCCAGCACGGCGAGCGATGCCGCAGCGACGGGGCCCGCCAAACGGCGGCCGATCGCATTCATCGTGTCGCCAAAGCGTGAAACGCTCAGCGAAGCTGTCACCAGGTCACCCGCCTCGGCGAACCTGCGGCGTACGAACCACCGGGACGTCGAGGTCCTTGATCTTCTTGCGCAACGTGTTGCGATTGAGCCCCAGAAGGCGGGCAGCGCGCAACTGATTACCGCGCGTTGCCCCCAGGGCGAGAGAGAGCAAGGGACGCTCGACCTCCGAAATGACACGATCGTACATGCCATCCGGCGGTAGCCGATCGCCGTGCGCCGCGAACAAGGCCTGCAGGTGCCTGTCTACGGCATCGGTCAACGAGACGTCATTCGCAGCATGACCGTTGGCCGACACATCTGGCTCGGGTGCCATGATGGCATCCGCCAGCTCGGACTCGATCGTTTCCAGTCCGATCACCTCTTCCGAGTAGAGTGCCGACAGGCGCCGCACGAGATTTTCAAGCTCGCGCACGTTGCCCGGCCAGCGATGCTGGCGCAGCCGCGTCATCGCGTCCGGCGACAGCACCTTGGTCGGCAAGCCGTCAACAGTCGCGGCACGCAGGAAGTGATTGGTCAGCTCGGGGATATCATCGAGGCGCTCGCGCAGGGGCGGCAGGCGAATCGGCACGACGTTGAGGCGATAGAACAGGTCTTCGCGAAACAGGCCTTGCTGGATGAGGCGGCGCAGGTCGCGGTGCGTGGCGGCCACGATGCGGACATTGGCCTTGATCGGCGTGCGGCCACCGACCGTCATGTACTCGCCCTCCTGGAGGACGCGCAGCAGACGCGTCTGGGCCTCCGGCGGCATGTCGCCGATCTCGTCAAGGAACAGCGTGCCGCCCGAGGCCTGTTCGAACTTGCCCGACGAGCGCTGGACGGCGCCCGTGAATGCGCCCCGCTCGTGGCCAAACAGCTCGCTCTCGATCAGCTCGCGCGGGATAGCCGCCATGTTGAGGGCCACGAACGGCCCCTTGCGGCGCTTGCCGTAGTCGTGCAGGGCGCGAGCTACCAGCTCCTTGCCGGTACCCGACTCGCCCGTGACCATCACGGTCAGATCGGTGGCCATCAGGCGCGCCAGTGCCCGGTAGATCTCCTGCATGGCAGGCGAGCGGCCGATCAGCGGCAGGCGCTCGCTTTCTTCGGGCGGCTGGGGACTGCGCGGCAACGAGGCGGCAGGCGCCGACAAGGCACGGTTGACGACCGACACCAATTCATTGAGGTCGAATGGCTTGGGCAGGTATTCGAAGGCGCCACGCTCCGTGGCGCGCACCGCCGTAAGGAGCGTCGACTGTGCGCTCATGACGATGATGCGCAGGTCGGGCCGGAGTTTGCGGATTCGCGGCACGAGATCGAGGCCGTTCTCGTCCGGCATCACCACGTCGGTGATGACGAGTTGGCCCTCCCCTTCCTGTACCCACTGCCAAAGCGTGGCTGCGGCCCCCGTGCTGCGCACGGTGTGGCCCTGACGGCCGAGTGCCTGATGCAGGACGGTGCGGATCGCACGGTCATCGTCGGCTACGAGGATGGTGGTACCGGTACTCATGAAACAGCCTGAAAGGGGAGCATGACGCGAAAGATGGTGCGGCCCGGCTCGCTGTCGTACTCGATGGCTCCGCCATGGTCGTTTACGATCTTGGCAACCAGCGCGAGACCCAGCCCGGTGCCGGTCGGCTTGTTCGTGACGAAGGCATCGAACAGGTGCGAGCGGATCTCTTCAGACACGCCACGCCCGTTGTCGCGCACCGACACGACCAGCGGCAGGTTCACCTTCGCCTGCTGGCCCGGGACGGCAAGACGCAAGCCATGCTTGAACCCCGTCGACAACTCGATCTCCCGCTCACCGTCCCCCGGCACTTCGCAGGCGTTCTTCACCAGATTGAGGAAAACCTGGATGAGCTGATCGCGGTCACCGAAGACCTCGGGAAGCGACGGGTCGTAGCTTTCGATGAAGCGCACATGCTTGCCGAACCCGTTCTGGGAGATACGGCGGACATGGTTCAGCACCTGATGGATGTTGAGCGCCCCGCGCTCGATCGGCCGGCCGTCGGCGAAGGCCTCCATGCGATCGACCAGGGCCACGATGCGGTCGGTCTCCTCACAGATCAGGTTGGTGAGCTCGCGCTCACTGTCGGGGACCGATTGTTCGAGAAGCTGTGCCGCCCCGCGAATGCCGGACAGCGGGTTCTTGACCTCGTGCGCCAGCATGGCGGCAAGCGCGCTTACCGAGCGAGCGGCACTGCGGTTGGACATCTGGCGGTCGATGCTGCGCGCGATCGATTGTTCCGTGAGAGAAACCGCGACAAGGCCGTCGCTCTCGACAATGGGGGACAGGCGCAGCGCGCAAAACCGGTTGCCGATGCGTGGCGAGCTCAGCGTGACGCCGTTCTCGGCGACTGCACCGCCGCTCGCCAGCACCTGCTCGAGCAGAGAAAAGAGGGGGGTGTCTTCAGGCACGAACTCGTTGAGCGGATGGCCGACAAGGCGCGCACGGCCGACGCCGAAGAATTGCTCGGCCGACAGATTTGCATAGTGAATGGTCGCTCCGCTGTCGACCACGACGACAGCCTCCGACAGCGAGTCGAGTATGGCCGTGGGAAACTGCTCACCGGCAAGATCTGAGCGCAGTTTCAGTGGACGAACGGCCATCTCAGGCAGCCTGCCGATCGAGCGCGGGAAGGAAGAACGCCGCGAGCAGGCCGCGAACCCTGGCGGGCTCGGTTTCGCGGTTCACGGCGGCTCGGAACTCGGCCGATGCCGGCAATCCCTTCGAGTACCAGCCGAGGTGCTTGCGCGCCATGCGCACGCCGGTTTCCGCCCCGTAGTGTTCCAGCATCGATTCGAAGTGCGCGCGGACCGTCGCATATTGCTGGACGAGAGACGGATCGGGCAGCTTCTCGCCCGTGCGCAGATAATGAATTGCCTGATTGAGGAACCACGGTCTCCCGTAGGCGCCCCGACCGATCATGATACCGTCGGCGCCGGACTGCTCGAGGGCCGCGTCGACGTCGTCCAGCGTGGTGATGTCGCCATTGGCAATCACCGGGAGCGCGGTGGCCGCCTTCACCTCGCGGATGAAAGCCCAGTCGGCGTGACCATCATAGAACTGGCAGCGCGTGCGGCCGTGCACGGTCAGCAGTTTGATACCGCACTGCTCGGCGATGCGCGCCAGGTTGGGCGCGTTTCGGTTGGCCGCGTCCCAGCCGGTCCGCATCTTGAGCGTTACCGGGAGTTGCACGGCCCGGACAGTGGCTTCCAGGATCCTGGCGGCATGCAGTTCATCGCGCATCAGCGCGGAGCCGGCGTGCCCGTTCACGACCTTCTTCACCGGGCAGCCGAAATTGATGTCGATGATCGCCGCCCCGCGATCGGCGTTGAGCCGGGCGGCATCGGCCATGACTTCAGGCTCGCACCCGGCAAGCTGCACGGACATCGGGAACTCTTCCGGAGAGTTCTTTGCCATGAGCAGCGTCTTGCGGTTCTCGCGTACCATCGCCGCCGAGGCGATCATCTCGGACACGACAAGTCCCGCCCCGTCGCGCTTCACCATCTGCCGAAACGGCATGTCGGTGACGCCCGACATGGGAGCCAGGATCACGGGGTCTTCGATGCGGACGGAGCCGATATCGATAGGGTTGAGACGCGCGGTACGAACCATGCTTCTTTGATCAGATTATGGGCAACTTGTGCAGTGCACAATAATTGGGCCGAGCAATAGCGGGTCCGGGCGGGGTCTGCAAGAGCGCGAAGTGCGCACGCCCTAAGCCGATGTTATCTAAGACCCCGTGGCTACTTGCACTGCTCTCATTGTCGCTGCGGGCCGGGGAACCCGATTTGGGGGCCCATTGCCCAAGCAATATGCCCGATTCGGGGGCCAAACCGTCCTCCGGCATAGCCTGGAGGCCTTCCGGGGGACGACAGGCATCAACCAATTGCGCGTCGTCATTGGTTCCGGCGACGAAGGCCACTATGAAGCCGCGACCGTCGGCCTCGGGCTCCCGGCCCCTGTCCTGGGCGGCCTGACGCGCCAGCAATCGGTGCTGAATGGGCTCGAGGTGCTGGCCACGGCGCCCCCCGACTTCGTCGCCATCCACGATGCTGCCCGGCCGTTTGTCAGGTCTGTGGATATCCAAGCCTGCCTGGAAGCCGCCGCCGCCCCCGGGGCGCACGGCGCGGTGCTGGGCGTCCGGCTCGCCGACACGGTGAAGCGGGTCGACGACGGCGCCATTTGCGAGACCGTGCCGCGCGCCAACCTGTGGCGAGCCCAAACACCGCAAATATTCCGGTTTGGCGCTCTGCTCGAGGCTCATCGCGCAGTCGCCAGTCTCGGCTCATCGGAGGCGAATGCCCTCACCGACGACGCGGCTGTGGCAGAACGCGCCGGCCTCAGGGTCGTCATGGTTCAAGGCAGCGACACCAACAGCAAGATCACCACAGACGACGACCTGCGGCGCGCCGCGGTCATGGAAACGCGCACGGCGTCCGGCTTTGACGTCCATGGCTTCGGCCCCGGCACTGCCGTCATGCTGGGCGGTATCGCCATACCGCACGCGCAGGCGTTGGCCGGTCATTCCGACGCCGATGTCGCGCTCCATGCCTTGACCGACGCCGTGCTGGGCACGATCGCTGCGGGAGATATCGGCCAGCATTTTCCGCCATCCGACCCGCAATGGCGTGGCGCCTCGTCGGATCGTTTCCTGCGCCATGCCGCCGAACTCGTGACCCGGCGCGGCGGCCGCATCGTTCATCTCGACCTGACATTGATCTGCGAAGCGCCGCGGATTGGTCCGCATCGTGACGCCATGGTGGCCAGCATTGCGCGGATCGCGAGCGTCGAAAGCAGCCGTGTCAGCGTCAAGGCGACCACGACCGAAGGCCTCGGCTTCACCGGCCGACGCGAAGGCATCGCCGCCCAGGCGATGGCGACGGTCGAACTTCCGAGGAGCTGGTGAACCATGTTCGATCACGAATTGAGGGAAGCCGCCGAGCGCGTGCTGCACGCTTGCCGCCAGCGCAAGCTCAAGGTCGTCACCGCTGAATCCTGCACCGGTGGGCTGATCGCAGCGACCCTGACCGCGATCGCAGGTTCCTCCGATGTCGTCGACCGGGCCTTTGTCACCTACTCCAACGAAGCCAAGCGCGAGATGCTGGGTGTGCCATGGGATGCGATCCTGGGTCATGGCGCCGTGAGCGATCCGGTGGCGCGCGCCATGGCAGCCGGCGCTCTCGCGCGCTCCAACGCCGACATCGCCGTTTCGGTCACGGGAGTCGCCGGACCGGGAGGCGGCACGGCAGAGAAACCCGTCGGATTGGTGCACTTCGGCGCGATCCGCACAGGGCACGAGCCGTTTGCCGAGCGGCACGTCTTTCCGGGCGACCGCGACGGCATCCGCCGAGTCTCCGTGCTCACGTCACTTGCAATGCTGACGTCACTGGCGGAGCGCTAGATCGAGGCCGCCTTGAGTCAGGCGGCGCGCTCTCAGGGCGTATTGCGTCCGGCCGATTCTAGTCGGGCAGAATATGTGTTGGGTCTGCCGTAGAGTTTGGCGGCTCGAGCCTCGAACGCCGCAACCATCCGACGCACCGCTTCGGCGAACAGCACCCGCACGGTGTGCTGCAACAGCAGGGAGCGAAACTCGAATTCGAGCGAGAAGTCGATGAGCGTGCCCGCGGGATGCGACTCGAAGATCCAGCGGCTCGTCAGGGTACGGAACGGCCCTTCGATTCCCGTAGTCTCGATGCGCGGTCCCGACGAGCCATCGGGCGTCAGGACCACGCGCGAAACAAAGGTCTCGTGCAACGGTCCAAAGCCGATCGCCAGCTCGTCGATTTCAACCGTAGAGCTTTCGCGGCGCCGCACCCGGGCCGCGGTACACCACGGCAGGAACTCCGGATAGCGAGGCACGTCGGCCACGAGATCAAAGAGCTGTCTAGGAGCGAAGGACACCACCTTGCGCTCCGAGTGCCGGGTGATCGCCACGATGCCTCAGGTCTTGAGCTGATTGGCGCGTGCCGCGCGTAGCCGGTCGAAATCCTGACCCGCGTGATAACTCGACCGGGTGAGCGGCGACGCCGAGACCATCAGAAAGCCCTTGGCGCGCGCCATCGCGGCGAGTTCGTCGAACTCCGCCGGAGTCCAGAAGCGGTCGACCGGCGCATGCTTGGGGGTCGGCTGCAGGTATTGCCCGATCGTCAGGAAATCCACCTCAGCGGCGCGCAGGTCGTCCATCACCTGCAGGATCTCGCCACGCGTTTCGCCCAGGCCGACCATCAGGCCGGACTTGGTGAACATCGCGGCATCGATCTCCTTCGCGCGCGAAAGCAAACGGAGCGAGGTGAAATAGCGCGCGCCCGGCCGGATGGCGGGGTAGAGGCGCGGCACCGTCTCGAGATTGTGGTTGAACACGTCCGGCCGCGCTGCAATGACGGTCTCGACGGCACCTTGCTTGCGGAGGAAGTCGGGCGTGAGCACCTCGACCGTGGTGCTGGGAGCCGACTCGCGCAGTGCTGCGATGACCTGGGCGAAGTGCCCTGCCCCGCCGTCGTCGAGATCGTCGCGATCGACCGAGGTCACCACGACGTGGCCCAGCGCCAACTTGCCAACCGCCTCGGCGATGTTCGCCGGCTCATGCGGGTTCAAAGCACCGGGCTTGCCGGTGGCGACGTTGCAGAACGCACAGGCGCGCGTGCAGATGTCGCCCATGATCATGAAGGTCGCGTGTTTGTGCTTCCAGCATTCGCCAATGTTGGGGCACGCCGCCTCTTCGCAGACCGTGGTCAGTCCATACTGGCGGACCAGGCGCTTGGTCTCGGCATATTCCGGCGAATTGGGCGCACGTACGCGAATCCAATCCGGCTTGCGGCGGATTGGATTGTCGGCCCGGTGCGCCTTCTCCGGATGGCGTTCGGCGCGGCCAAGCGGGACTTTGTCGAGCGTGCCGTCCATAACGGCCTAGATATGGAGCGTCCGGCCGTAAGCCGCCAGTACAGACTCGTGCATCATTTCCGACAGGGTCGGATGGGGGAAGACAGTGGCCATCAGCTCGGCCTCGGTGGTCTCCAGCGTCTTGGCGATGCTGTAGCCCTGGATCAGCTCGGTAACTTCGGCGCCGATCATGTGGGCGCCCAGGAGTTCGCCGGTCTTGGCATCGAAGATGGTCTTGATGAAACCCTCCGGCTCGCCGAGTGCAATCGCCTTGCCGTTGCCAACAAATGGAAACTTTCCGACCTTGACCTGCCGCCCGTTCGCCTTGGCCGCCGCCTCGGTGAGGCCGATGCTGGCAACCTGCGGCTGGCAGTAGGTGCAGCCCGGGATGTTCTCTGTCTTCATCGGGTGGACGCCCTTAACGCCGGCAATCTTTTCGACCACCAGCACGCCTTCATGCATGGCCTTGTGGGCAAGCCAAGGCGGGCCGGCCACGTCGCCTATGGCGTAGACGTTCGGCTCCCCGGTGAAGCCCCACTGGTCGATCACGATATGCGTCCTGTCGACCTTCACCTTGGTGCCTTCGAGTCCGAGATTCTCGACGTTGCCGACGATACCCACTGCCGAGATCACTCGATCGACAGTAAGCTCCTGGCTCTTGCCGCCGGCAGTGATGGTCGCCGTGACGTTGTTGGCGCCCTTCCTCAGGTTGCCCACTGTAGCGCCCGTCAGGATCTTCATGCCCTGCTTCTCGAAGGCGCGCTTTGCGAAAGCCGAGACCTCCTCATCCTCGACCGGCAGGATGCGATCGACGACTTCAGCCACGGTCACCTCGGCGCCTAAAGTCCGATAGAAGCTCGCAAACTCGATACCGATCGCGCCTGAGCCGATGACCAGCAAAGACTTGGGAAACTCCCCCGGCACCATCGCCTCGCGGTAGCTCCAGATCAGCTTGCCGTCGGATTCGAGTCCGGGAAGCTGGCGCGCCCGCGCGCCGGTGGCGAGGATCACGTTCTTGTAGCCGAGCGTCTGGTTTGTCTTGTCGTTCATCGCCACGGCCAGCTTGCTTGCCCCGGCCAATTTCGCGGTGCCCTCGAACACGGTGATCTTGTTCTTGCGCATCAGCATCTTGACGCCGTTGCTGAGCTGGTTCGCCACCTTTCGCGAGCGTTCGACGATCTTGCTGGCGTCGTAAGTGACATCCTTCACCGACAATCCAAACGCGTCGGCATGCTTGATCAGCCCGTAGATCTCCGATGTACGGAGCAGCGCCTTGGTCGGGATGCAGCCCCAATTCAGGCAGATCCCCCCAAGGTTCTCGCGCTCGATCACGGCGGTCTTCATGCCGAGCTGCGCGGCGCGAATGGCGGCGACATAGCCGCCCGGTCCGCCGCCGATCACGATGAGATCGAAGCTGGTATCCGCCATGGGCTGCTCCTACGCCAGCATTGCCGCAGGCTGTTCGATGTACGAGCGCAGCGTCTGCAGGAACTGCGCGCCCATGGCGCCGTCGACCACGCGATGATCGACCGCGAGCGTGCAACCCATGATGTTGCGGATCACCATCTGCCCCTTGCGTGCCACCACCCGCTCCTCGCCCGCGCCGACCGCCAGGATCATGGCTTGCGGCGGATTGATGATCGCCGCGAAATTCTGGACGCCGAACATGCCGAGGTTGGAAATGGTGAAGCCGCCACCCTGAAATTCGTTGAGCTTCAACTTACCTTCCTTGGCGCGGCCGGCGAGGTCCTTCATCTCGATCGAGATTTGCGCCACACCTTTCATGTCGGCATTGCGCACGATCGGCGTGATCAGGCCGCGCTCGGTGGCGACGGCCACCGAGATGTCGACAGCGCCGTACTGGATCTTCTCGTCTTCGGTCCACGAGGCGTTGCACTCGGGATGGTCGCGCAACGCCTTCGCGCAGGCCTTGATCACCATGTCGTTGACCGACACCTTGGCGCCCCTCTTGCCCGCCACATTGTTGATCGCCTGGCGCGCCGCGAGCAGCGCGTCGATCTCCAGGTCCACCGAAAGGTAAAAGTGCGGAACGGTCTGCTTTGACTCGAGCATGCGCCGCGCAATGACCTTGCGAACGGCGGTGTGCGGCACCCGCTGGTCGCCGGGCGCGGTAATGATCGGCAGCGATGCTGTCGCCGGTACGGGCCTGGGCATGGCCTTTGGCGTGGGCGTTGCAGCAGGTTTGGCGCCTTCGACGTCCGCCTTGACGATACGGCCGTTGGGCCCCGAGCCCTTGAGACTCGCAAGATCGATGCCCTTCTCAGCCGCGATGCGCTTGGCAAGCGGCGAGGCGAAGATGCGCTGGCCGTCGGCCGTGGACGCAGGCTGTGACGCGGGCGTGCCGGGCTCTGGTGATGGCGCGGGCGGGCTGACAGGCAGCGGTGCAGGTTTGGCGGCAGAAGCGGCAGCCGGTTGAGCTGGCGGCGCAGCCGCCGTGCTGGCGGGG
>CAZHQA010000078.1:0-18703 GCA_964533955.1 uncultured Reyranella sp. | reverse complement strand
ATAGGGGTAGTAGTTCGAAGGATCGGCGTGGATCGACACCGTGAGCACGTCCGACCGTTCCCAGAAGATGCCTTGGGTGCCGTTGCCATGATGGACGTCGACATCGAGGATCGCGACGCGTTGGTGCGCGGCGCGCAGGCGCTGCGCGGCGATGGCCGTGTTGTTCAGGTAGCAGAAGCCGCCCGCCATGTCGGCGTAGGCATGATGGCCCGGCGGGCGGCACAGCGCATAGGCCGCGCGGGCGCCCTCGATCACCAGGTCGGCCGCGCTCGTGGCGACCTCGCTCGAAGCCAGCGCGGCGTCCCAGGTGCCCGGTCCGATCGGGCAGGCGAGATCGGCCTGGTGCCATCCGGCCCGGCCGACCAGCGCCTTGGGATAGGTCGCGGGATAGCGCGCCGGGTGGACGTTGGGCACGACTTCGGCCGAGGCTCCGGCCAGCTGCGCCCAGTCGCGGGCGACGATGCTGAGGAAATCGAGGTACTCGGCAGTATGGATCGCAGCGGCGGGCGCAGAGCCGTAGCTGCGCGGCGCCGTCACCTCGTGGCCGGCTTGCGTGGCGGCGGCGAGCAGGCGCCGGGCGCGCTCGGGCTGCTCGGCGGCCGGCCGATTGACGCCACGCACCACGAAGGTCTGGGGATCGTGCGCGGCGTGCTTGTCGGAATGGACGATCCTCAAGCGAGGTTCTTCTTGAACAGCGCGATCGTGCGTTCCCAGGCGAGCTTGGCTGCGGCCTCCTGGTAGCGAGGCGTGGAGTTGTTGTGGAAGCCGTGCTGCGTGCCGGGGTAGGTGAATTCGGCGAAGGAGGTGTTGGCTGCCTTCAGCGCCTTCTCGTAGTCCGGCCACATCGAATTGATGCGCTCGTCGTTCCCGGCGTAGTGGATCGCCAGCGCCGCCTTGATGTCGGGCACTGCTGCAGGCGCGGGCGCCGCGCCGTAGAAGGGTGCCGCGGCCTTGAGGTCCGGGCCCATCATCACGGCGAGGTAGTTGGTGGTGCCGCCGCCCCAGCAGAAGCCGGTGGCGCCCAGCTTGCCCGACGAAAGCTGGTGCGCCTTGAGCCAGGTCGCGCTGTTCAGCATGTCGGTGCGCAGCTTGTTCTGGTCGAGCTTGGCCTGCAGTTCGCGGCCGTCGTCGTCGTTGCCGGGATAGCCGCCGACCGGGAAAAGTCCGTCCGGCGCGAGCGCGAGGAAGCCCTCGACGGCGCAGCGGCGCGCGACGTCCTCGACGTAGGGATTGAGGCCGCGATTTTCGTGCACCACCAGGACCGAGGGGAACGGCCCGTTGCCTTTCGGCTGCACCAGGTAGCCGCGCATGGTGCCCGAATTGCCGCCGGGAGAGGGATAGGTGACGTAGTTGCCCTTGATGCGCTCGTCGGTGAACGAGATGGTCTGCGCATTGGCGTAGCGCGGCATCAGCGCCTGCGCCATGGCGAGGCCGCCGGCGACCAGCGCCGCCTGCTTCAGGAACGAGCGCCGGTCGATCCGGCCGTGGCAATACTCGTCGTAGAGGTCGAAAACGCGCTGGTCGATCCAGTCGTGCTGCTTCACGAAGCCATCCATCGCCTGCCTCCTCAAGAGCCGCCGATCGCCTTGGCCTCCCTGAGGGCGGCGATCTCGCCATCGCTATAGCCCACTTCGCGCATGATCTCGACGGTGTGCTCGCCGATCGCCGGCGATTTGCGGCGCACGCTCACGGGAGCGTCAGAAAGTTTGATTGGATTGTTGGCCGATTTCACGGGGCCGATGCCGGGATAGTCGATTTCGAGCACGCTGCCGCGGGCCTCGGCATGGGCGGTCGCCATCGCCTCGCTGATCTTGTAGGCGGCCGAGCACGGCATGCCGGCAGGGATCAGCTTGTCGAGCAATTCGTCGGCGGTGTGCTGCCGGAAGAACGCCTCGATCATCGGTTCGAGGATGGCTCGGTTGGCGACGCGGTCCTTGTTGGTGGCGAAGCGGCCGTCGGCCAGCCAGTCCTGCCGGCCGAGCGCGTTGCAGAGCAGCTTCCAGAAGGCGTCGTTGGTGCCGGCGATGAACACCGGCTGGGTCTTGGTCGGGAACACGCGCAGCGGGCAGAGGATGGTGTTCGACGTGCCCATGCGTTCGGGATCCTCGCCGGTCAGCCCATGATTGGTGATCCAGTGGCTCATCAGGTGCATGCCGACGTCGAACAGCGACAAGTCGAGTCGCTGCCCCTTGCCTGTCTTGTGGCGATGGAGCAGTGCGAAGGCGATGCCGCCGGCGCAGGCGAGGCCGGTCGAATAGTCGATTGGTGCCGTGCCGACCCGGCACATCTCGCCCTTGTAGGGGCCGGTTGCGTCCATCAGCCCGATCTCGGCCTGTATGCAGGGATCGTAGCCGGCGCGGTGCGAGTAGGGGCCGGTCTGGCCGTAGCCCGAGACCGAGGCGTAGACCAGGCGCGGGTTGGCCTTCGACACGACATCCCAGCCGAAGCCCAGCTTGTCGATCACGCCCGGCGTGAAGGCCTCCATGAACACATCGGCCTTCTTGACCAGCCGCATCAGCACGTCCCGGCCGCCGGCGGTGCGCAGATCGAGCGCCAGGCCACGCTTGTTGCGGTTCATCGACGGCACCCACGCGCCGCCGAAATGCGGCCGGAAATGCTCGCCCTGCAGCGGCTCGACCTTGATCACGTCGGCGCCCATGTCGCCCAGGATCTGGCCGCCCGTCGGACCGGCGATGACTTGCGTGAGGTCGAGAACCAGCGTGTCGGAAAGAGGCAGCATGGTCGAGGACTAGCGCCTTTGCCCCACTCGCGCCACCGCGCGAGCATGCTAGTTTCGCAGGCCACGATTTGGAGTTGCCATGACGTCCGACCGCCCGAACCTGCGCATCGATGCCGACCGGCTGTGGGGCAGTTTGATGGAACTTGCGCGGATCGGCGCGACGGAGAAGGGCGGGGTGTGCCGCATCGCGCTGACCGACCTCGACCGGCAGGGGCGCGATCTGTTCGTGAGCTGGGCGAGGGCGGCGGGCGCCACGATCAAGATCGACCAGCTCGGCAACATCTTCGCCCGGCGCGAGGGGCGCGATCCGTCGAGGCCGCCGATCATGACCGGCAGCCATCTCGATACCCAGCCGACCGGCGGCAAGTTCGACGGCGCCTACGGCGTAATGGCGGGGCTCGAGGTGCTGCGGGTGCTGCACAATGCGAACTACGTCACCGAGGCGCCGATCGAGGTCGCGGTGTGGACCAACGAGGAAGGCTGCCGCTTCGCGCCGGCCATGGTGGCGTCGGGCGTGTTCGGCGGTGCGTTCACGCTCGAGCACGCGCTTTCGATCAAGGACCGCGACGGCGTGAGCTTCGCCGAGGCGCTGAAGAAGATCGGCTATGACGGGCCGGAGACGGTGGGTGGCCGCAAGATCGGCGCCTTCTTCGAGGCGCATATCGAGCAGGGCCCGATCCTCGAGCGCGAGAAGAAGACGATCGGCGTGGTCACCGGCGCGCAGGGCCAGCGCTGGTACGAGATTTCGTGGACCGGCATGGAGAGTCACGCCGGTACCACGCCGATGGAAGGCCGTCGCGACGCGCTGGTCGGCGCGGCCGAGCTGATCGTGAAGTGCCGCGAGATCGGCAACCGGCCGAACGGCCGCTCGACCATCGGCGTGATCGAGAGCCTGCCGCAGTCGCGCAACACCATTCCCGGCCGCGTCTTCATGACGGTCGATTTCCGTCATCCCGACGACAGCGAGCTGACCAGGATGGATGGCGAGATGCGCGCCGCGGCCGCCGAGATCGCCCGGCGCCATCGGCTCGAGGTGAAGATCGAGCAGATCTGGTACTTCCCGCCATCGCCCTTCGCCCGCGAACTCGTCGAGTCCGTGCGTCGCGGCGCCGAGCAGGCGGGCTATCCGCACATGGACATCGTGAGCGGTGCGGGCCACGACGCCTGCTATGTGTCGCGCGTGGCGCCGACCGCCATGGTGTTCGTGCCGTGCAAGGACGGCATTAGCCACAACGAGGTCGAGGACGCCGACAAGACCGACGTCGGCGCCGGTTGCCAGATCCTGCTGCAGGCGATGGTGGAGCAGGCGAATGCCTGATCGGGGGTGCCCGCCGCTTCGCGGGCGCGGGGTTGTGAGAGACCGGCGAAATGACCCCTCCGTCGCCGTATGACGGCGCCACCTCCTCTTTGCGGAGTCCGCGAAGGGGAGGGGGTCTGATGTCAGTCGCCGCCGCCGCGCTCGTCGCCACCGTGGCGGGCGTCGGCGGCACCTTGCCGGTCGTGCTGGCGGCGGCGCAGGCGGTGGGCGCCACGCCGGCCGAGGCAAGTTCTTGGGTCTCCGGCCTGGGCATCGCCACCGCTCTGAGCGCGCTCTTCCTCAGCGTGCGCTATCGCATGCCGATCATCACCGCCTGGTCGACGCCGGGCGCGGCGCTGATCGCCTCGACCTCGGGCGTGCCGGGCCTGCGCGCCGCGGTGGGCGCCTTCGTGCTTTCGGCGGTGCTGATCCTGCTCACCGCGGCCATCCGCCCGCTCGGCCGGCTGATCGAGCGCATCCCGCCCGGCATCGCGGCGGCCATGCTCGCCGGCATTCTCCTGAGGCTGGTGGTGGCGATGGTGGAGCAGGTGCCGCAGGCGCCGTTGCTCGTGCTGCCGCTGGTTGCCCTGTTCCTCGTCGCGCGCGGGTTGGTGCCGGCGCTTGCCTCGTTGATCGTGCTGGCGGTCGGCGCCGTGCTCGCCTGGTCGCTTGGCCTGGTGAAGCCGATTCCGGCCCTCGGGTTCTCGACCCTTGCATTGGAGGTTCCGGCATGGGACGCGGCGACCCTGCTGGGGCTCGGCCTGCCGCTCTATCTCGTCACCATGGCGTCGCAGAACCTGCCGGGCTTCGCCGTGCTGCGGGCTGCCGGTTACCAGCCGCCGACCCAGCCGGTGCTCGGCGTCACCGGCGCGGTGTCGCTGGCAACCGCGTTCCTGGGCGCCCACACTTCCAACCTGGCGGCGATTTCGGCGGCCCTGTGCACCGGTCCGGATGCCCATCCCGATCCGGCAAGACGCTGGATGACCGGACCGTTCTACGCGCTGTGGTGGGGCCTGATCGCGCTGTTCGGCTCCTCGCTCGTCGGCCTGTTCGGCGCGCTGCCGCCCGCGCTGCTCGCCACGGTGGCCGGACTGGCGCTGCTGGGCTCGATGGCGAGCGCCATGGGCAGCGCGCTCGCCGCCGACCAGGACCGCCTGGCCGCGGCCGGAACGCTCGCCGTCACCTCATCGGGCGTCACCCTGATGGGCGTCGGCTCTGCGTTCTGGGGACTCGTGTTCGGCTTGTCGATCCTGGCGCTCGACCGGCTGTTCAAGCGCTGACAGGGAAGCGTGCTCCGTAGCTCTCGAGCGGCAGCTCGAGGCTGCGACAGAGGAAGCTGATCGTGTGATAGAAGCCCACGATGGCGATCGCTTCGAGGAGCTGCACCTCGTCGAAGAATCCGGCGGCAACCTGCCATGTCGCGTCGCCGATCGTGCGACGGTCGACGAGATCGTCGACCAGGGCGATCAAGGCCTGCTCGTCGGGCGCCCAGCAGGTGGCATCGGCCGGACCGTGCGTGATGGCCGCGACCTCGGCCTCGCCGAAGCCGACGCGCTTGCCGAACAGCGCGACATGCACGCCCCATTCGTATTCGCAGCCCAGCCGGGCCGTCGTGCGGTCGATCAGGATCTCGCGCTGGCGCAGGTCGAGCGGGCCCTTGTCGAGGTATCCGCCGGCAAAGATCTTGGCAAAGACGCGCGGGCTGCGCGCCAGGGTGCGGAACAGTCGCAGCGGCTCGAGGCCGGGCGGCATGATGCGTTCGAGCTCGGCGGCGATGGTCGGCTCGTAGGGCGGGGTAGCGGGAGCGATGCGGGTCATGCTACAAATTATGTAGCAAGGGCCGGATTGGCCCGCTACAGAAAATGTAGTAACATTTCGAAATAGATGGTGAAACGTGTTCGCGGCTCGCGCACCGGCCGGCCGATCATGGCGCTGCTCGACCTGCTGGGCAGGCGCTGGACCTTGCGCATCGTCTGGGACCTGCGCGACGGGCCGCGCCGTTTCCGCGACCTGCAGGCGGCGATCGGCGCGAGCCCGACCATCATCAACACGCGGCTGGCCGAGCTGCGCGAGGCGAGGCTGGTCGAGCTCGACGAGGCGGCTGGCTACCGCCTGACGGAGCTAGGCCAGGAACTGCTGCGGCTCTTCCTGCCGCTGCACCACTGGTCGGAGAAGTGGGCGCGCTGAAACGGGCTCAAGCGCGCCGCCGCGTCAGCCAGCCGGAGAGCACCAGCGCGCCGGCGGCAATCGCGACCACGAGAGTGGCCAGCACGTTGATCTGCGGATCGACGCCCAGGCGCACGCTGGAATAGACGCGCATCGGCAGGGTCTGCGACTGCGCCCCGGCGACGAACTGGGTCATGATCAGGTCGTCGAGGGAGAGCGTGAAGGCGAGCAGCCAGCCCGAGCCGAGCGCCGGCGCGATCAGGGGCAGCGTGACGGTGGTGAAGGTGGCCCAGGGCGTGGCGCCCAGGTCCATGGCGGCCTCCTCGAGCGAGCGGTCGAAGTCGGCCAGCCGGGCCTGCACGACGATGGCCACGAAGGCGAGCGAGAACGTGGTGTGCGAGATCACGATGGTCCAGAAGCCGCGCTCCGGTCCGCCCAGCAGCTGCTCGCTGCCCACGAACAGAAGCAGCATGGAGATGCCCATGACTACCTCGGGCATCACCATCGGCGCGATCACGAGGCTGCCGAACAGGGCGCGGCCGAAGAAGCGCGGCACGCGCGCCAGGACGTAACCCGCCGCCAGCCCGAGGACGGCCGACAGGCAGGCGCTGGTGAAGGCGATGCGCAGCGACAGCCAGGCGGCCGACAACATCGCCTCGTTCTGGAACAGCGCATGCCACCAGCGCAGGGAGAAGCCCGCCCAGACCGTGACCAGCCGCGACTCGTTGAACGAGTAGACGATCACCAGCGCAATCGGCAGGTAGAGAAAGGCGTAGCCGAACGCCAGCAGCGTGAAGGCGAATCGGGCGCGACCCATCAGGAGCGCCGCTCCAGGCTTCGCGCCTGCTGGCGCTGGAAGAGCGCGATGGGGCCGACCAGAAGCATCAGCAGCACGATCGCCACCGCCGACGCGAGCGGCCAGTCGGCATTGCTGAAGAACTCGTCCCACAGCACCTTGCCGATCATAAGTGTGTTGGTGCCGCCCAGCAGGTCAGGGATCACGAACTCGCCGACCGCCGGGATGAAGACCAGCAGGCAACCCGCCAAGACGCCGGGCAAAGAGAGCGGCAGGGTCACGGTGAAGAACGCCGCCATCGGCCGCGCGCCGAGATCGGCCGCCGCCTCGAGCAGGCTCCAGTCGTGCTTTTCCAGGGTGGCGTAGAGCGGCAGCACCATGAAGGGCAGGTAGGCGTAGACGATGCCGAGATGGATCGCCCACTCGGTGCCCAGGATGGTGCCGGGATCGGCCACCAGGCCGGTCCAGCGCAGGAATTGATTGAGGATGCCGTTCTCGGCCAGCAGCCCCATCCAGGCATAGACGCGGATCAGGAACGATGTCCAGAACGGCAGCACGACCAGCATCAAGAGCAGCGGCCTCCGCTCGGGCGTGGCGCGCGCGATGGCATAGGCCATGGGATAGCCCAACAACAGCGCGGCAAGCGTCGAGGTGGCAGCGATGCGCAGCGAGGATATCCAGGCGGCGAGATACAGGTCGTCGGTGAACAGCAGGCGGAAGCTCTCGAGGCTGAGGCCGAGCTGCACCGGCGGCGCCGAATCGGGAGCGTTGGTGCCGAAGGCGATCACCAGCACCAGCACGAACGGCAGCAGGAAGAAGACGATCAGCCAGACGAAGGGCAGGGCGATGACGGCTCTCATGGTTCTAGCTGGCCCCCCGGCGAAAAGCTGGTCGGTCTATTCATCCAGCGGCTGGCCGGCATCGGCGGCCCAGCCCAGCCACACGTCCTGGCCGCGACGGAACGGGCCCTCCTGCGTGCGCAGGACGTTGGCGCAGGTCACGATCAGGATGCGACCGTCTTCGGCCGCGACGCGATAGAGCGAGCGGCCACCCTCGTAGGCTATGTCGACGACGCGGCCCGCCACGGTGTGGGCGGCGTCGGGCCGCTCCGTCGTGAGCGAGATCTTCTCAGGCCGCAGCGCCAGCCAGCGGGCCTTTCCATCCGTGGCGCCGGTTTCCACGATGTTGGCGATGCCGATGAAGTCGGCGACGAAGCGCGTGGCGGGCTGCTCGTAGAGCTGATGCGGCGTGCCGGTCTGCACGATGCGGCCGGCATTCATCACCGCGAGTCGGCTCGCCATCGACATTGCCTCTTCCTGGTCGTGCGTCACCACGATGAAAGTGAGGCCGAGCTGCTCCTGGAGGCGTACCAGCTCGAAGCGCGTGCCTTCGCGCAGCTTGCGGTCGAGGGCGGCGAGCGGCTCGTCGAGCAGCAGGATTTTCGGCCGCTTGACCAGCGCGCGGGCGAGCGCGACGCGCTGGCGCTGGCCGCCGGAGAGTTGCGAGGGCTTGCGCGCGCCGAGCCCGTCGAGCCGCACCAGGGCCAACGCCTCGGCAACGCGCGCTGCGATTTCGGCCCTGGCCACGCCTTCACGCCGCAGCCCGTAGCCGATGTTCGCCGCCACATCCATGTGCGGGAACAGGGCATAGGACTGGAACATCATGTTGACGGGCCGCAGATGCGGCGGCACGCCGGTCATGTCATGGCCGTCGATCACGATGCGGCCGGCGTCCGGTGTCTCGAGGCCGGCCAGCAGCCTGAGCAAGGTGCTCTTGCCGCAGCCCGAGCCGCCGAGCAGGGCGAACAGTTCGCCACGCGCGATGTCGAGGTCGACATTGTCGACGGCGGCGACGGCGCCGAAACGCTTGGTCGCTCCCTCGATCCTGACGATCGGCTCGCTCAAGGGGGGCTTGCTCAACGTTGCCTGCTCAACGCCCGGTCTTGACCGAGGTCCACAGCCGGGTGCGCTCGCGCACCTGCTCGGCGGTGCCGGCGGTGATGACATAGAGCCTGGCACGGTTGTCGGCGGACAGGTAGATCAGCGGGTTGTCGGTGATCGCCTTGTTCATCAGCGGCGTCGCGGCGGCATTGCCGTTGGCGTAGCCGGTGAGATCGCTGGAGGCGGCCGCGACCCTGGGCTCGAGCATGAAATCGATGAAGCGGTTGGCTTGCTCGGGATTGGGTGCGTCGCGGGGAATGGCGGCGACGTCGATCCACAACATGGCGCCCTGTTTGGGAATGGCGTAGGCGATCGTGCGTTTCTCGGCGGCCTGGGCGGCGCGGTCGCGCGCCTGGAAGATGTCGCCCGAGTAGCCGAAGGCGAGGCAGATGTCGCCGCCGGCCAGCGCGTTGATGTACTCGGACGAATGGAACTTGCGCACGAACGGACGGATCGCCTTGATCGCCATGGCCGCCTTGTCGAGGTCGGCGGTGGCCTTGGAATCGGGATCGAGCCCGAGATATTTGAGCGCCGCCGGAAACATGTCTGTCGGACTGTCGAGCACCATGACTCCGCAATCGGCGAAGCGCGTCACGATCGCCGGATCGAAGATCATGGAAAGCGAATCGACCGGCGCGTCTGGCATGCGCTTCTTGATGGCATCGACATTGTAGCCGACGCCGATGGTGCCCCACATCCAGGGAATGGCGTGTTCGTTGCCGGGATCGAACTTGCCGAGCTCGGCCATGATCCTGGGGTCGAGGTTGCCCCAGTTCCTGAGCTTTGCCCGGTCGAGCGGCTGGTAGAGCTTCGCCGCGAGCTGGCGCACGAAGAACGGCGAGGCGGTCGGCACCACCACGTCGTAGCCCGACCGTCCGGTCTTCAGCTTGGCGTCGAGGATCTCGTTGGAATCGTAGGTCGTATAGTTGACCTTGATGCCGGTGTCCCTCGTGAAGACCTTGAGCTGATCCTCGGCGACGTAGTCCGACCAGTTGTAGACATTCACCTGCTTCTGGCTGAACGCAGGGCCGGCGACCAGGACGAAAAGGCAGGCGAGAATGACGGGACGCATGGGGCCGCATCATTCCGGCGGCCCCGCTGAAAGGCAAGCATCGCGCGCTCAGGCAGGCCGGACGCGATGCAGGTTGCGGGTGAACCACATGGCGAGCGACAGCACCGCGAACAGCAGCAGCGACCCGGCCAGCAACGCCACGTCTTCGAGCTGCAACAGGCCATACAGCCCGCCGTAGAGGCCGGCCAGGAGGGCGCCGAACGCCACGGCAGGCATGCGGCGGCGTTGCAGGGCCCAGTTGTAGATGGCCGCCTGCGCCACCACGGCCGCAGCGCTCATCAGGTAGGCCGAACCGAAGCCAAGCTGCTCGGAGAGCGACAGCAGCAGCAGATAGAAAACGCAGAGCGACAGGCCGATCAGGCCATATTGGGCGATGGAGGGCCGCGTGCCGCCGACGAACTCGAACATCAGGCAGGCGGCAAAGGTCAGGGCGATGAACAGGACGCCGTATTTGATCGCCCGGTCGGTCTCGCGATAGGCGTCGACGGTGTTGAGCAATGTCACGGCAAAGGCCGACTCGCGGACCTTGTCGTCGGACGGCCGCGTCGAGCTGGGCACGTCCCATACCTGGCCGTAGCCGCGGCCGAGGTAGGATACCGACCAGCTGGCCCTGAAACCGTCCTGGTCGATGGCCTTGCTGGTCGGCAGGTAGCGGCCCGTGAAGCTCGGCGATGGCCACGACGAGACGATGGTGGCGTCGGTCCGTTGGCCGATCGGCACGATGCAGAGGCTGCCGCTGCCTGAGAAGACGACGCGAAAGCGGACGGTGAAGCGATCGCGGTTCGCCAATGCAGCGCCGGCCAAAGGCGCCTGCAGGGAGACGAGCGCCCCCGACGCATCGGGGATCCATTCGGTCTGCTGGCCGTCCACCTCCACGGCGGCCGCTTCGATCGACTTGATGTCGCTCAGTCCCAGGGTGAGACGCGCCTGCGTCCAGTCGATCGATCGCTCCGCCCTGGGGTTGAACTCGGCGACGACGTCGAACGTCGCGCTATAGACGGTCACCGTGAACAGGCCGCGCCGCCGTTGCTCGGGGACGAGCTTGCCGTCGATGGTCAGTTTCTCGGGCAGCAGCGTCAGCGGTCGAGAGCCGTGCACGTCACCCGGCCGGTAGGGCAGCACGATCATCGGGCCGACGAAGGTCTGCGACCGTCCCCACGAGTTGCGCACGTTGTTGATGGCGTCGTTTTCGTAGGATTGCCGATCGGCGATCACGCCGTCGACCATGCCGAGTGGGATCTTGAGGATGAGCGTCAGGATCGCCAGCATGGCGGCGCGGCCGACCACGCTCGACCCGGTGAAATATTCCAGCGCCAGCCGCATCAAGCCACGGCCACGCGCCATGGGGTTGGGTGTCGGCGGCGGCACAGTGTCGGTCATGGTCGGTCTCCCTGCGGTGGCGGGAAGACCGTGCGGCGGGCGTGTGCAGCGCCTGCGCAGGAGTCATGGAGATTCGGTGCATTTGCCGGCGCCCCGGTCGACAGCGCGCCGGCCTGCGCTAGACTCCGGCCATGCAGAAGATCCTCGTGGTCGACGACGACGCGCATATCCGGGACGTCGTGTGCTTTGCGCTGCGGCGCGCAGGCTACCATCCGCTGACCGCCGCCAACGGCCGGCTGGCGCTCGAGGTGGCGGCGCGCGAGTTGCCGGCGCTGGTCGTGCTCGACATCCTGATGCCGGAGCTCGACGGCACGGCGGTATGCACGCGACTGCGCGCCAAGTCCGACGTTCCGGTGATTTTCCTGACCTCCAAGGACGAGGAGATGGATCGCATCTTGGGCCTCGAGCTCGGCGCCGACGACTATGTGGTGAAGCCGTTCAGCCCGCGCGAGCTGGTGGCGCGCGTGAAGGCGGTCCTGCGCCGCAAGGGCGGCGGCGCCGAAGCCGAGCAGAAGCTGACGCGCGGCCTTCTCTCGATCGATTCGGAGGAGCATGTCGCGGCGTGGGCCGGCAGCGCGGTGCCGCTCACGGCCACCGAATTCGCGCTCCTGAAGGCGATCGCCGCCCAGCCGCGCCGTGCCTTCACGCGCGAGAACCTGATAGCGGCGGCCTATCCCGATGCGCGCTTCGTGAGCGACCGCACGATCGACAGCCACATCCGCCACATCCGCGCCAAGTTCCAGGCGCTGGGCGGCGATCCGATCGAGACCGTGCACGGCGTCGGCTACAAGCTCGCGGCGCTCTGACATGGCATCGCGACCGCGCCGCCTGCCGGGCATCCGCTCGCTCCTGCTGGCGACCTACCTGGCGGTGCTGCTGCTGCCGGTCGCCGGCATCGGCATCCTGCGGCTCTACGAGAGCGCGCTGATCCGCCAGACCGAGGCGGAGCTGCTGGCGCAGGCGGCGGTCCTTGCCGCCGCCTATCGCACGGACTGGCTGCAGAACGCGCCGACCGGCGACCTCGGTGCCATGCCGAAGCCCCAGCTCAATTGGGCACGGCAGGCCGAATTCGAGTCCGGCGAGCGCTGGACGCCGCTGGTGCCGCAGCTCGATCTTGCCGAGGCGCAGATCCTGCCGCGTGCGCCCGACGCGACGGCGGTGGCGCAGCCGGCCGATGCCACGGCCCGCCGGATCGCGCCGTCATTGGCGCCGGTGGTTAACGAGGTGCAGCGCATGACCCTCGCCGGCATCCGCATCCTCGACGCCAGGGGCGTGGTCGTGGTGGCGACCCAGGGCGAGGATCTTGGCCGCAGCCTCGCCGCCCAGGAGGAGGTGGCCGAGGCGCTGAAGGGGGCGCCCAAGGCGGTGCTGCGCGAGCGGCTTGTGCCGCAGGCCGACTACAGTTGGAACTCGTTGAGCCGCAACACCTCGCTGCGTGTCTTCGTGGCGGTGCCGGTGCTCGCCGACGGGCGTGTCCTGGGGGCGGTGCTGGTATCGCGCACGCCGCGCAACATCATCCAGACCCTCCACAGCAAGCGGTTCGCCCTGCTCGAGCTCGCCCTGGTGCTGATCGCCGCCGTCGTGGCGCTCACCTGGTTCGCCGGCTTGACCGTCGTGCGGCCGACGCGCCAGCTCGCGGCAATGGCCCGCCGCGTGGCACGCGGCGAGATCCATGCCGTGGAGCCATTGTCGCGGCCGATGACCCGAGAGGCGCGCGCGCTGTCGGAATCGATCGTCACCATGGCGCAAACGCTCGGCGCGCGCGCCGACTATGTCCGCGACCTGGCGCTCGGCATCAGTCACGAATTCAAGACGCCGCTCACCGGCATTCGCGGCAGCGCCGAGCTGTTGCGCGATCATCTCGACGAGATGTCGGCCGAGGAGAGGCGCAAGTTCCTGTCCAACATCCTGGACGACACCGAACGGCTCGAGCGGCTGGTGCGGCGCCTGCTCGAACTGGCCCGCGCCGATTCGCTGGCGCCGAGCGGCGAGGAGCGCTGCGATCTCGCGCAGGCCACGGCGGAGATGGCGAGCGAGGCCGAGCGCAAGGGCCAGCACGTGTCGGTGTCGGGGATGCCGGCCCGCCTGCCTGCGGGCATCGACCGCGCCTCGTTCGACATCGTGCTGTCGAACCTGCTGGAGAACGCCCGGCAGCACGGCGGCGAGGGCGCAAGCGTGCTCGTCTCCGGTCGGACCGAGGGTGAGCACGCGATCGTCGATGTGTGCGATGACGGCGTCGGCGTGTCGCGGGGCAATGCCGACCGCATCTTCGACCGCTTCTTCACCACGGCGCGCGACGCCGGCGGCACCGGCCTCGGCCTGGCGATCGCCCGCCAGAGGGTCGCGGCGTTCGGCGGTGAACTCTCGCTGGCACCGAGCGAACGGGGCGCCGCCTTCCGGATCCGGCTGAAGAGCCGAAGCTAGGGTCATTGTCTTCCGGACCGCGCGCATCCTGCGCGCGATCCACAAGACCTAGACGCCGAGATACCGATGCTGCAGGCCGCTGTCCCGCGCCAGCGCATCGGACGGGCCGGACCACACGACGCGGCCCTTCTCGACGATGTAGTGGCGGTCGGCGAGGCCGAGCAGGGCGCCGACATTCTTGTCGATCACCAGGATGGCCTGGCCTTCGGCCTTGAGCCGGGCCAGGCACGACCAGATCTCCTGGCGGATCAGCGGCGCCAGTCCCTCCGTCGCCTCGTCGAGGATCAGGAGCTTGGGGTTCGTCATCAGGGCGCGGCCGATCGCCAGCATCTGCTGCTCGCCGCCCGACAGCTGGTTGCCGCGGTTCCTCTGGCGCTCGCGCAGCCGGGGAAAGAATTCGAAGACGCGCGGCAGGGTCCACGGATTGGCGCGGCTCGAGCGGTTGGCGGCGGCGGCCAGCAGGTTCTCGCGCACCGAGAGGTTGGGAAAGATCTGGCGACCCTCGGGCACCAGGCCGAGGCCGAGGCGGGCGATGCGAAAGGACGGCAGGTGATCGACGCGCCGGCCCTCGAACTCGACGACGCCGCGGCGCTGCGCCAGCACGCCCATGATGGCGTGCACGGTCGTGGTCTTGCCCATGCCGTTGCGGCCCATCAGCGTCACCACCTCGCCCGCCTCCACGGCGAGCTCCATGCCGAACAGTGCCTGGCTGGCGCCATAGAAGGCCTGCAGGTCGCCGACCTTCAGCATCACCGGGCCTCCTCGCCGAGATAGGCCTGGCGGACCTCGGCGTTGGCGCGGATCTGCTCGGGCGTGCCCGAGGCGATGGCGCGGCCATAGACCAGCACGGTGATGCGGTCGGCCAGCGCGAACACCGCATCCATGTCGTGCTCGATCAGCAGCACGCCGCAGCGCGCCTTGAGCCGGCGCAACAGCTGGACCATGTCGTGCGATTCCTCCACCCCCATGCCGGCCATCGGCTCGTCGAGCAGCAACAGGCGCGGCTTGCCGGCCAGCGCCATGGCGATCTCGAGCTGTCGCTGCTCGCCGTGGCTGAGTGCCGCGGCCGGAACGCCGGCCCGCTCGTCGAGTCCGACGGTCTCCAGGCCCTGCCAGGCGGGCTCGCGCAGCCGCCTGTCGAAGCGCGCATCGGCCAGGAAGCGGAAGGAGTGGCCGGCATGTGCCTGTACCGCCAGCGCCACGTTCTCGATGGCGGTGAATTCACGCAGCACGGCGGTGATCTGGAACGAGCGTCCGAGTCCCAGGCGGACGCGGGCATCGGTCGGCAGGCGGGTGACGTCGCGGCCGGCGAAATGGATGCTGCCGGCGTCGGGCCGCAGGTTGCCGGTAAGCTGGCTCACCAGCGTCGTCTTGCCCGCGCCGTTGGGTCCGATCAGGGCGTGGATCTCGCCCTCCCGCACCTCGATCGAGAGATTGTCGGTGGCGACCAGCCCGCCGAAGCGCTTGACCAGCGCCCTTGTCTCGAGCAACGGCGCGCGGAGTGCTTCAGCCATGGCGCGGCCCCAGCAGCGAATCGATGCCGCCCCGGGCATAGAGCGCGATGGCCACCAGCATCGGGCCGAACACGATCTGCCAGTATTCGCCCCAGCCTTGGTGCAGCAGATCGAGCAGGGGCTTGAGGAATTCCTCGAGCGCGAAGAAGGCGACGGCGCCGTAAAGCGGGCCGAACAGGGCGCCGAGACCGCCCAGCACCACCATGACGATGAGATCGCCGGATTTGACCCACGACATCATGGCCGGCGAGACGTAGGCACCCTCGTTGGCGAGCAGGATGCCGCTCAGGCCGCCGAGCGCGCCGGCGATGATGAAGGCTGCGAGGCGATAGCGGAAGACCGGGAAGCCCAGTGCCAGCATGCGCAACTCGTTGGAGCGCGCGCCGCGCAGCACGTAGCCGAAGCGCGAATGAGCCATGCGTCCGCAGAACCACAGCGTGCCGAGCAGGATGGCAAAGCACAGCCAGTAGAACGACGCCTTGTCGCGAAGATCGATCACCCCGAGCCGGCTGCGGCTGAAGTTGAGACCGTCGTCGCTGCCATAGGCCTCGAGTCCGGAGGCGAGGTAGTAGACGAGCTGGGCGAAGGCGAGCGTGATCATGATGAAGTAGACGCCGCGCGTCCTGAGCGACAAGGCGCCGATCAACGCTGCCCACAGGATGGCGGCAGCGAGCGCCAGCGGCCATTGCAGCCAGGCGTCCTGGATGCCGTTGGCCGACAGGATGCCCACGACATAGCCGCCGATGCCGAAGAAGGCGGCGTGGCCGAAGCTCACCAGGCCGCCGTAACCCAGGATCATGTTGAGGCTGGTGGCGGCGATGGCCCAGATCACGACGCGCGTGCCGACCGACAGCAGATAGCGCTGGTCGAACAGCTGGGTGAGCAGCGGCAGCAGGGCGAGCAGCACCAGCAGGAGCGCCGTGACCAGGCCACGCCGGCCGAGCAGGGTCGCGATCACGCGCGTCTCGTCATTGACGCTGGCCGAACAGTCCGGTGGGGCGCCACACCAGCACGCCCGCCATCAGCACGTAGACCAGCACCTGCGAAATCGCCGGTGCCGCGGCCGAGGCGGAGGCCGGCCCCATGAAGGTCTTGAGGAGGTTGGGCAGGAAGGCGCGACCGATGATGTCGATCTGGCCCACCACCATGGCGGCGACGAACGCGCCTTTGATCGAGCCGATGCCGCCGATCACGATGATGACCAGGGCGAGGATCAGGATGTCGTCGCCCATGCCGATCTTCACCGAGGCGATGGGGGCAGCCATCAGCCCGGCCAGGCCGGCGAACGCCGCGCCCAGGCCGAACACCAGGCTGAACAGCAGCTCGATGTTGACGCCGAGCGCGGCGATCATGCGCCGGTTGGAGGCGCCGGCGCGGATCAGCATGCCGACCCGGGTGCGCGCCACCAGCCAGGCGAGGATCGCGGCGACCGCCAGCCCGACCACGATCAGCGCGAAGCGGTAGGCGGGATAGGGCACGCCCGGCAGGATCTGCACGGTGTGGCTGAGGAAGGACGGGACGGAGATGCTCTTGCCGGCCGGTCCCCAGATCACGCGCACCAGCTCGTTGAAGAACAGGATCAGGCCGAACGTCGCCAGCACCTGGTCGAGATGATCGCGGCCGTAGAGCTTTCGCACCACGGTGATCTCGAGGACCACGCCCAGCGCGAAGGTGGCGGGCAAGGCGAGCAGCGCGCCGATCACGAAGGAGTCGGTCCAGGCGATGAAGGTCCAGGCGAAGTAGGCGCCCATCATGTAGAGCGAACCGTGCGCCAGGTTCACCAGATCCATGATGCCGAAGGTGAGCGTCAGCCCGGCGGCGAGCAGGAACATCAGCAGCCCGAGCTGCACGCCGTTCAGGACCTGGATCAGGAGATAGTCCATGCCGCCAATTTCCCCTCCCCATTCTGATGGGGAGGTGTCAGCGTCTTACGCTGACGGAGGGGTCAGGAGCCTTGACCCCTCCGTCGCCGTATGACGGCGCCACCTCCCCAGAAGACTGGGGAGGGTGCCTATTCCTCACTTCATCGCGCACTTCTCGTAGTACGGATCCTTGGCGTCCTTCACGGCGGTGGCGATGGTCTTCACCGTCATCATGCCCTGCGGGTCCTTGACCGTCTCCTGGATGTAGAAGCTCTGGATCGGGAACTGGTTGGAGTTGTACTTGAAGTCGCCGCGCAGCGACTTGAAGTTGGCCTTCTTCAGCTCGGCGCGCACCTTGTCCTTGCTGGAGAGATCGCCCTTCAGGGCCTCGGCGGCCGAGGCGATCAGCATGACGGCATCGTAGCTCTGCGCGCCGTAGTAGGACGGATAGGTGCCGTACTTCTTCTTGAAGTCGGCGACGTAGCGCTTGTTCTGCTCGTTGGGCAGGTCGTTGACCCACTCCTGCGCGCCCAGCGTGCCGAGCGCCGCCTCGCCCTGCTGCGGCAGGGTGATCGCGTCGATCGAGAACACCTGGTAGAGCGGGACGGTCTTGTTGAGGCCGGCCTGGAAGTACTGCTTCACGAACTGCACGCCGTGCGCGCCGGGGTAGAAGATGAAGATGCCGTCGGGCTTGGCCGCGCCGATCTTGGTGAGCTCGGCCGAGAAGTCGAGCTGGTCGGGCCACTTGGTGTAGTCCTCGCCGACGACCTGGCCCTTGTAGGTGCGCTTCACGCCGGCCAGCATGTCCTTGCCGGCGGCGTAGTTCGGACCGACGACGTAGAGGCTCTTGACGCCCTTGGTGTTGAGATAGTCGCCCATCGCCATCGGCGTCTGGTCGTTGTTCCACGAGGTCGAGAAGAAATTCTTGTTGCACAGCTCGCCGGCGATCTGCGAGGGCCCGGCATTGGTCGAGATCAGGATGGTGTCGCCCTCGTCGGTCACGGTCTTGAGCGAGGCGAGCAGCACGTTCGACCAGATGTAGCCGGCGACGAAGTTGACCTTGTCCTGCTGCACGAGCTTCTCGGAGCGCGCCTTGCCGACGTCCGGCTTGAACTGGTCGTCCTCATAGACGATCTCGATCGGCTTGCCGGCGATCTTGCCGCCGAGATGCTCCTTGGCGAGCTCGACCGAGCGGCGCATGTCCTCGCCGATCGCGGCCTGCGGGCCCGAGAAGGTGCTGATGAAGCCGATCTTGACGCTCTGCTGCGCCATTGCCGGCGCGACGCCGAGCGCCAATGCCGCAATTGTTGCGGTGCCAAACAATTTGCCCATCATGAGCCCGGAACTCCCTGTTTCAGTTGGTCTGTATAGAAGCTGAAAACCATTGTCCTGTCATGCCCCGAACGCGCGCGCACGGCCCATCCAGGCCGTGCGTCCTTCGCGTTGATCGGAAAGGGTCAGTTCGTCGAACCGCTGCGACCTCCAGAACCGGATCGCGCCGCTGTTCGCGCG
>CAZHQA010000077.1:0-19259 GCA_964533955.1 uncultured Reyranella sp. | reverse complement strand
CTTCCCCGTCAAACCGGCTTCTGCAACCCAACAATTGTTTGAGGGAGGACGTCATGGCCTACAAGCCGTTCGATCTCACGGGCAAGGTGGCGCTGGTGACCGGCGGCAACGGCGGCATCGGCTTCGGCATGGCCGACGCGCTGGCCGAGGCCGGCGCCGATGTCTGCATCTGGGGCACGCGCAAGGACAAGACCGACGCGGCGGCCGAGAAGCTCAGGCGCCACGGCCGCAAGGTGCATGCCCAGATCGTCGATGTCGGCGACGAGAAGCAGGTCGCCACGGCCTTCGCCGAGACGGTGAAGGTGCTGGGCCACGTCGACAACTGCGTCGCCAACTCCGGAGTCTCGGGCCGCGGCAAGGGCTCGATCCTGGAGATGGACTACGACGAATGGCGCCGCGTCATGCGGGTCAATCTCGACGGCGTGTTCTTCACCTTCCGCGCCGCGGCCAAGCACATGGCCGAGCGCGGCAAGGGCGGCTCGCTGGTGGCGATGGCCAGCACCGCCGCGATCGAGGGCGCGGCGCGCTCGAGCCACTACGGTGCGAGCAAGGGCGGCGTCTGCGCCATGGTGCGGGCGCTCGCCGTCGAGCTCGCGCGCTACAACATCACGGCGAACTCGATCCTGCCGGGCTGGATCGAGACCGAGATGACCGCCAACGCCTTCGGCAACGAGAAGTTCGCAGGCAACGTGAAGCCGCGCATTCCCGAGCGCCGGTGGGGCGTCGGCGCCGATTTCGGGCCGATCGCGGTCTATCTGGCGAGCGATGCCACCCGCTATACGACGGGGCGCGACTTCGTCATCGATGGCGGCTATACCTTGTTCTAGGTCTCAAACTTCTAGGGTTCAAATCGGTACGGGAGATGCTGGAATGATGAAGATGTTTGCAGCCTCGCTGGCGGTCGGACTGCTGCTGGCAGGCTCGGCCTCGGCGCAGACCAAGCCCGCGGCGGCGACGCAAGCTACGCCGGCCGGCGAGGACCGCTACGTCGGCTACTACTATCCCAAGCCGACCTCGACCGAGGTGTTCGACTCGCAGATGCAGACGATCGCCAGCATGGACCGCGCCCAGCGCATCCAGTTCGTGACCGTCGTCTCGCAAGGCACCATCCAGGCCGCCTACCGCGTCCCCTATGCGGTGTTCGCCAAGGGCGACAAGGCCGACAAGATGATCATCGTCGGCCTGCAGTCGGGCGAGCTCAACAGCATCTATCGCATGCGCGCCCTTCTCGCCAACATGACCACCATGTCGAGGCTCTCGCCGTTCTTCCAGGAGAAGACCGTGGCCGAGGATGCCACCTTCTTCGACCTGCTGAAGCTGCTCGGCTTCCACTCGCTCACCATCACCGACGGCGACAAGCTCACGCATCAGGTCACGATCAAGTAGGCGCCCGCAGCGAAGCGAGGGCGCCGGCGGGCGGCAGCGCTTGCAATCAAGCGCGGGAGGCCGCGCCTCCGATATTGAACGAAGTGTAGCGGCGCCTCGATCCGCTCTGCTCTGCGCGGCGCCCGCGCTTCGGTCGCTTCGCTCCCTGCAGCTCTACAAACCGCCGGCGCCGGGCTGGCGGAGGGCGTGATCTACTTCCTGGTGGTACCAGCCCAGCGCCTTCTCGAACTTGCCGAAGGTTTGCTGGCGGTTGGCGCCGGAGCGGAAGTTGCGCTGGATGGTCTCGCCGATGCCGAAATCCTCGACCAGGGCGGTGGCGAACAGGTCGACGTTGGCCTTCCAGTAGCTCTCGGGCTTTTTGGCCTTCTCCTCCGGCGGCACCAGCACCGAGAACTGCATCACCGATTCGTCGGGCGTGATCGGAAAGCTGGTGAACACGCCGCAATGGTCCTGCGTGTAGGTCAGCACGGTGTTGGGAAAGAGCGAATAGAACACGATGGCGTGGTCGCGAATGCGCCAGTGCTCCGTGGGCTGGCCCTCCAGCTCGGTGAGCGTGCGCTTGGCGGCGGCCCAGCGCATGTGGGTGCCCATGCGCTCGTAGGTCGCGATGTTGTCGAGGAAGATCGGATAGACGCTGTTGGGATGCAGGTAGCGGAAATGATAAAGCTCGAGAAAGGTGTCGATCACCAGCTTCCAGTTCATGCGCGGCCGGATCGGCTCGGACGAGTGCAGTTCCCAGCCCTGCATGTCCCAGCCTGACAGGTCGGCGGTGAGCGGACCGAGATAGCCGTCGATGTCGAGGCTGGTGTCGTCGCCGCCCTCCAGCGCCGTCGGCACGACCCAGACCAGCCCGTATTTCTCGGCCACCTTGAGCTGCCGCAGGCCGTATTTGCTCCTGTCGAAATCGCCGAAGGCCGCACCGTCGGTGATGCCGACCAGCCGGCCGGTCAGGTCGTAGCTCCAGCCGTGATAGGCGCAGACGAAGGCGCGCTTGTTGGCGCCGCACGGCTTCTGCTCGACGGCGGCGCCGCGATGGCGGCAGACGTTGAGGAAGGCCCGCAGCACGCCGTCGGTGCCGCGCGTCACCAGGATCGGCTGGCCGGTGTGGTCATGGACGACGAAATCGCCGGGCTTGCGCAGCTGGCCGGAGAAGCCGACCACGATCGGATACTTTCGGAACAACAGATCCACCTCGCGCCGGAAGCGCGCCGGATCGTAGTACCCCTCGACCGGCGTGTGGCTCACGCCCGGCCCGTCGTCGCGGCTGTTGGTCCGCACCATGTTGAGCATGCGCTCGAGATAGGCGACTTGATCGGCGTGCTTCATCGGCCACTCCTGGATCGCTGCTCGCGATATAGCGTCACGTCACGAGCCGGCGAAATCGATTGTTTCTCTGACACGCATCGACGCACTCTATAAGTCGAACCCGGCCTCCTAGATCGCGTTCATGCCGCCGTCGATCACCAGCTCGGCGCCGGTCACGAAGCGGGATTCGTCGGAAATCAGGTAGAGGATGCCGTACGCGATATCCTCGGGCGCGCCGAACTCGCCGATCGGGATGGTCCGGAGCGCCCGCTCGCGCGCCTTGTCGTTGGGCAAGATGCTCTGGCCCATCGGCGTCATGATGATGCCGGGATGGACGGAGTTGCAGCGCACCTTGTAGCCCTTGCGGGCGCAGTCCATCGCCACGGTCTTGGTGAATTGCCGCACCGCGCCCTTGCTGGCGCCATAGGCCGACAGGGCCGGCGTGCCGAGGAAGGCCGCCAGCGACGAGGTGTTGACGATCGAGCCGCCGCCCGACTGCTTGATCGCCGGCACGGCGTGCTTGCAGCCGAGGAACACGCCCTCGACGTTGATCGACAGCATCCGCCGCCATTGCTCGACCGTCTCGGTCTCGAAGGTCGAGGGGAAGGGCCCCGAGATGCCGGCATTGTTGACCAGTCCGTCGAGCCTGCCCTCGCGCGCCATCACTCCGTCGATGATGCGCTTCCAATCCTCCTCGCGGGCGGTGTCGTGCTCCTCGAAGCGCGCCCCAGATCCGGAGTTGGCCGCGCCGATCTGCTGCACGGTCTCGAGCCCGCCCGGCTTGTTGATGTCGGTCACGACGACCGTCGCGCCTTCCCTGGCGAGCAGCGTGGCGGTCGCGCGACCGATGCCCGATCCCGCGCCGGTGACCAGCACCACCTTGCCTGCAACACGGCCCATGCGTTCCTTCCCCAAACTTTGTTGAGCCAAGGCTAGAAGGAGGCCAAGGTCGCCACAAGCCTCGCTAGCGGTATTGGCGAAAATGGCAGGGAGTTCTGGCAGGGGAGGAACGAGCCATGGCCCGCACGTTGGAATTCTACTTCGACTACGGCAGCCCCTACAGCTATCTGGCCGACAGCCAGGTCGAGGCGATCGCCCGGCGCAGCGGTGCCGCGCTGGTGCGCAAGCCTATGCTGCTGGGCGGCGTCTTCAAGTCGACCGGCAATGCCTCGCCCATGACCGTCGAGCTCAAGTCGAAATGGAGCGCCTTCGACCTGCCGATGTGGGCCAGGCATTACGGCGTGCCGTTCCAGCGCAACCCGTTCTTCCCGGTCAACACGCTTGCCCTCATGCGCGGCGCCGCGGCGGCGCAGATCGACGGCGTGTTCGATAAGTATCATCCGGCGATCTTCAAGGCGATGTGGGTCGACGGCCGCAACCTGAATGACATGAAGGACGTGGCTGCGGTGCTAACGGCGGCCGGGCTGGACGCGCAGACGATGGGGAACCGCATTCAGGACCAGGACGTTAAGGAACGCCTGAAAGCAGTCACCGACGAAGCCGTGGCACGCGGCGTATTCGGCGCACCCACCAGCTTCGTCGACGGAATGATGTTTTTCGGCAACGACCGGCTGCCGTTCGTCGAGCAGGCGTTGAAAGGAGAGCTCAAGTGAAGAAGCTCGCAGTATTGCTTGCCGCCTCGGCTCTGTTTGCCACACCGTCTCTTGCACAGACGGTCGAGCGTTGTCCGAGCGCTGGTGCGGCGCCTGAAAGCAAGCCCGTGTGGATCATGTTCGATCTCGGGAGCGCTGCATTGCGCCCTGAAGCCAGACCTGCGATCGCCGAAGCCGCCGCGACCGCCAAGGCCCGTCAGTCGGTCAAGGTCTGCGTTGTCGGCCAAACCGACAAACTGGGCGACAAGAACTACAACGCCAAGCTCGCCCAGGCGCGCTCACAGGCAGTGGCGAGCGAGCTGATCCACGCAGGATATCCCGCCCAAAAAGTGGTCATCGCTTCCAACCCGGAGGCGTTCGGCAACATGAGCTTCGGCGGCGAAGATGCGTCGGCGAAAGACCGCCGCGTGACGATCCTGTTCCGTTAGAGCCTCAAGGCTGGTCCATCTCGATGACGGCCTTGCCGATCACCTGGCGATCGATCAGGGCGCGGAAAGCGTCGGCCGCGCGCTCCATCGGAAAGCGATGCGAGATGTGCGGGCGCATGACGCCGAGCGCCGCCAGCCGCGGCAATTCCTCGTAGCTGTAGTTCATGTGGGGTTGCCGCCGCAGCGTCTCGCCGGCGCGCACGCCCAGGATGCTGAGCCCCTTGATCAGCACATGGTTGGACATCACCTTGCTCGGGCCGCCCGAGGTGAAGCCCACGACCAGCAGGCGTGCGCCGTAGTTGGCGGCGCGCATGGATCTCTCCAGCACTTCGCCGCCCACCGGATCGTAGATCACGTCGGCGCCACGACCGTCGGTCATGCCTTTCACGACGGCGACAAAATCGGCCGTTCGTAGATTGATCACGAGATCGGCGCCCAGTTCGCGCACCACGGCCAGCCGCTCGTCGCTCGAGCCGGTGGCGATCACCTGGGCGCCGAGATGCTTGCCCAGCTGGACGGCCGCCATGCCGACGCCGCCCGAAGCGCCGTGCACCAGCAGCACTTCGCGTCTGCGGAGGCCGGCGCGATGAACCAGCGAGTGATAGGCGGTGGTCGCCCCGACGCGGAACGCAGCCCCTTCGGCCCACGACCAGCCCTCGGGCATCGGCATGAGGTTGCCGCTTGCCGGCACGCGCACGTATTCGGCCATGGCGCCCGGTCGCACCCCGAAGATCACCTTGTCGCCCGGCTTCCAGTTCTTCACGTCGGCGCCGACGGCCGTGACGGTGCCGGCGCCCTCCATGCCGGGGATGAACGGCAGCTCGGGCTTGTGCTGGTAACCCGCCGACAGCATGAGAACATCGGGGAAGTTCACCGAGGCCGCGCCGACCTTGATCAGCAGGTCGGCCGGCCCGGGCTCGGGAACCGGCCGCTCCTCGACCTTGAGGACGGACGGATCGCCCAGGCGATCACAGACGATGGCTCGCATTTTCCGTGTCATCCCGAGCGCCGCGAGGGGCCTTTACTCATCGCCTCAAAGGTCCCTCGCTGCGCTCGCGATGACAAGCGTGCGTGCTAATCCAGCTCGAAGGCGTTCTTGTAGTCGAGCTTGAGGGCCGGGTCCTGGTCTTCCTTCCTGAGGAAGCAGTTGCCGACCACCAGCACCTCGATCTCGCTGCCCATGAAGCAGCGGAAGGCGTCTTCCGGCGTGCACACGATGGGCTCGCCGCGCACGTTGAACGAGGTGTTCACGACCACCGAGCTGCCGGTCTGGTCCTTGAACGCCGAGATCAGGTCGTGGAATGCCTTGTTGGTTTCCTTGTGCACCGTCTGGATGCGGCCGGAGTAGTCGATGTGCGTCACCGCCGGAATGTCGGAGCGCGGCACGTTCAGCTTGTCGATGCCGAACAGCTTCTCTTCGTCCGCCGTCATGGCGCGGCGGCGTTCCTGCTTCACCGGCGCCACCATCAGCATGTAGGGGCTGTCGGTGTCGATGTCGAAATACTTGTCGACGTCCTCGCGCAGCACCGCCGGCGCGAACGGCCGGAACGATTCGCGGTACTTCACCTTCAGGTTCAGGGTCTTCTGCATGCCGGGCGAGCGTGCGTCGCCGAGGATCGAGCGGGCGCCCAGCGAGCGCGGCCCGAATTCCATGCGGCCCTGCATCCAGCCGACCGCCTTCTCCTGGGCCAGCGCCTCGGCGGTGAGGCGGATCATCTCGTCGTAGGGCAGGCGGACGAACTTGGCGCCGGCCTTGGTCAGGCGCGCGGCGATCTCGTCGTCCTCGAACTTCGGCCCGAGGTACGAGCCCTCCATGCCATCCATGTGGCCGTTGAGCTTGCGCGGCTGGCCGAGGAAACCGTGATAGGCGGCGAAGGCCGCGCCGACGGCGCCGCCGGCATCGCCCGCCGCGGGCTGCACCCAGATGCCGTCGAAGATGTTCTCGCGCAGCAACTTGCCGTTGGCGACGCAGTTCAGCGCCACGCCGCCGGCCAGGCAGATGTTCTTCGCGCCGGTTTCCTTCCGCACCGAGCGCGCCAGGCGCAGCACGATCTCCTCGGTGACGGCCTGGATCGAGGCCGCGAGGTCCATGTGCTTCTGCGACAGCAGCTCCTTGTCGGGCTTGCGCGCCGGCCCGCCGAACAGTTCGGCGAACTTGTCGTTGGTCATGCGCAGTCCGGTGCAATAGTCGAAGTAGCTCTGGTCGAGACGGAACGTGCCGTCCTCTTTCAGGTCGACCAGGTTGTTCAGGATGGTGTCCTTGAACTTCGGCTCGCCGTAGGGCGCCAGCCCCATCACCTTGTACTCGCCGGAATTGACCTTGAAGCCGGTGTAGTAGGTGAAGGCCGAGTAGAGCAGGCCGATCGAATGCGGGAAGTGGATCTCGCGCAGCATCTCGAGCTTGTTGCCCTGGCCCAGGCCGAGCGAGGTGGTCGCCCACTCGCCGACGCCGTCCATGCACAGGATCGCCGCCTCCTCGTAGGGCGAGGGAAAGAACGCCGAGGCGGCATGGCTCTGGTGGTGCTCGCCGAACAGCAGGCGCTTCTGCCAGTCGAAGTCCGGCTGCCACTTCTTCATTTCGTCGCGCAGCAGGGTCTTCTGGAACAGCTTTTCCTTGAGCCACAGCGGCATGGCCATGCGGAACGAGTTGAAGCCGCGCGGCGCGTAGGCGAGGTAGGTCTCGAGCAGGCGCTCGAACTTCAGGAACGGCTTGTCGTAGAAGGCGACATAGTCGACGTCGGCGAGCTTGAGGCCCGCCTCATCGAGGCAGTACTGCACGGCGTGCTCGGGAAAGCCCGCATCGTGCTTCTTGCGGGTGAAGCGCTCCTCCTGCGCGGCGCCCACCAGGTGGCCATCCTCGATCAGCGCGGCCGCGCTGTCGTGATAGAAGGCGGAGATACCCAGGACCCGCATCGGAACGCTCCCCGCCGCCGGCTCAGAACAGCGTGTAGATGAACGGTGCGATCGCCGAGCCCTTGGTGAGCACGATCAGGCCGCCGAAGATCACCATCATGATCACGATCGGCAGCAGCCAGAACTTCTTGCGCTCCCTCATGAAAGCCCAGAGTTCGACGATGATGGAGCCCATGGTCCGTCCCCTTGATTCAGAACTGGTTGCGCATCGACTGAGGCGGCGGCCCCGGTGGCGTACGCTCGATCCAG
Source organism: uncultured Reyranella sp. (assembly GCA_964533955.1). Classification (GTDB taxonomy): domain Bacteria; phylum Pseudomonadota; class Alphaproteobacteria; order Reyranellales; family Reyranellaceae; genus Reyranella. Next base: position 11,365 of record CAZHQA010000077.1, on the reverse strand, counting down.
TAGGTCTTGGCGCCGCGGTCGAGCCGGAGCCTCAGAAAGTCCTTTCCGAACGCCCGCATGACCAGGCCGATCGGCATGATGGTGATGAAGAACAATAGCCCCAGAACCAGCGGGTTCATGACCTTGTAGAGCAGCAGGCCGAATTTCAGCCACAGCTTGTTGAGCGGAGCGAGCAGTGCCGGCCGGACCAGCGCAACCGCCAGGAACAGCACGCCCAGGGGCAGCAACCAGTGCCAGCCGGTATGGCCGCGCCACCACGACAGCGCGCTCACCAGGGCGAAGAACCCGGCAAAGACGAAGCCAAAACCGCGGTCGGAGCCCGCCTTGACGTGCTCCTCGCGCGAGAAATCCTCATGAAGCTGGCTGGTCGCCATGTCCGCTGTGGTCGGGGTACCTTTGGGGGCCCTTAAGTCCCTGATCGCAAACGCCAAGTCAATCGGCGTTGCCTGTGCAATCTAGGCCTTTGCGAGGCCCAGCCCGTGCTCCAGCAGAGCCTTGAGGGTGAGCTGCCACACGCCGACGGCCTGTTCGAAGCTCCGCTTCTCCTGCCGGCGCAACACGATCCAGGCGTCGAGCGACAGGGCCGCGCAGATGGCGTCGACCAGGCGTTCCCGGGCCTCGTCACCGAGGGTGGCAAATTCGGCGGCAAACAGCTGCAGCGTGGCTTCACGCAACCTTTGGCGCAGCACCACACGCCGCTCATTCAGCGCCGGATGGTGGACGAACTGACCGGCGGCGACATGCAGCGGCACGATCTGGTCGAAGACCGTGGCGAGGTTGCTCACCAGGCCGTCGACGCGCCGGTCGAGCGGCAGGTCCTGGGCGGTCGCCTCCGGCACGTCCATGGTGTCGCGAACGTTATCCACCACGGTTACGAAAAGTGACTGCACATCCTTGAAGTGCTGGAAGACCGAGCGGACCGACACATCGGCCCGGCGCGCGACGCCGACGACCGTCGGGGCCTCGCTGGTCTCGGCGATCATGGCCTTGGCGGCCTCGATGATCTTCCGGCGGGTTTCCGCCGCCCGTCGATTGCGCCCATCAGTTCGGACCATCCTGCTCACCTCTGCCACGGCATGGCCGCGCGGCATGACCGCTGCTTCGCTCATATCGAATTCCTATCCGGAGTGAAGGCAAACGGTAGTCAGATACCCAACCCGTCGCCTATGGAGGGCGTGAAATAAGAGCCGAGTGAGGCAGGAACAAGGTAAACACGGTCGCAGGTGAATGAATACGAGCCATGCAAATAGTCCCCGAGCGGTCCTTTGGGACTTCGGCGGGGTGATCCTGACCAGCCCGTTCGAGGCGTTCCGCCGCTACGAGCGCGAGGCCGGTCTTCCCGAAGATTTCATTCGCAGCCTCAATGCGCGCAACGGCGACGCCAACGCATGGGCCAAAATGGAACGAAGCGAAGTGTCGTTGGAGGAATTCGTCGCGCTCTTCGAGGCCGAGGCGAGCGCCCACGGGCACACGCTCGACGGCTGGCGCGTGCTGCAGGCCATCAGTGGCGACATTCGGCCGCAGATGGTCGAGGCGCTGCGGCGCTGCAAGGCCGCGTTCAAGGTGGCCTGCATCACCAACAACATGAAGCACGGCAGCGGGCCCGGCATGGCGCGCAGTGCCGACAAGGCCGCCGCCGTGGCCGAGATCATGGCGCTGTTCGAGCATGTCGTGGAATCGAGCAAGCTCGGCTGGCGCAAGCCCGATCCGCGCATCTACCGCCACGCCTGCGATCTGCTGGGCGTGGCGCCCGAGCAATGCGTCTACCTCGACGATCTCGGCATCAACCTCAAGCCCGCGCGCGCCATGGGCATGCGCACGATCAAGGTCGGCGATCCCGATGTGGCCATCGCCGAGCTGGAGGCGATGGTCGGCATTCCATTGCGAGGGTGAGCTTGAAACGACCGTCGCGTCCGATCACGGCCAAGTACCTGCAGAACGCGGCGACGTTCTATCTCGAGCGCTATCCGAGCACGGCGGAAGGACTGCGCCGCGTGCTCGAACGCCGCGTCGCCCGGGCAAAGCTGGCCGATGCGCCGATCATGGAGAACGTGCAACAGGCGATCGCCGGGATCGTCGCCAGGTTCGTCGACGCGGGCGTGATCGACGACAAGGCCTTCGCCCAGACCAAGGCGCGCGCGCTGCACCGCCGCGGCAGCTCGAGCCGGCTGACCCGCCAGAAGCTCAAGCTGGCCGGTGTCGACGAGGACACGCTCGACAAGGCGATAGCGGGCCTCGACCAGGAGCTCGACACCAATCCACGCCAGCGCGAGTGGAAGGCCGCGGTGGCGCTGGCCCGCCGCCGGCGCCTCGGGCCCTTCCGCGCCAAGGAGCGCAAGGAGCATCGCAACCGCGACCTCGCGGCCATGGCGCGCGGCGGCTTCGACTACGATCTTGCGCGCAGGGTCGTCGATGCGGTGGACAGCGACTCACTGGACGAGGCGTGAGGCTCATGCTCCCCTCCCGGCAAGAATGGGGAGGGAATCGGGATGACCGTCACCATCTGGCACAACCCGCGCTGCGGCAAGTCGCGACAGACGCTCGAGCTCCTGCGCAAGAAGGGCGTCGAGCCCGCGATCAGGGAATATCTCAAGGAGCCGCCCGGTAAGGCCGAGGTGGAGAAGCTCATCGACCTGGTCGGCGGCGACGCCAGCGCGCTGATTCGCGACGGCGAGGCGGAGTTCAAGGCGCTCGGGAAGAAGAAGGCTGAGCTCAGCAAGGCCGACATCGCCAAGGCGATCGCCGCCCATCCGATCCTGCTGCAGCGGCCGATCGTCGTCGCCGGCAAGAAGGCCGCGATCGGTCGCCCGCCTGAAGCGGTGTTGCCGCTCCTGAAGTAGCCCGATGGTCGGGCGGCTCCGCCTCTGGTCGGGTTACGTCCTTCTATTCTACGTCACCACGCATCTGCTCAATCACGCGCTCGGGCTGATCTCGCTCAACGTCGTCGAGGCCGGCCGCGTGTGGTTCGTGTTCATCTGGCAGGGCCTGCCCGGCCAGATCGTGCTCTACGGCGCGCTGCTGCTGCACTTCATCCTCGCCATGTGGGCGCTGCTGCGCCGGCGCTCGCTGCGGCTGTCGCGCTGGGAGTGGACCCAGTTCGCGCTGGGCTGGCTGATCATTCCGCTCGGTGCCCTCCACGTCGTCGGCACCCGCGTGGCGCACGACTACTTCGGCGTGCAGAGCGGCTATCCCTGGGTGCTCGGCTCGCTGGTGGCCGGCGGCTGGTGGGGCATCGCACGCCAGTTCGCCCTGCCGTTCGTCGTCTGGATCCACGCCTGCATCGGGGTCCACTTCGCCTGGCGCCTCAGGCCCTGGTATCGCGACTGGCTGCCGGTCCTCTATGCCTTCGCCCTGCTGGTGCCGGCAGCCGGCATCGGCGGGGCGGCGATCGCCCTGCGCGATTTCGCCGAGCTCGCCCAGCAGCCCGGCTTCCTGAACGACGTCTTCGCGCGGGCCAACGTGCCGGGCGCACGCGACGTGGCCGAGATCTACATGATCGCCGATAGCCTCGCGGCTGCCGCCGTCGCCTTCCTGCTCGCGAGCTTCGCGGCCCGGCCGGCGCGCGACTTCTGGGAACGCCGGGCCGGAGTCGTGCAGATCGACTACGGCGAAGGCCGGACGGTGTCGGCGCCGACCGGCCTCAGCCTCCTTGAGATGAGCCGCATCGGCGGCATCCCGCACGCCTCGGTGTGCGGCGGTCGCGGCCGCTGCTCGACCTGCCGGGTGCGGATCGGCGGGCCCGAGCGCTCCAAGCTGCCGCCGCCGTCACCGGACGAACAGAAGGTGCTGGCGCGGGTCGGCGCGCCGGACAACGTGCGACTGGCCTGCCAGCTGCGCCCGCCACCCGGCCACTATCGCGTGACGCCGCTGTTGCCGGCGTCCGCCGGGCCGGTCGAGGCATACCGCCGCCAGCCGCAGGCGCATGGCGGCGAGCGCTACGTCGCGATCCTGTTCTGCGATCTGCGCGGCTTCACCTCGATTTCCGAAGGCCGGCTGCCCTACGACGTGGTCTTCCTGCTCAACCGCTATTTCCGCGCCACGGGCCAGGCCGTGCAGGCGGCCGGCGGCCGGCTCGACAAATTCATCGGCGATGGCGTGATGGCGATCTTCGGCCTCGACAGCGAACCCGCGCTGGCCTGCCGGCAGGCGCTCGACGCCGCCCGCCGCATGGCGCTCGCCCTCGACGATCTCAACGAGGCCTTGTCGGGCGACCTCGACCAGCCGCTGCGCATCGGCATCGGCCTGCATGCCGGCCCGACCATCGTGGGCGAGATGGGCTATGAACGGGCGACCTCGCTGACGGCGATCGGCGACACCGTGAACGTCGCAAGCCGCCTCGAAGCGCTGACCAAGGAATATGCCGTCGAGCTGGTGGTATCCCAGGAGCTGGTCGACCGCGCCGGCCTCGACCTTTCCGCAGCGCCACGTCACGAAGTTGAAATCCGCGGCCGGCAGGGGCGGCTGGCCGTGCGCGCGCTCAAGCGCGCCTCCGATCTCACGACCTTGTCATCTTAATTTCGTTGCCCCGGCCGGTATGGCATTAGCACTCTCGCCAAACAGGAGGCGTCCCATGCGCACCACTCTAATCGTTGTCGCCGCGTCGATTGCGTTCGGTCTCGCCGGCCCAGTCCTCGCCGCGGGCGGCGGCGGCGGTGGCGGCGATCCCATACCCAGCAAGCCGGCCAAGCCGGTCGATCCGAATTTCACCCAGGGCAAGGCGCTGATCGAGGCCAAGCGCTACCAGGAGGCGATGCCGCTCCTGCAACAAGCCGCCGCCAAGGATCCGGCCAACGCCGATGCCTACAACCTGATGGGCTATGCCACGCGCAAGTCGGGCAACGCCAACGGCTCGCTGCAATACTACAACCAGGCGCTCGCCATCGATCCCAAGCATCTCGGCGCGCACGAGTACATCGGCGAGGCCTATCTGATGCTCGACCGCCCGCAGGAGGCCCAGCAGCACCTGGCAAGGCTCGACTCGCTCTGCACCTTCGGCTGCACCGAGTACCGCATGCTGAAGGCCGCCCTCGCCGACTACAAGGCCGGCAAGAAGCCGACGAACTAGCGTTCCCTCGGACGACCTCCGACGCTCGTCGAAGGCTGCGAAATTCGCCGCTTCTTTCGAGGCTGGCGCGGGCTATGCTTGGGCCTGAACGACCATTCACGCCCCAGCCGGGAGCGCCCCGATGAGCATCAGCCAGACCCCCGTCCCTCTCGTCTTCGGCGACTACGCGCTCGAGGATCGCTATCGCCTCGACAAGGGCCGCGTCTATCTCACCGGCATCCAGGCGCTGGTGCGCCTGCCGATGATGCAGCGCCAGCGCGACCTCGGCGCCGGCCTCAACACCGGCGGCTTCATCTCCGGCTACCGCGGCTCGCCGCTCGGCATGTATGACCACGCGCTGTGGGGCGCCAAGAAGTACCTCAAGGAAAACAACATCCACTTCCAGCCGGGCCTCAACGAGGATCTCGGCGCGACCTCGGTCTGGGGCACGCAGCAGGTCAACCTGTTTCCCGGCGCCACGGTCGATGGCGTGTTCGCCATCTGGTACGGCAAGGGGCCGGGCGTCGACCGTTCGATGGACGTGCTGAAGCACGGCAACTCGGCGGGCACCTCGCCGCACGGCGGCGTCATCGTGCTGGCCGGCGACGACCACGGCGCGCAGTCCTCGACCCTGCCGCATCAGAGCGAACAGATGTTCGCCGCCGCCATGATCCCGGTGGTCAATCCGGCGACCGTGCAGGAGTATCTCGACTTCGGCCTGCTGGGCTTCGCGCTGTCGCGCTACTCGGGCTGCTGGATCGGCTTCAAGGCGATCTCCGAGACGGTGGAATCCGGCTCCTCCGTGTGGGTCGATCCCGAGCGCATCAGGATCGTCATGCCGACCGACTTCCAGCTGCCGCCGGGCGGGCTGGGCATCCGCAATCCCGACTCGCCGATGGAACAGGAGAAGCGCCTGCACGGGCCCAAGATGGCGGCGGTCCAGGCCTTCGTGCGCGCCAACGGCTTCGACAAGATCGTGATCGATCCGCCCAGGGCGCGCATCGGCATCATGACCACCGGCAAGGCCTATCTCGATACCCGCCAGGCGCTGGAGGATCTCGGCATCCCCGAGGCGCGGGCGCGCGAGCTCGGCATCCGCCTCTACAAGGTCGGCATGACCTGGCCGCTGGAGCCGGAGGGTGCACGCCGCTTCGCCGAGGGCCTCGACGAAGTGATCGTGATCGAGGAGAAGCGCTCCAACCTCGAGGACCAGCTGGTCCGCCTGCTCTACAACCTGCCGGCCGGGCGCCGGCCGACGGTGATCGGCAAGGCCGACGAGACCGGCCGCATCATCCTGCCGAGCGAAGGCGAGCTGACGCCGACCGGCGTCGCCCTGGTGATCGCCAATCGCCTGATGAAGCACATGGGCGATTCGCCCGAGCTCAAGCAGCGCATGGCCCGCCTCGAGGCCAAGGAGAAGCTCCTCAACGCGCCGCCCTCCAAGGTGGCGCGCACGCCTTTCTTCTGCTCGGGCTGCCCGCACAACACCTCGACCCGCGTGCCCGAAGGCAGCCGCGCCATGGCCGGCATCGGCTGCCACGGCATGGCGATCTGGATGCCCGACCGGCGCACGGCGCTGATCTCCCACATGGGTGGCGAGGGCGTGACCTGGATCGGCCAGGCGCCGTTCACCACCGAGAAGCACGTCTTCCAGAATCTCGGCGACGGCACCTACTACCACTCCGGCCTGATGGCGATCCGCCAGTCGGCGGCGGCCGGCATCAACATCACCTACAAGATCCTCTACAACGACGCCGTCGCCATGACCGGGGGGCAGCCGCACGACGGTCCGCTCACGGTTCCCGAGATCACCCGCCAGGTCGAGGCCGAGGGGGCCAAGCGCATCGTCGTGGTGACCGACGAGCCCGACAAGTACCCGCCCAACGCCGGCTTCGCCCATGGTGTCACCATCCGCCATCGCGACGAGCTCGATGCCGTCCAGCGCGAGCTGCGCGACATCCCCGGCCTCACCGTGCTGGTCTACGACCAGACCTGCGCCGCGGAGAAGCGGCGGCGGCGCAAGCGCGGCACCTTCCCCGATCCCGCCAAGCGCGTGTTCATCAACGACGCGGTGTGCGAGGGCTGCGGCGACTGCTCGGAAACGAGCAACTGCGTATCGGTCAAGCCGCTCGAGACCGAGCTCGGCCGCAAGCGCCAGATCGACCAGAGCAATTGCAACAAGGACTTCTCCTGCCTGAACGGCTTCTGCCCGTCGTTCGTGACGGTGCATGGCGGCGCGCCGGCCAAGGCCAGGCGCCCGCAGCTCAAGGTCGTGCAGAACGATCCCTTCGCCGCGTTGCCCCTGCCGACCATGCGGCCGCTCAGCGAGGCCTACGGCATCCTGGTCACCGGCATCGGCGGCACCGGCGTGATCACCGTCGGCGCGCTGATCGGCATGGCGGCGCATCTCGAGGGCAAGGGCTGCACGGTGCTCGACTTCACCGGCCTCGCGCAAAAGAACGGCGCGGTGATGAGCCACGTGCGGCTCGCGCCAAAGCCCGAGGACCTGCACGCGGTCCGCATCGCCGCCGGCGGCGCCAACCTGGTGCTGGGCTGCGACATGGTGGTGGCGGCCTCGCCGGCCGCTCTGTCGCGCATCGAGCCGGGCATCACCAAGGCGGTGATCAACGGCTACATGACGCCGGTGGCGGCGTTCGTGCTGAACGGCGACATGGACCTCGGCGCCGAGGCGATGATGAAGTCGATCCGCGACGCCGCCGGCGAGGAGGCCACCACCTTCGTCGACGGCACGGGTCTCGCCACGGCGATCCTGGGCGATTCGATCGCCACCAACCTCTTCATGCTGGGCTATGCCTGGCAGAAGGGCCTGGTGCCGCTGTCGCTCGAATCGCTCGAGCGCGCCATCGAGCTCAACGGCGTGGCGGTCGAGACCAGCAAGCGGACATTCGCCTGGGGCCGGCTCGCCGCGCACAATCTCGGCGCCGTGCAGGCAGCCGCCAAGCCGACGCTTCGGATCGAGAAGACGGTGGCGCGCACCTTGCCCGAGATCGTCGCCAAGCGTGTCGAGCTTCTGACCGCCTACCAGGACAAGGCCTATGCCGAACGCTACAAGGCCTTCGTCGACAAGGTGATGCAGGGCGAAAAGGCCCGGGCGCCAGGCCGCTCGGGCCTCGCCGAGGCGGTCGCGAAGTCGCTGTACAAGCTGATGGCCTACAAGGACGAATACGAGGTGGCGCGCCTCTACACCGACGGCGAGTTCCTGAAGAAGATCGGCGCTCAGTTCGAAGGCGACTACAAGCTTGCCTTCCACCTCGCACCGCCGCTCCTGGCCGAACGCGACGGCACGACCGGACACCTCAAGAAGCGCGAGTACGGCGCCTGGATGCTGACCGCGTTCCGCTTCCTCGCCGGCCTCAAGCGGTTGCGCGGCACGCGCCTCGACGTCTTCGGCTATACCGAGGAGCGCAAGATGGAGCGCCGACTGATCGGCGAATACCAGGCGACGATCGAAAGCGTCCTCTCCACGCTCGACCAGACCAACCACGCGATGGCCGTGCAGATCGCCGCGGTGCCCGAGAGCATGCGCGGCTTCGGCCACATCAAGGAAAAGAACGTGAAGGCGGCGAAGGAGCGCGAAGCCTCGCTGCTCGCCGCCTATCGCGCGCCGGCCAGCGAGAAGGCTGCCGCCGAATAACGACGGGACGCCACTGCTCCCAAATGGGGTTGGGGAAGGAGCAACGGCGTCCCGCATTACACGCGACGTTCGCGAAGGGAGGGATGCAAACGGCGCCTTCCGGCTATAGGCCCGTTTGGCTGGGGAAGCCTAGTGCAAACCAGCGCTGCAGGTTGCAGCGCCTGTGCGCTTAGCGCGAGTCAGGCGCGTCCTGCCTGATGCGAAAACGAGGCAAGATCGAACTTGCCGCCGAGGCCGCCCTTGCTGCCCAGGCGGTCGAGCGCACGCTGCCACTTGGCGTCGAAGTCGGTGTCGAACACGAGCGCGGCGTCGGCATCGACCACGAGCCAGGCGTTGTCCTGCATTTCGCGGTCGAGCTGGCCCGGCGCCCAGCCGGAATGGCCGAGAGCGAGCCAGGCCTGTTTGGGTCCGCTGCCGCCGGCCATGTCCTTCAGGATCTCGAGCGACGCGGTGAGCGCCATGCCGCCGTCGATCAGGAGCGTCTCGTCGCGCTTGTAGTCGGCCGAATGGAGCACCAGGCCGCGCGACGTCTCGACCGGACCGCCGAACAGCACCGCTCGCTCCACCTCGTTGCTCGGCACCTCGATGCCAAGCTGCTTGTAGACCTGGCCGAGCGGCAGGTCCTCGACCTTGTTGTTGACGATGATGCCGAGCGCGCCGTCGTCGTCGTGCTTGCACACGAAGACCACGCTCTTCTGGAAGCGCTCGTCGGGCATGGATGGTGCGGCGACCAGGAAGCGGCCGACCAGGGAGGCAGCGGGGGAGCTGGCGTCGGACATGATTAATGATCCATCAAATCCATGGGGATTGTCCGGTCAAAGGTCAAGGCCAGCCGGCCGCAAAACATGGCCGGATGGACAGCATGGGGACTCTCGTCCTAGGGTCTCCTGCTCAACAACACACTCAAACACAAGGAGTGGACATGGCGAAGGTTGGCGACAAGGTGCCCAGCGCCACGCTGTACGAACTCGGTTCGGAAGGCCCCAAACCGGTGAAAACCGACGAGCTGTTCGCGCCGGGCAAGAAGGTCGTGGCCTTCGCGCTGCCCGGCGCATTCACCCCGACTTGTTCAGCAAAACACGTGCCCGGTTTCGTGGCCGACGCTGACAAGTTCAAGGCGAAGGGTGTCGACACCGTTGCGTGCATCTCGGTCAATGACGCCTTTGTGATGGGCGAATGGGGCAAGAACCAGAAGGCCGACGGCAAGGTCAAGATGCTGGCGGACGGCAGCGCGGAGTTCAGCAAGGCCATGGATCTCGTCATGGACCTGACCTCGCGCGGCATGGGCGTGCGCAGCCAGCGCTATGCGATGATCGTCGACAACGGCGTCATCAAGGACCTGTTCGTCGAGAAGCCGGGCGCTTTCGAGGTGTCTTCGGCCGAGAACGTGCTCAAGCATCTCTGACCGGGACCCAGGTCCACGATCGCGGCGGGACCCAGTCCCGCCGTTTTCGTTCGAGCTTTCGACCATGCCCACGACGGAATCGCCCCTCTTCACCGGCCTCTTCTCGGTCAACGGCGCCACGCGGCTCTACGGCACGATCGGCGATCCGATCCGCCAGCTGCGCGCCACCACGGTGATGAGTCAGGTCTTCGCCGCCGTCGGCGCCAATGCCGTATGGCTGCCCTTCGAAGGCGGCCCGGGGCTTCTTCCGGTGATGCTGAAGGCACTGTCCGAGATGCGCAATCTCGGCGGCTTCACCGTCACGATCCCGCACAAGACGGCGATCCTGCCCCTGCTCGGGCGGCTGACCCGGCGCGCCCAGGCGTCGGGCAGCGTCAACCTGGTGAAGCGCGACAAGGACGGCACGCTGGCCGGCGACATCACCGACGGCGTGGGCTTCGTCAAAGGTCTCGAGGCGCAGGGCTATCGCGTGAAGGGCGCCAGCGTCTGGCTGATCGGGCTGGGCGGCGCCGGCGGCGCGATCGCCGCGGCGCTATGCGAGGCGGGCATCGGCCGCCTGCTGGTCAGCGAGCTCAACGACGCCCGCGCCGACGCCGCGCTGGATCGTCTGTCGCGCTTCTATCCCGACGTCCCGGTGGCCAGCGTGATCGCGCCGCCCAAGGGCATCCACTACGCCATCAACGCCACACCGCTGGGCTTGAAGCCGGGCGATCCGCTGCCCTTCGACCCGATGACGCTCGACCCCGACACCGTGGTCGGCGAAGTCATCATGAGCCCGGTCGAGACGGCGCTGCTGCAGCGCGCCCGCACGCACGGCCGGCGCATCCATCACGGCCGCCACATGCTGGACCACCAGGTGCCGCTCTATCTCGAGTGGTTCGGCATCGACAGCAAGGGAATCGACATCGTGCGCCTGGCGAGGTCCATCCCATGAAGAGGGCACTCATCACCGGCGCGACCGACGGCGTGGGCCGCGTCGTGGCGAAGGAACTGGGCAGGCAGGGCTGGCGGGTGCTGGCCCACGGCCGCAACCGCGCCCGTGGCGAGGCGCTGGTGCGCGAGATCGAGCAGTCCGGCGGCATGGCGGCGTTCCTCGCGGCCGATCTGTCGTCGCTGGCGGAAGTGCGAGAGCTCGCAGGCGCCGTCAGGAAGGCGACGGATCGCCTGGAGCTCCTGATCAACAATGCCGGCATCGGCACGACCGGCGACCGGCCGGGCCGCCAGACCAGCCAGGACGGCCACGAACTGCGCTTTGCGGTCA
>CAZHQA010000076.1:0-19292 GCA_964533955.1 uncultured Reyranella sp. | reverse complement strand
AAGATGCTGCAAGCCTGGCACATCTCCGGCGCCTCGACCTGGGCGGGCTACATCCTCGGCTTTCCGGGCGATACGCGCGAATCGATCCTGCGCGACATGGAAATCATCAAGAAGGAGCTGCCGCTCGACATCCTCGAGCTGTTCATGCTGACGCCGCTGCCCGGCTCCGAGGATCACCAGAAGCTGTGGAAACAGGGCGTCTGGATGGATCCTGATCTGAACAAGTACGATCTGCACCATCGTGTGGTTCATCATCCGAAGATGGCCGACGCGGAGTACGACCAGACGTATCGCGACGCCTGGAAGGCCTACTACACGCCCGAGCACATCGAGACAGTGGCGCGCCGCCATGGTTCCATCCGGGGCCGCAACCCCGCCGAGCCGGCCCACTTCATGACCATGTTCAAGATCATGTTCGAGGCCGAGGGCATTCATCCCCTCGAAGGCGGCGTGATCCGCCTGAAATACCGGCGCGACCGGCGCTACGGCATGCCGATCGAGTCGGTCGGCGCGTTCCATCTGAAACTCGCGGCCGAGACCTGGAAGAAGCTCAAGATCTACGGAACGCTGGCCTGGCAGAGCTTCCGGATCGGCCGGAAGGTCAAGAACGATCCCAGGCGCTACGAGTACACGGACCTGGCGCTCGAGCCGGTGCTGGACGACGAGATGGACAAGCTTTCGCTGTTCGCCGAGACGGCGGGCGGCAACGCGGCGGTTTCCAAGAAGCGCGGCGAGGATCTCGCCCGCGCCCGGCTCACCGTCCAGCAGAACCAGCGCCTCGCCGCCGCCGAATAGAGCGGAGATTCCGGGCGCCGGGTATGGTGGCGTCATGGACGACGACATTGCCCAGCGCGTCTACAGTGATCCGGTGGCCCGCTGGTTCGTCACCGAGGCCTACCGCATCACCGATACCGCCGAACTGGTGGCTGCGGCCGGCGAGCAGCTCGTGCTGGCCGGCATCCCGCTCTATCGACTGGCGTACTTCCAGCTCACCCTCCATCCGGAATTCGCCGGCAAGGGTTACTTCTGGCGGCGCGGCAGGGGCGTCGAATCGGCCATCAGGGCGCACGGCGACAACCAGGACGCCGAGTATCGCGACAATCCCCTGCCGATCGTCTTCGAGCAGCAGAAGACAGTCCGTGTGCGGCTGGCGCAGGTCGAGCCTCAGGCGCCGGTCCTGAAGCAGTTCAAGGCCGAGGGCGCCACGGACTACGTCGCGCTGCCGCTCGTCTTCTCCACCGGCCACGTCGACGCGCTGAGCGTCGTGTCCGACCATCCGGACGGCTTCTCGATGGCCGATCTCGACCGCATGTTCCTGCTGCAATTCGCCTTCACCCGCATCGTCGAGACCCATTCGTTGCGCGACACTGCGGTGAACCTGCTCAACGCCTATGTCGGCCGTGCCGCGGGCCAGCGCATCCTGGCCGGCGAGGTGCGCCGTGGCGACGGTCAGACGATCGAGGCGGTGATCTGGTACTGCGACCTGCGCGGCTTCACCCGCGCCTCGGACGCCCTGCCGCGCGACACGATCATCGCCCTGCTCAACGACTATTTCGACGCCATGGGCGGGATCGTCACCGATGCCGGCGGCGAAATCCTGAAGTTCATGGGTGACGGCATGTTGGCGATCTTCGCCGTGCCGGATGGCGGCGATGCAGCCGGGATCGCCCGGCGGGCCGTTCAGGCCGCCGCCTCCGTCTCCGACGCCATGCTGGTGCTGAACCGCATCCGCTCCGCGGCGGGCGAGCCGACGGTGCGCTTCGGGCTCGCCCTCCACATCGGCGAGGTCATGTTCGGCAATATCGGCGCCAGCCAGCGGCTCGACTTCACTGTAATCGGGCCGGCAGTGAACCACGCCGCACGCCTGGAAAAGCTGTGCAGCGCTCTCGATCGGCCGGTCATCCTGTCCGCGGCCATCGCGAGCCTGTTACCCGCAGGCGAGGCGCAACCGCTGGGCCGGCATGCCCTGAAGGACATCGACGAGCCGCAGGCGATCTACGGCCTCCATGCGGCATCGCACTGAGACCGCTGTTGTTTCGGCGCGTCGGTCTGCTGTCGGGATTTCGTCTGGTCCTTGTCTGGCTGCTTGGCGACCGCGCCCATTCCCTCGCCGTTGGAATTGGGGCCACCGCCACCGCCGCGGCCGCGGCCGCGTGTCGATTTGTTCGGATCCGTGGTCTATTGCGGTGCGTCCTGCGCAACCGCCATCGCCGGCTGGACAAGCAACAACGCCAGCAGCAGCCCGCGCCTGGGCCGTATGTCGCGGGTCTGCCCTAGTGAAGCACGGCCGGCCGGACCTCGTTGAGGCCGTCGGCATCGGTGGCTGAGATCGTCGTGCGTACCATGGTGCGCTCCTGGGCGTAATTCCACGGCCGGCCGCGATGCAGCATGGCCCGATTGTCCCACATCACCGCGTCGCCCTGCCGCCATTTGTGGCTGTAGACGAACTCGCTCCGCGTCGCCTCGTCGAGCAGTTGCGCCAGCAGTTGGCGGGCGTCGCGATCGTCCATGCCGTCGATGGCGTAGGCGTGGCTCGCGACATAGAGCGCACGCCGATCGTTGGTCGGGTTGCGCCAGTTCAGCCGCCAGCGCACCGGCGGAAGTGCCTTGCGTTCTAGTTCGGTGGCCAGGTCGGGATGAATCTGGTCCCGGCTGTTGGCGTAGGAGTGCGTCGCCACGGAATCTCTCAGCCGGTCCTGCAGCTCCTGCGGCAGGCGCGCCCACGCCAGTCGGGTCGAGGTGAATTCGGTCTCGCCTCCCTCGCCCGGCAGCACGCGCGCGGTCAGGACCGAGGCGAGTGCCGGCGTTTTCTTGAAGGAGGAATCGGTATGCCAAAGCGCGTTGGCCCGCGCGACCAGGATCTGGCGATGGTCGGGTGGAACGATCTTGCCCTTCACGTTGTTGGTGAGACGCGAATAGAAGGTGTTCTGTCCCAGTGACGAGACCTTGGTGAGTTCAAGCGGGCCGAAAGCCCGGCTGTAGGCGACCTGGACGTCGTCGACGATGTCTTCCTGGTCGCGGAAAACCAGCAGCGAATGCTCCTCGAAGGCGGCACGGACCGCCTTGTAGGCCTCGGCGTCGGTGGCGACATCGAGCAGGCTCACGCCCCGGACTTCGACGCCGAATCCCGGCCCCAGCGGCACCAGATCCATTACGCTCCTCCTCACGGCCTTTGTTGGCGCCGGATTTTATCGCAACCCGGCCAGCGGCCGCTATAGTACGATTCTTGCACCGTCTGCATCGCAGAGTCCCCATGGCCGCCCGCTCTTCCTCCACTCCCCGCCTGGCGTTTGTCTCGGCGGCCACGCCGCAAGCGCGGGCCGCGCGCAAGGCGCTCGAGCGCCGTTACGGCGCCGTGCCGCCGGCGGCCGCCGACGTGATCGTGGCACTGGGCGGCGACGGGCTGATGCTGCAGGCACTTCACCGCAACATGAAGCGCCGGACGCCGATCTTCGGCATGAACCTCGGCACCGTCGGTTTCCTGCTCAATCAATATCGCGCCGGGAGCCTGCCGGGGCGCATCAAGAATGCCAGAAAGGTGATGCTGACGCCGCTTCGCATGCTCGCCGTCAACGGCCGCGGAGGACGGCACGAGGTGACGGCGATCAACGAAGTCTCGCTGCTGCGCTCGAGCCGTCAGACGGCGCGCATCGCCGTGGCGGTCGACGGCAAGATGCGCATCCCCGATCTCTACTGCGACGGCGCACTGATCGCCACGCCGGCCGGTTCGACCGCCTACAACCTCTCTGCCCACGGTCCGATCATTCCCCTGGATGCGGGATTGCTCGCCCTGACACCGATCAACGCCTTCCGCCCGAGGCGCTGGCGAGGCGCGCTGCTGCCGCGTCATTCGACTGTCGAGTTCACCATCCTCGAGCCCGACAAGCGCCCTGTGGCGGCCGCCGCCGATTCGGTGGAGATCGCCAACGTTGTCCGGGTAACCGTGACCGAGGCCACCGACATCGAACTGCCGTTGCTGTTCGACCCCGAACACGACTTGGAGGAGCGGATACTCAAGGAGCAGTTCGCGCCTTGAGCCAGACCGGCAAAGAGTTCCCGACCAAACCTGAGCGCAAGCACATCATCGGCCATGCGGGCCTCGGACCCGTCATTCTCGCGATCGCGATCGGCGGTGTCGGCGGCTTCGTCTTCAACTGGCTCAAGATGCCACTGGCCTGGATGCTGGGGTCCTGCATGTTCTCGACCGTGGCGGCATTCGCCGGTCTGCGCGTGGGCATGCGCGTCCAACTTCGTCAGGGCATGGTCATTATTCTGGGCGTGCTGCTGGGTTCGGGATTCAGCCCCGACCTGGTCCAGCGGCTCGGGCAATGGGCAGTAAGTCTTGGGGTGGTATCGGTGATGACACTGACCGGCGCCACGATCTGCTATTTCTGGCTGCGCCGTTTCACCGACTGGAACAAGCCGACCTGCTACTTCGCCGCCATGCCCGGCGGGTTGAACGACATGACCCTGCTGGGCGGGGCGATGGGCGGACAGGAGCGATCCATCGCGCTCGCCCATGCGCTGCGCATCCTCACGGTCGTGATGACCATCCCCGTCTGGTACCGGTTGGTGAACGGCGCGCAGACCAGCGTGCTCACCATGGTTCATGGTCCAACCGGCAACGACTGGAAGGACTATGCCGTCCTGATCGGCTGCGGTGTCGCCGGCGCGGCGGTCGGCCGCCTGCTGCGCCTGCCGGCGGCCTTCATGATGGGCCCGATGATCCTGAGCGCGGTCGCGCACCTGGGCGGTCTCACAAACTCCAGGCCACCGGGCGAGCTGGTCGCGGCGGCGCAAGTGGTGGTGGGCGCGGGCATCGGCTGCCGGTTCGTGGGCGCGGCGATCGACAAGTTGCACAAGGAAATGGCGGCCTCGATCGGCGCGGCGATCATCATGATCTTGTGTGCCGTGATATTCGCCAAGATCTCGGTCGCGATCACCGGTCTCAATCTCGACGCGACAATACTGTCCTATGCTCCCGGTGGCTTCGCGGAGATGAGCCTGATCGGCCTCGCGCTCGGCATCGAGGTCGCCATGGTGGCAACCCACCACCTCTTTCGCCTGTTCTTGATCTTGCTCACCAGTCCGCTCGTCTTCCGCTTCTGGCGTCCCTACTCCTGAACCGGAAAGAATCAGGCGCGCACAGAGATTCCCCCGTCGACGACAAGCAGATGGCCGTTCACGTAGGCCGCCTCGTCGGATGCCAGAAAGAGCGCTGCATTCGCAGTATCCCAGCCGGTGCCCATCTTGCCGGTCGGCGAGGCCTTGTCACGGATTGCGATCATCCTGTCATAGGCCTGGTTGTGATCCTTTTCGCCCTTGGCGTACTCCTCGGCGAGGAAGTCGATCATCGGCGTGTGCATCAGGCCGGGCAGAATGGCATTGCAACGGATGCCCTTGCCCGCGTACTCCGAGGCGATCGCCATGGTAAGCGCGTTAACGGCCCCCTTGCTGGCGTTGTAGGCAACGTAGCTGATGCCCTTGGGCACGCGGATCGAGGCAATCGAGCTTACATTGATGATCGCGCCCTTGCCCTGCTTCTCCATCACCGGCAGCACGTGCTTCGCCGTGAGGAAAAAGCTGGTGACGTTGACGTCGAACACCTTGTGCCACTCGTGTTCGGAGAGTTGAACCGGCCCGCCGGTCGAGCCGATGCCGACATTGTTGTCGAGCACGTCGACGCGACCCCATTTGGCGAGACAGGTGTCGACCATCGCCTTGACCTGCGCGCTGTTGGACGCATCGCATTCGAAGGCCGCAGCTTCACCGCCCTCCTTGGCGATCAGACCGACTGTCTCTTCGGCGGCGGCACGCTTGCGATCGACGCAGAGAACCTTGGCGCCTTCGCGCGCGAAGGTGACCGCGGTGCATTTGCCGTTGCCCCAGCCCGGTCCGCTCGAGCCCGCGCCCACCACGATCGCAACCCTGTCCTTCAGCCTGCCGGCCATGGTCGTTCGCTCCCTTGTCGCGCTTGTCTCGCCGGCGAACACTAGAGCATGTTCGGTTCGGCTGAAATCGGCCGAACCGAACATGCCCCGCGATCGGAAACGCCTTGTTCCCGGCGCCTCAATCGAACGCATAGCACGTACCAGGAGGAGAAGACCCGGCCATGAAGATCGCCATCATCGGCGCCGGCAATGTCGGCAAGGCGCTGGCCGGCCGCTTCGCCAAGGCGGGCCACGAGGTTTTCTTCGGCGTGCGCGATTCCGCCGCCGCCAGACATGCCGCCTTGCCGCATGCCGTTCTAGGCACGACCCAAGCCGCGTCCTCTGCCGACGCCATCGTGCTCGCGACCTCGTGGGCCGGCACTGAAGCGGCGTGCCGCGACATGGCGACCGCCGGCAAGATCGTGCTCGACTGCACCAATCCATTGGCCATGGGACCGTCCGGCCGCGAGCTCGCCGTCGCGCACACCGGCTCGGCGGGCGAGAAGGTCGCCGGCTGGTGTCCTGGCGCGTACGTCTACAAGGCATTCAATGCCGTAGCCGCCGAGGTGATGGCGGCGCCCGAGCGCATGACGGTGAAGCCGGTGGTGTTCGTGGCAGGCGATGACTCGGCGCACAAGCCCGCTGCGCTGGGGCTCGTCGAGGACACCGGGTTCGAGGCCCGCGACGCCGGCCCGATGCGCAATGCGCGCATGCTGGAATATCTCGCCCTGCTCTATCTCGACCTTGCCATGGTCCGCGGCATGAGCCGCACCTTCGCCTTCGCCCTCAGCTGGCCAAGGGCCTGACCTTCTCCTCGCTTGGGCTAGATTTGCGGAAGCCGGCCGACCGGGCCCATGGCCTTCGGCGCCAGGAGCACCAGTCGCGAGGCGCCGTCGCGCCACAAGCCGTCCTCGCTGACGTCGATGCGGCGGCCCACCATGTGAACGATCGACCGCCGGTCCGGTTTGTCCGCGAACCGCACGATCCCCTTGGCGCGAAGCACGTCCTTCGCCTCCTGCAGCATTGTCATCAGCACCGCACGCTCGATCGGCTGAGGCCACTCGTACGACCAGCTCCGGAAGGCATCGTCCGCACCACCACCTCGAGCACCGCGGTGCTCGAGGCCGAACAGCAGGTCGATCGGGATGTCGGCGTATCGCGCTTCGAGGCGCGGCGCCGACGACTGGGCCGCCAGCCAGGACCTCGTCTCGACCAGGTTTTCGACCAGATCGAGCTTGTTCAACACCAGCAGGTCAGCGGCCCGAATCTGACGCAGCACCGTGTCGCCAACGCGACGATCGGCGGCACGTACGAGAACCTCGGCCGCATCGACGACGACGATCACGCCGTCGCGCTGGAGCCGAGGCTCGATCACCGCCAGGTCGGCGATGCGCGCCGGGTCGGCGACGCCGGAGGCTTCGACGACGATGTGATCGAAGCGCTCCTCCCGCTCGAGCAATCTCAGCAGGGTCTCGACCAGTGAATCGCCGATGGTGCAGCAGACGCAGCCGTTCGCGAGCGACACGGTATCGCCGCCATGGGCAGCCACCAGCCCGGCGTCGATGTCGAGGGCGCCAAAATCGTTGACGAGGACCGCAAATCGCCGACCTGCCGCGCCCGCCAGCAGCCGGTTGAGCAAGGTGGTCTTGCCCGCCCCCAGGAAGCCACCAATGACGGTGAAAGGGATCACGCCTTGGGCGCCTCGAAGATCCTGCCGCCGACGACCGTTCCCCAGACCGGCACGTCCTTCAGTGTGTCCGGCGGCACGGCGAGCGGATCATCGTCGAGGATTGCAAAATCGGCGCGCTTGCCGACATCGATGCTGCCCAGCTCCTCGTCGAGCTTCAGCGTATAGGCCGCGCCCAGGGTGATGGCGCGCAGGGCGTCGGCAACGGAGATTCGTTCCGCCTCCCCCAGCACCCGGCCCGAGGCTGTCAGTCGGTTCACCGCGCACCAGGCGGTAAAGAGCGGCCCGATCGGCGTCACCGGCGCATCGCAATGGATGGCAAAGGGAACGCCGAGGCTGAGCGCCGTGCCGCAGGCATCCATGCGCTCGGCACGCTCAGGACCGAGCGTCCGCGCATAATGGATGTCGCCCCAGTAGAAGAGATGGTTGGCGAACAGATTGGCGCACATGCCGAGGGCCTTCAGCCGGCGGAACTGGCCGGCGTCGGCCATCTGGGCATGCTGAAGCGTGTGGCGGTGGTCCCAGCGCGGCGCCGCGGCCAGCGCCTTCTCGACCGCTTCGATCGCCACTTCCGACGCCTCGTCGCCGTTGGTGTGGATATGCACCTGGAATCCCGCCTTGTGATAGGCGCCGAGGAGGCGGTCTATGTCGTCGGGACCGATGTTCCACACCCCGTTGGGCGTGCCGTCGTAGTAGCCAGGCCAACGCATGCGCGCCGACAAGCCCTGGATCGAGCCGTCGGTCACGATCTTGATGAGCTGGAAGCGCAGACGGTCGTTGTTCTTCTTTGCGAGCGCGCGGACCTTCTCGATGCCCTGCTCGGGCGGGACCGACGCCGCAGCAAAAGCCGGCAGCAAACGCAGCGGAAACTCCTCCGATGCCGTGGCGCGGCAATAAGCTTCGACGGTGCTGTCCGGCAGCTCGTTGTGCAGGTCGGTGGCCGTGGTCACGCCGGCCAACTGAGCCACCTTGGCGAAGCCCTTGATGGCCGGCTCGTCCGACAGCAGGGAGGCGAGCTCGATGCCGGCCGCGCGATAGGCCATGTACTTGGCAGTGATCTCCTGCAGCTCGCCGGTCGGCTCGCCCTCGGCGTCCTTGACGATGCCGTGCACGTTCGTCGAGCGGGTGATGCCCGCCTTGGCAAAGACCGTCGTGTTGGCGTTCAGCACATGGAAATTCGAATGGATGACGATGACCGGCCGGCGGGTCGACACCTTGTCGAGATCGGCGAAGTTCATGCGCCGGCCGCCGAAATAGATCGGATCGAAGCCCCAGGCGAGCAAGGTCGAGTCGTCCCGCGGCATCGTCGTTTCGTGGGCCTGCAGGGCCGCCACGACCTCGTCGATGTTCTTCAAGCCCGGTGAACGGCGTCCGTCGGGGCTGGTGCGATCGAAGAAACCGACATAGGGAAACCGCCAGACGCCGCCTTCGTAGGCGTGGCTGTGGCCCTCGACGAAGCCCGGCAGGATCACCTTTTCGCTGAAGCGCTCGTCCAGCTCGAACTTGCCCCAGCCCTTCAGGCTGTCGAGCGAGCCCGCCCCCAGAATTCGCCCGTCCCTCACCGCGACATGCGTCGCGAAGGGCTGGTTCGGATTCATGGTGACGACGCGGCGCGCGGCATAGACGATGGTGCTCATCCGGTAAGAGTAGAGAGAAACCCACGCCATGACGAACATCAATCACGAGGCGATGATGCGGCAAGCCCTCGCGATCGCCGAAATTGCCGACAGGGAAGGCGACATGGGCGTGGGCGCGCTTATCGTGCGCGATGGCGGGATCGTCGGTCGCGGCCGCAACCGCATTCACACACAGGCCAATCCACTGGTCCATGCCGAGACCGATGCCATTGCCGACGCCTGCAAGGCACTCGCCACGGACGATCTTTCGAACTGCACGCTCTACACCACCATGGAGCCCTGCCCGATGTGCGCCGGTGCGCTCCTGAATGCAAGGGTCGGCCACTGGGTGCTTGGCGGCCGGTTCAAGGCGGTGGGCCGCAGCTTCGGCCGATATTCGGTCGAGGCCTTCGCCGAGTTCGTCGACGCCGACATCAGAATCACGACAGGCATCCTTCAGGAGGAATGCCAGGCCGTGCGCGGTCGCTACTTCGCACGGCGATGATGGGTCAGCGCAAGGCCGATACAGTGCCGAAGAGCGCGCAACGGCAACCGCTCACGCTCCTCGAACAGGAGCGCGCGCTTGCCTTCGCAGCGGAACATGTCGGGATAGGCCTCGCGGAACCGATCGATCAGGCCGCTTCGGCAATGGAAGTAGATCGCATAGCCGTCGGCTTTCCTGACTCGGTCGATGCGAACCGTAGACCCGCTGCGCGTCTCTAGCGTGAGATAGCTGGGCTGGCCCCATTTCAGGGTCTCGGTCAGCTTGCCGACGCCCTCAGTCGCAGCCGCGACCTCGAAGATCAGTTTGCGCAATGCCATGAGCCTGTGCCGGAGGCCCGGAGGATAGGTTTCGAACACCGCCGCGACAGCCTTGTCGGCGAAGCGTTTCATCGCTGGACCTTAGCACGGCGGACATGGAATGCTTGCGGCAACGAAAAGATCCGGGAGGACCAATGCTCCGCCGTACCCTGCTCTCCACGCTGGGCGCGGCCATCGCGGCACCTGCCATCGCCGACGATTGGCCGAACCGCCAGATCAAGGTCGTGATCCCCTACCCCCCGGCCGGCCCGACCGACATCGCCACGCGCATCGTGATGGAGAAGACCGGCCAGCTGCTCGGCCAGCCCGTCCTGTTCGACAACAAGGGCGGCGCGTCGGGCATGATCGGTGCGGCCTACGCCAAGGCCCAGCCGGCCGACGGCTACAATTTCCTGGCGACGACTGTAGCGATGCTGGCAATCACCCGGCACTTGCAGACGATCCCCTTCGATCCGGACAGGGACTTCCTCCCGGTGGCGCGCATGACGACGTCGTGGGCCTGCTTCGCCATCCATCCGTCGGTTCCGGCCACGACCATGGCCGAGTTCGTGGCCTACGCGAAAGCCAATCCCGGCAAGATCAACTACGGATCGTCGGGCAATGCCACCATCACCCATCTCTATTGCGAGATGATCAATCTCGACGCCGGCATCAGGATGACGCACGTGCCCTACAAGGGCAGCGCACAGGCCACGCAGGACCTGCTGAGCGGCCAGATCCAGGCGCAGACCGACCAGACGACGTTGCCGCACATCCTGGCCGGGCGGTTGCGCGGCCTCGCCATCATCGGTGACCAGCGCTGGCCGCATAAGCCCGACATCCCGACGCTCAGGGAAGCCGGCTACGGCAAGGAGGGCGGCGAGAGCTGGTACGGCATGCTGGCGCCCGCCGGCACGCCACCGGAGGTTGTCGACAAGCTGGCCAAGGCGATCGACGCGGCGATCAAGTCGCCCGACGTCCTCGACAAACTCGATAAGGCCGGCGCCAAGCCGACCTACCTCGGCCCGGCCGAGATGCGCGCCACCGTCGACAAGGAGAGCGCCATGTTCGCCGACATCATCAAGCGAGGCGACGTTCACCTCTAGGCGTCGGCCTCCAACTTCGGCGCTCCAGGAACATCCGGTCGGTCTCGGTCGTCAACACGCGACCAAGCAGCAGGCCGTCGTAGAACGGCGAGGCGGCGGCTACCTGCTTCGACGTGATCGCGATCTGGTCGATGCCGGCGCGCCGGATGCTGTCGATCGAGGAGGCGAACACGATGCCGCCGATACGTGCCCAGACAAGGGCGCTCATGCACATCGGACACGGCTCGCCGGTGGTGTAGAGCACCATCGAGCCCCAATCCTTGTTGCCGTGGCCCTTCACGTAATCGTTCATGCAGGCAATCTCGCCGTGCAGGATCGGATTCGCCCGGGAATCGTTGACACCGCGCGCCGCCACCTCGCCGGTCCCGGAGCGCACGATCACCGCCCCGAACGGGTAGGCCAGTTGCGTTGCGCCTCGGCGATCGCAAGCCGCATGCAACGCTCGTGCTCGGCCATCGGGATCGGCGGCAGCGCCGCGCGTGCCGGCCGCGCGACGGCGAGGCACCCCAGGCCGCCCAACAGGGCGCGCTTGGAAAGCGAGCGTGATCTCATGTATCGAGCTCCGCATCGGGCTGGTTTACGAAGATCAGGACGGCAAGCAGCGCCACATAGAAACGAAAAGCCGCCTCCTGGCCGTTCCAGGTCCTGGATTGCCACATGGCGAACCACTCGCCGCCGACCACCATGAAGCCGGCGAACCACAACAGGAAGCCGAGGCCCACCCCCAGCACCGCGTACCTCTTGGCCGCATTGAAGAGCCGCGCGTCGGCGTTGACCGTGCTGGCGAGCCGGACCGCCCCGAACGCCAGCAAGAGTCCGACGGCAGCCTCGGTCAGGATGATCAGCCAGTAGGCGATGGTCCACAGGCCAGGCTCCGTGACCGCCCGCCCCCTCAACGCACTTTCCGGAAAAGTCGTGTCCATGCTGAGCGTGTGGCGCACGAACTCGTAGTTCGATCGATAGTCGACCAGGTTGTCGTAAGCGACCAACAGCGCGAACAGCGCCAGCGACGCCACCATCGTCACCTTCACCAGGCGAATCGCCACCATGTGCCTCCCCTCAGCGCGCAAACCACGCACGCGGCCAGACGCACGATACCATCAGGCTTGCCAGCAGGCCGCCACCGGCGACCATGAAGGCAAATCGATAGCCGGCGAGGAACCCGTCAGCCGCCGCAAGCGAATGCAGCGCCGTCAGCACCGAAGCGCCGCTCACGATACCGAGCGTGCGGGTCAGCAGAGCAAGGCTGCCGGCCACGCCACGATCGCGTTCCGGCAGCGTGTCGGTGACGAGGTCGGTGTAGGCGACGTTCAGCAGGCCCTGCCCCAGGCCCTCGATCATCAGCAGCAGGGCGACGATGGCGACGGGGGTCGTCTGCCCCGCGAAGCCGAGCGGCAGCAAGCCGGCTCCCACCAGGGCGACGCCGATGAATGCGGTGGTGCGGCGGCCGAGGCGCGGCTCGAACCTGGTCGCAAGCGGCGCGCCGGCCAGGCTGCCGACGAAAGCCAGGGCCAGCACCCCGCCGCTGAGCAATGCCGAGAGTTCGAGCACGTTCACGAGGTAATACGGGGTCAGCAGCAGGATCGAAAAGCCGGCCAGGTTCGCCAGCACGTTCATGACGTTGGGCACGGAAAAGGCGGCGTTGGCGAACAGCGCCGGGCGGATGATCGGCTCGGCGATATGGCGCGACCGCCGGACATACGCCGCGAGCAGCGCCAAGGCCGTGCCAAGGAGCACCGCCGGCAGCCATCCTGGCACGGCCGGACGCTGCGAGAGCACGAGCGACAGCAGCAGCGCACTCATGCACGCGGCGAGGCCAACGGCCCCCCACGCATCGAACGGCCGCGCCTGCGGCCGCGGCGCCGGCAACAGGCCGGAGAGAGCCAGCGTCACCAGCGCGATCGGCACGCGCACCCAGTACACCGCCGGCCACCCCCACAACTCGACCAGCGCTCCGCCGAGGAAGGGCCCGATCGCGGCCGCGAGTGACATCGCCATCGAGAACCCGGCGAGGGCCTTCAGTCGCTGGTTCGAAGGATAGACCGACGTTGCGAGCGCTGGCGTGCAGGAGAGCGCCAGCGCCGTCCCGACACCCTGGCTCGCGCGCGCCCACAGGAACAGCGGCCAGTCCGGCGCCATCGCGCAGGCGGCGCAGCCCACGGCCGAGACGGCCAGCCCGATGCGAAAGATCAGCCGGTAGCCGAACAGATCGCCCAGCTTGCCGCACACCAGCATCAGCGAGCCGTAGACCAGGACGTAGCAGATCACGAGCCATTGCACGTCGCCCAGCGCCAGCCGGAAATACCCGGTGATCGCCGGCAGCGCGACGTTGACCGCAATGTCGAGCGGCGCGAGCGAGGCGCCGAGCCCGACGATGCAGAGCCCGACGAGCGGGCGCTTCAGAGGTGCTTTCCGAGGAACGCCATCGTGCGATCCCACGCCTGCTTGGCCGCCGTGGCGTCGTAGGCGGGACTCCTCTCGTTGGCGAAGGCGTGGGCCGCATCGTAGCGGAACACTTCGGGCCTGTTGCCTCCCGCACTCATCGCCTTCTCGAAATCGTTCACGACCTGCGGAGTGCACCAGTCGTCCTTGTTGGCGAAGTGACCCTGCATCGGGATCTTGATCTTGCCCGGATCGGCGAGCTGGACGGGCGGCACGCCGTAGAACGGTACGCCGCAGGCGATGCCAGGAACGCGCGCCGCCGCCGCAATGGTGAGCGCGCCGCCCATGCAGTAGCCCATCACGCCGACCTTGCGGCTCAGCCCCGCCAGGTGCCTGACCGCGCCGGCGATGTCCTGGTCCGAGGCGGCGACGAAATCGAGGCCCGTCATCATGTGGTTGGCCTCGTCCGGCTTCTGCGTCACGCGGCCCTTGTACAGGTCGGGTGACAGCGCGTTGTAACCCGCGGCGGCGAAGCGATCGGCGACACCCTTGATCTGGTCGTTCAACCCCCACCATTCCTGGATGACCACGACGGCGGGCTTGCCTTTGCCGGCTTCCGCCAGGTAGCCCTTGCAGCTCGTGCCGTCGGGACGCTTGAAGTCGATCATGCTGCCCATGGTCTTTCCTCCCAAATCTCCTGAACCAACAGACTACCCCACCCTGGCGAGCATCGCGAAGCGACACGCGACCAGTTCCTCAGGGTGAGATCGCACCTAAAGAAGCGTCCTCAGCTCGGTCTTCAGGATCTTGCCGTAGTTGTTCTTCGGCAGCGCTTCGACGAAGCGATAATCCTTGGGCCGCTTGAAGCGGGCGATGTTGTCGAGGCAGAGCTTGTCGAGTTCCGCCGGCGTCAGCTGGGCGCCTGGCCGCCTTACGACGAACGCCACGACTTCCTCGCCCCATTCGGGATGCGGCCGGCCGACCACCGAGCATTCGGCGACCGCAGGATGGAGGTTCAGCACGTCCTCGATCTCGCGCGGATAGATGTTGGAGCCGCCCGAGATGATCATGTCCTTGGAGCGGTCCTTCAGCGTCAGGAACCCGTCCTCGTCGAAGGCGCCGACGTCGCCGGTCCACAGCCAGCCCTTGCGCAGCGACTTGGCGGTGGCCTCCGGGTTGTCCCAGTAGCCCGACATCACCGTGTCGCCCTTGACGATGATCTCGCCAACCTCGCCCACCGGCATCGGCCGGCCGTCGTCATCGACGACCCGGACCTCGACGCAGGTATCGGGCAGCCCGGCCGAGGCCAGCCGCGCTTCCCAGCGCGGATGCTCGCGCATGGCGTGGATCTCGCGCGACAAGTGCGTGATGGTCATCGGGCTCTCGCCCTGGCCGTAGAGCTGACAGAGCACGTTGCCCAGCAAGTCGAGCGCACGCTTCAGATCGCTGACGTACATCGGTGCGCCGCCGTAGGAGATCAGCCTGAGCGCCCCGGGCGCGAGGTCGGTCACGCCGGCATGCTCGATCAGGCGTTTCACCATGGTCGGCGCCAGGAAGATGCTGCAGTCGGGCCAGCGGTTCATCAACTCGACCGTCTCGGGCACCTGGTAGTGACCGCTCTCGGGGAAGACCTGGACGACGCCGCGCGCCACCATCGGGAAGTTCCACAGGCCGGAGCCGTGGCTGATCGGCGCGGCGTGGACCATGGAGCTGCCGGCCGGCGGACGGTCGACGTCGGCATAATAGTTGAGCGTCATCGCCAGGAGATTGCGATGGCTGAGCATCGCACCCTTCGGCCGGCCGGTGGTGCCGGAGGTGTAGAACAGCCACGCCGCATCCGTCGGGTCGCGTTCGGCCATGGCGCTGGGATCGCCCACTTCCATGAAGTTGTAGGGCTTGGTGCCGATCTCGACGATTTCCCTGAGCGCGGGCGCCTGCCTGGCCGCTTCGGCGATGGTGATCGCGAGATCGGGCGTGACGAAGCAGAGCCTGGCACCGGAATTCTCCAGGATGAAGGCAAACTCCCTGGCGTGGAGCTTGGCGTTCATCGGCACCGCGCAGAGGCCTGCATGCCAGATCGCGTACATGACCTCGATCGATTCGACGCAGTTGGTCATGGCGAAGGCGACGCGGTCGCCCACGTTCAGGCCGAAGCGCACGCGCAGGTGCGTGCTCATCACCGACACCTTGCGCCACAGCTCGCGGTAGTTCAGCCACGCCGCATCGCCGCGCGCGAGCGCAATGTGATCGCGGAATTCCTGGGCCGATCCCAGCAGCAGATGGGCGATGTTCATGGCGGGGATTTTCCCTCCTTGCCATGGCCGCGCCAATCTTCCTCGAAAGCGCTAAGCGCATGCGACCTGACATTGAAGCGCAGAGCCATGAGCCGCACGGCGAAGGCCGTCACCGCGGCCGCGGCGCCGGCCCACGGATCCGACAGGCCGAACTCCAGCAGCACGGCGAACAGCAGGCATCCCGTGACCGAGGACAGTCCCATCAGCACGCTGGGCCGCAGGAGTTCGAGCGGCTGGCCCATCAACACATCGCGCAGCGCGCCGCCGCCCACGGCGTTGACCACGCCGACGAGAATCGCGCCGGCAAGGGGGATCCCGGCGGCGACGGCGTAATGCATGCCGACCGCGCCGTAGGCGCCGATGCCCAGCGCATCGGCAAGAGTGAGCGCGCGCGGCAGCCAGCTGAGACGCCTGAGCCAGCGGCCGAACAAGACGACCACTACCGCAACGACGACGACGACGATCAGATAATCGGGTGTCTGGATGACCCTGGGCGCGGCCGAGCCGTGGAGAAAGAGACTGTCACGCAGCAGGCCGCCGCCCGTCGCCGACACGAAGGCGATGATGAAGATGCCCATAATGTCGTAGCCCTTGCGGGCCGCGAGCATGGCACCGCTCAGCGCCCAGAAGAACGTCGCCCCCAGGTCGTACCAGCCGAAGATCGCGTCGGGAAAAGGAAACACGCCGCACGATATTGCCGCCGCCTTCGGCGGCCTGCAATCTAGCCGCCATGCAGGAATTCGATTTCGCCATCGTCGGCGCCGGCATTGCCGGAGTCTCCGCCGCCTACCACCTCGCACCCCGGGCCAGGGTGGTCGTGCTCGAACGCGAGCACGTGGCGGCCTACCACACGACAGGGCGTTCGGCGGCGCTGCATTCGGAGACCTACGGCAGCGCCGAAATTCGTGCCATCACGGTGGCGAGCGGCCGCTTCTACCGCCAGCCACCGAAGGGATTTGCCGACCATCCGCTGCTCAAGCCGCGCGGCGCGCTGATCGCGGGCCACGCCGGCCAGCAGGCAGCGACCCGGCAGGCTGCCGTCGAATTCCAGAAGCTGGTGCCCACGGTGCGCTGGCTCGAACCGGCCGAGGTCTTGCGCCGCCATCCGTTGCTCAGGCCCGAAGCGTGCGCCGGCGGGGCCGTCTTCGAAGAGGCCGAGGACATGGACGTGGCGGCGATCCATGGCGGCTTCCTCAAGGGAGCACGTGCCGCAGGCGGTGTGCTGCGACTCAACGCAGAGGTGTCGGGCCTCGAACGGCGGGGCGGTCGCTGGACGATCCGCCTGGCCGACGGCGAGACACTGGCCGCGGCCAATCTCGTCAATGCGGCGGGAGCGTGGGCCGACGTCATCGCACGGCTCGCCGGCGCCAAAGCGGTCGGGCTGGTGCCCAAGCGGCGCACCGCTTTCACCTTCGATGCGCCGGCAGGGCTGGCGCTGGGGGACCTGCCGATGGTGATCGATTTCGACGAGACCTGGTACGTCAAGCCCGAGGTCGGCCAGTTCCTCGGCTCGCCGGCCGACGAGACGCCGTCGCCGCCGACCGACGCGCAGCCTGAAGAGCTCGATATTGCCCTCGCCGTCGACCGCATCCAGACCGCGACCACGCTCCAGATCAATCGCATCAAGAACAAATGGGCGGGGCTGCGGAGCTTCGTCGCCGACAAGAACCTGGTGGTCGGCTACGACGGCGCGATCGCGGGCCTCTTCTGGCTGGCGGGCCAGGGCGGCTACGGCATCCAGACCGCGGCCGCAGCCGGCCGCCTGGCGGCAGCACTGGCGCTCGGCGAATCATTGCCAGGCGATATTGCCGGGCTCGGCGTGAGCGAAGCGGCGCTGTCGCCACAGCGCCTCACGTCGAGGTGATCAAAAGGTGACTGCGGGTCGCCAACCGCTGACTTCCTGTCCGCGGCATGGCGAGTCATGCTGCTCACCTGCAGTCCACGCCAAGGAGTTCGTCATGATCACCCGTGCCCGCCTCGTTGCTTCGGCAGCGGTCCTGTTCGCCATCGGTGCGGCGACCTCGGCCGCGGGCGCTGGCGAGACGGTGAAGTGCAGCGGCATCAATTCATGCAAGGGCACCGGCTCCTGCAAGACGGCGTCGTCCTCCTGCAAGGGACAGAATACCTGCAAGGGTATGGGCTGGACCGCGGCCGCGAGTGAGACCGACTGCACCGCCAAGGGCGGCAAGGTGATCTAGAGACAGTCGCCCGAAGCTGGGGGTACGGACGGCAAGCGCAGCGGATCACCGCAAGCTCTCACGAGACGCTCAATTAAGATTGAGCCCCGGCGTTGATCGGCGATCGACGGGCAGGCGTAGACGGCACGCAGGGTCGTCCTGCCGCATCGTCAGCCGATGCGACAATCGCCAGGGAGCACCTCATGAACAAGCGCATCATCGTTGCCACTGCCGTCTCGATCTTCGCGGCCGGCACCTTCGCCACTGCGGCACATGCCGACGGCGTGAAGTGCGGCGGCGTCAACGCCTGCAAGGGCCAAAGCGCCTGCAAGGGCACCGCCAACTCGTGCAAGGGCCTGAATGCCTGCAAGGGCCAGGGCTGGAGCCAGGCGGGCAACTCGCTGGAATGCAGCCAGAAGGGCGGCAAGGTCCTCTAGGACAGACAGAGAACCCCACGCCCGCGGGCGCTGCGCGGCCCCCCGCCAGCGCCCGCAATTTTTCTCCTCGGAACTGTTGTTTGATTCCGCAGAGCGGTTGATAATTATCCGCGCCGTGCCAGCTATTGCCGTCACGCGCAAACAAACGGGAGAGGAAACATGATGACCAAGACGATCGTCGCAACAGCAGCAGCTTTGTTCGCCGCGGGTACGATTGCGGTAGCCCACGCCCAACAGGCTCCGATCAAGTGTGCGGGCATCAACGCCTGCAAGGGGCAGAGCTCGTGCAAGTCGCAGCTCTCGTCGTCCTGCAAGGGTCAAAATGCCTGCAAGGGCCAGGGCTGGTCGGCAGTCAAGACATCGTTGGAGTGCACGGCGGCCAACGGCCGTATCGTACTGTAGAGTTTCGCGGCTCCTCGGAGCCTTGTGATGGGACACGGGCGCCGCGGGAACCCCTCGGCGCCCGTGCACTTGCCGGAGTAGAGTTGATCCAATGTCGTCCGACGTCGACTTCGGACTCGGCCTCAGGTCCGAGCACTACGAGGAGATCGCCGCCAGTCCCGGCAAGGTGAGCTGGTTCGAGGCACTGTCGGAAAACTACATGGTAAAGGGCGGCAACCCGCTCTACTGGCTCGACCGCTTCCGGCGCGATTACCCGATGGCGCTGCATGGCGTGTCGCTCTCGATCGGCTCGATCGACCCGCTCGACATGGATTACCTCGACGACCTGAAGGCGCTGGTCGCGCGCGTGCAGCCGATGTGGGTCTCGGACCACCTCTGCTTCACCGGCCTGCGCGGCCTGAACATGCACGACCTGCTGCCGCTGCCCTATACCGAGGAGGCCCTCGACCACGTCGCCGAC
>CAZHQA010000075.1:14492-19324 GCA_964533955.1 uncultured Reyranella sp. | reverse complement strand
TCGCCATGTCGGCCGGCAATCATGCCCAGGGCGTGGCCTATCACGCCGGCCGCCTCGGCATTCCGGCGACCATCGTGATGCCGGCCTTCACGCCCAACATGAAAGTGACGCATACCCGGGGGCATGGCGCCACGGTGGTGCTGCACGGCAACACCCTGGCCGAGGCCGGCGCCGAGGCGCACCGGCTGGCCGATGCCGGCAAGCTCGTATTCGTGCACCCCTACGACGATCCGCGCATCATTGCGGGCCAGGGCACGATCGCGCTCGAGATGCTGGAGGACGTGCCGGGGCTCGACACGCTGGTGGCGCCGGTCGGCGGCGGCGGCATGATCGCCGGCTGCGCGGTGGCGGCGCGCGGGCTCAAGCCCGACCTCAAGGTGATCGGCGTCGAAACGGCGGGCTATTCGGCGATGCGCCAGCAGCTCGCCGGCGAGGCGGTGACGGCCGGCGGCGACACCATCGCCGAGGGTATCGCGGTGCGCGACATCGGCGCGCTGCCGCTGTCGATCTGTCGCGCCTTGCTCGAGAAGGTGGTGAGCGTCGACGAGGTCGCGATCGAGCGCGCCATCGCGCTTCTGCTCGAGGTCGAAAAGACGGTGGTGGAGGGCGCGGGCGCGGCGGGACTGGCCGCACTGCTGGCCTATCCCGACCTGTTCGCCGGCCGCAAGGTCGGCCTGGTGCTGAGCGGCGGCAACATCGACACGCGCCTGCTCGCGTCCGTGCTGCTGCGCGGGCTGGTGCGCGACGGCAGGATCGTGCAGCTGCGCCTGATGATCGGCGATGCGCCCGGCCAGCTGGCGCGCGTCGCCACCACCATCGGCAAGCTCGGCGGCAACATCGTCGAAGTGCAGCATCAGCGCCTGTTCGGCGTGGTCGCCAAGGCGACCGAGCTCGACGTCACGGTCGAAACCCGCGATCGCGTTCATGTGCGCGAGCTGGTGGCGGCGCTGGAAGCGGACGGCTTCAAGGTCCGTCTCTGGGACGGCGCCTAGTTCCTCCCCATTTCAAATGGGAAGGAATAGTTCCGTTATGGCCGAAGCATGGATCGGGATGGACGCGCCAGAATGGTGGCCTCATTCGCGAGGAGGCCGCCATGACCGTGACCGTGTTCATCCGCTACCAGCTGGACCCCTTCAAGCGTGCCGACTTCGAGGCCTACGCCCGGCGTTGGCTGAAGATCATTCCCCGCTGCGGCGGCGATCTCTTGGGCTACTGGATGCCGCACGAGGGTACCAATAACATCGCCATGGCGCTGATTTCCTTCGAGAGCCTCGCTGCTTACGAGGCCTACCGCGCCCGGCTGCGCACCGATCCGGAAGGCGCCGCCAACTTTGAAAGCGCCGAGCAAGGACGCTTCATCCTGGCCGAGGAAAGGACCTTTTTGCGCGAGGTCGAGTAACCTCACCAGAGATCCGGTTTGGCCACCATCAGCAGGAATACCAACGTGAGACTGATGAAGGCTGGCCATCCCAGTGCGAACCACAGGCGCATGGCGGCGTGGTAGGCCAGCGGTAGGGCCATGCCATTCATGGCTGCCTCGCCTGCAAGATCTCGGGCGCGAATTTGCAATACCACGACGGGGACCCAACAGGCGAAGGCGAGGGCATAGAGGAGGTAAGTCACGACGAGCCACGGCGTCGCAAGCGCGATCCCCGCCTTCGCCGCAAGCGCGATGCCCGTCAGCGGTTGGAGGACGCCAGCGGGCAGAGTGAACAGCCAGTCGGCCAGCACGACGTTGGCGGCGACTACGGAGATTGCCGAAGCATCGCCACGACGATGGGCGAGCCACATCTGGAACGCGGTGCCGATGCCAGTGCCGAACAGGATCGTGCTGCTCAGCACATGCAGCCATTTGAGCAAGATATAGTCGTCGATCCCGAGCATCAGCGCTCCTGCTCGAGCACCGCCCACAAGGCTATCGCCGCGAGGATCGGCAGATTCTTTAGCAGCGCGCCGAAAGGATCGAGCCAGAGCGATGGCGTCACAAAGCCGATGCCGATGGTGTAGCCGCCGACCAGCGCGAGCTGCAGAGTAGCGAGCAATCCCGGCCGCCAGCGCGCCAACAGCGCCAGCGCGATCAGCAGGTCGATCGCACAGAAAATCCATGCCGTCAGGGGCGAGGCGATTCGCGCGTAAAGCGCAGGTGGCGCCAACAGTCCCGCAAGCGCCGAGCCGAACCACAGTGCCGCCAAGGCGAACCGCAACAACGGTCGCAGGAAATAGAGGCGCGCGTGCCACAAATCCTGGGTCTCGGCGGGCGAACGGCTGAGGCGGACCGCCATCGGTTCCGGCCTGAGGCCTATCGCAGCGGCAAACACGCCGTCGGCCTCCCGGCCGGCGTTGCCTGCGAGAAGTTGCGCCAGCCCGGCCGAACCCATCGGCCCGCCGCCCCCGAGATCGGCCAACCGCGCGAACAGGCGCATCAAGGGTAACGGCAGGGAAATCTCCCGCCCCGGTGGCAACCCCAGCCATTGACGATAGTTGGCGATGATCTCGCGCATCGTGAGCCGCTCGGGCCCGACCGGCTCGAGCGTCTGCCGCGCAAATCGATCGCTCTCGATCACGCGTGCGACGGTCTCGACGAAATCGTCGATGTGCAACGGCCGGAACGGCTGACTGCCATCACCAATCAACGGTGTAATCAGGGGGAGGCCAGCCAGGCCACGCAAGGTCGAGGTGCCTCCATAGCTACCTTTGCCATACACAAGCGAGGGCCGGAGTACCGTCCAGTCAAGCGGCAGGCAACGCAGATGATCGTCGGCATGCTTCTTGGTAAGCGCGTAGGTCGTTGCCACATCGGCATCGGCGCTAATCGCGGAGACCTGTACACCTTCGAAAGGCCCACGTCACGACAGGCCTCGAATAGCGCGATCGGCGCCGTGGCGTGGATCGCTTCGATGTCCTGCCCCCTCCCTCCATGCAGCACGCCAGCGCAATTCACAACGGCGTCGATGCCCGCAAGGCGGGGGCGCCAGATCTCGGCAGAGATATCGCGATTGAAATCTACGGCGACCGCGACGACGCCGGGCGCCTTGCGCCGCATTGCCTCGGGGTCGCGCACGGCGGCAACCAAGTCATGTCCCCTGGCCCGCAGGCCGGCCAGGAGATGGCCCCCGATAAAGCCATTGGCGCCAGTGAGCAGAATCCGCACCCTTCGACTTTATCAGGGTATGGGCGGATGACGATCCACCGGAGCCGGGTCTAAAAGGGCGGCCATGTCCGCTGCCCCCCAATACGTTCCCTCGCCCACGCCCGACCTCGCGAAGATCGAGAGGGCGCTGATCTCGGTGTCCGACAAGCAGGGCCTGGTGGAGCTCGGCGAGGCGCTGGCGAAACATGGCGTGGAGATCCTGTCGACCGGCGGCTCGGCCAAGGCGCTGCGCGATGCCGGCGTGAAGGTCGTCGAGGTGAGCGACCACACGGGCTTTCCCGAGATCATGGATGGCCGCGTGAAGACGCTGCAGCCCGCCATCCATGGCGGCATCCTGGCGCGGCGCACCGATGCCGGCCACCGCAAGGCGATGAGCGAGCACAGGATCGCCGGCATCGATCTCGTGGTGGTGAACCTCTACCCGTTCGAGGCAACGGTGGCGCGCGGCGCGGATTTCGCCACCTGCGTCGAGAACATCGACATCGGAGGTCCGGCGCTGATTCGCGCCTCGGCCAAGAACCACGACTTCGTCACCGTGGTGGTCGATCCCGCCGACTATGCGTCGGTGCTCGCCGAGCTCGGCGCACACGCGGGCGCCACGACCCTGACGCTGCGCCGCAAGCTCGCGGCCAAGGCCTACGCGCGCACCGCCGCCTATGACTCCGCGATCGCCAACTGGTTCGCCCGGCAGCAAGGCGAAACCTTCCCCGAGCGCCTGACCCTGGCGGGCGAGCGCGTGCAGGTGCTGCGCTACGGCGAGAACCCGCACCAGCAGGCAGCGTTCTATGCCGACGGCAGCCGCCGCCCGGGCGTCGCCACGGCGCGCCAGGTACAGGGCAAGGAACTCTCCTACAACAACATCAACGACACCGATGCAGCCTATGAATGCGTCGCCGAGTTCAAGGAGCCGGCCGTCGTCGTGATCAAGCACGCCAACCCCTGCGGGGTGGCCATCGGCAAGGACCAGTACGGTGCCTATCTCAAGGCCTACGAATGCGATCCCGTGTCGATCTATGGCGGCATCGTCGCCGTCAATCGCACGCTCGAGGCGCAGACCGCGACCGACCTCGTCAAGCGCTTCCTCGAAGTGGTGATCTGCCCCGATGCCACGCCGGAAGCGCTCGAGATCCTGGCGCGGCGCAAGGACTGCCGCGTGCTGCTCGCCGGCACGCTGCCCGACCCGACGACCTCGGGCATGACCCTGAAGACCGTGGCCGGCGGCTATCTGCTGCAGACGCGTGACAACGGCCATGTCGGTCGCGCCGACCTCAAGGTCGTGACCAAGCGCGCACCGAGCGAGCAGGAGATCGCCGACATGTTGTTTGCCTTCACCGTGTGCAAGCACGTCAAGTCGAACGCCATCGTCTATGCCAGGGCCGGCGCCACGGTGGGGGTCGGTGCGGGCCAGATGAACCGCCGCGACAGCTCGCGTATCGCCGCGCTCCGCGCCAAGGAGGCGGCCGACCTGGCAAAGCTGCCGCAAAGCCTCGCCATCGGCAGCGTCGTGGCGTCAGATGCTTTCTTCCCCTTCGCCGACGGCCTGCTGGCGGCGGCCGAGGCGGGCGCCACGGCGGTGATCCAGCCCGGCGGCTCGATGCGCGACAAGGAAGTGATCGAAGCCGCCGACGAGGCGGGCCTTGCCATGGTGTTTACCGGCATGAGGCATTTCCGCCACTAGAGC
>CAZHQA010000075.1:0-14392 GCA_964533955.1 uncultured Reyranella sp. | reverse complement strand
CCGCCAAGGGGATGCAGTCGTTCGTGCTCGTCAGACGAGTTCGGGTTCACGCATCGCCGTCGGACGGGCGATGTCGTCGATATCGATCAACTCTGCGCTGGTGGCGACGAGCACGGCGGTGAGGCCGCAGTCGAGCCGCTGCAGCAGCACTTCCTTTCCATTGGCGAAGCGGACGGCATCCTTGTAGGCGCCGCCTTCCAAGCGGGTCATCACGACATCTTCGATCGGTCCCACGCCGTGCTCTTTCTGCACGGCCTCGCCGATCCCTTCGAGGCGCAGCTTCGCGTCGGCCGCCACGCAGACGGCCAGGTCGCAGGATTTGCCGCTGGCAAATCCCATCGACCCGCTCGGAAAACGCTCGAGGGTGAGTTTCTCTCCTATTGCAGCAGGTCGCGACTGATACGCTTCGAGAGAGTAGTCACACATATCGACCTCCTTCAGTTAGGTCTCGACTCTCACGTGATGCGGGCAACGATGCGGGAAGTGCCGCGCCTGCCCGTGCATTAGGATACGCAAAAACCACACCACCTCTGTGCACATGGCGAGTCGGGTTATTCACCGCTCCACTTTGTTCAAATCCGCAGCAGGCGCACCATGGCGAGACGCCCTCGACACCGATCGCAACAGGCGTCGCAGTCAGTTGCTTCATGGTCGGGGCAGCCGCAGAAGTCCCCGACATATCCACCCGAGCAGGGGCTCAAAGCCGCTTGACCTGGAGCGAATAGAGTTTGCTGCCTTCGATCTCGGCCACCAACCCGAGCAATTGCTCGAGATCGTCGGCCGGCGCGAGGTAGCGGCCGGAGAGAGCGTCGAACCGGCCGGAGGCGAGTTGGCAGAGCAGCGCCGCCGGCCGCTCGGCGGGCAGGTCGCGACCTTCGTCGAAGATGTCGCGAAACCACGGCAGCCATTTGCGGCCCTCGGGCGAGTACAGCGAGTACTCGCTCATGGCGGTACGCACCGTACCCGGCCCCATGGCGAAGACCGCGATGCCGTGGGGCTTCACCTCGTGCGCCAGGCACTCGGAGAATCGGATCAGGGCGGTCTTGGCGGTCACGTAGGCGGAAAAATACGGCAGCATTGTCGTGCCGCCACCGCTCGCGATATTGACGATGCATCCGCTGCCGCGGGCGATCATGTTCGGCAGGGCGCGATGGGCACAGATCACTTGTCCCAACAGGTCGACCTCCAGGGTGCGCCACCAGGTGGCGACGCTCGAATCGGCGAACGGCCCCAGAGGGCCGATGACGCCAGCATTGTTGACCAGCAGATCGACCGGCCCGAGCTGACGCTCGATGTCGCCGAAGACGCGATCGATGGCGATCTCGTCCGTTATGTCGGCGACGAAGTTGCGCGCGGCTTCGACTTCCAAGGGCTGGCGCGTCACGATCGCGACCCGCCAACCCGCCCCTGCGAGCGCCCGGGCGAAGGCCCGACCAAGCCCGCGCCCGCCGCCTGTGACAACCGCGACTTTCATGCCCGCGATCTAGCGCCCCGGGCGCCTGGGCTTCGATTACCGGTCGGGTAATTGTCAGCTCACCGCGCCGACGCGAAAGGCGCGCGGCAGGACCGAAACCTCGAGCGGCAGGTGGCCGATCGTTTCGCCATCGAGATCGACCAGGGTCTCGACCGCTGAGTCGAACTTGAACGACGTGCCGCGGCTCACCCGCACCTTGGGATGATGCACGTGCGCGCCGCTGTAGACCTTGGGCAGCACCGTGGTGAGCATGGCCAGCGGGGCAATTGCCCCCATCTCGATCAGGTCGAGCACGCCATCGTCGAACTTCGCTCCCGGGATCAGCTTCATGCCGCCGCCGCCATTCTCGGTATTGCCGACCATGGCCGTGAAGATCGGCCGCGTGCCCTGGGCCACGCCATCGATGGTGATGGCGACGTCGCGGCTGCGGTAGCCGAGCGTCACCGGCGGGGTCATCAGCAGATACGCAATGCCGCCCAGCTTCTTCAGCCAGCGCGACCGGGAGGTGCGATGACTGATGGTGGCCGCGCTGCCCAGGGACACGATCAGATAGCCGAACCGCTCGACAGGACCGCCGTCGAGGCCCCGGCAACGCACATGCAGGAGATCGATTGCCCTCGCCGACCGGCTTGCCGCTGCTTCGTAGGCGCGCTCCGGATGTTCCAGATGGCCAAGCGCGCGGCACAACTCGTTGGCGGTGCCCGCCGGAATCGGACAGAGCAACGCGTCCGGCACCAAGAGCCGGCCGGATGCATCGAGCAGGCCGTTCAGCGTCTCGTTGACCGTACCGTCGCCGCCCACCGCCACGATGCGGCGCGAGCCGTCGGCCAGCGCGCCGCGGGCGAGTTCGGTGGCGTGGCCCGGTGCCCGGGTGAAGCGCGGCTCGAAAGGGCCCAGCCGGGCGGCCAGCTCCTTGTGGATCGCGCTCCAGCGAGCGGCCGCGCCGCCCTTGGCGGCGGCGGGGTTGACGATGACGGCGAAGGGCCGGGTTTCCTTCATTTCAATACTGACAGGAATTGGCAGCACGGAGTGGTAGGGTTGACCATCAGGAGGCAAAGGTGTCGCGCGCGCAACGGCTATTGGACCTCATCCAGGTACTGCGGCGCCACCGTCATCCGGTGAGCGGGGCCGCACTTGCAGACGCGACCGGCGTGTCGCTGCGCACGCTCTATCGCGATATCGACACGCTCAAGGCCGAGGGCGCCCACATCGACGGCGAGGCCGGTGTCGGCTACGTGCTGCGGCCGGGCTTCATGTTGCCGCCGCTGATGTTCAGCGAGGAGGAGATCGAGGCGCTGGTGCTGGGCTCGCGCTGGGTTCATCAGCGCGCCGACCGGGCGCTTGCCGATGCCGCGGCCAACGTGCTGGCCAAGATCGGCGCCGTGCTGCCCAAGGACCTGCGCGAGGCGCTGGACGATTCGGGCCTGTTGATCGCGCCGGGCGAGCCGATCGCGGCCGGCGACGCGCAGCTGCCCAAGATCCGTCAGGCCATCCGCACCGAGCGCAAGATCGGCATCTCCTATCGCGACAAGGACGGCGCGGCGAGCAAGCGCACCATCTGGCCGTTCGCCGTCGGCTTCTTCGAGAAAGTGCGCGTGGTGGTGGCGTGGTGCGAGCTGCGTGAGGATTATCGTCACTTCCGCACCGACCGGATCGTGACGCTCAACCTCTCCGACCGGCGCTATCCGCGACGCCGACAGGCGATGCTCAAGGACTGGCGCGACCGCGAGGCCACCACCGAAGCGTAAGCTGGCTGCTGACAGAATCTGACAGCTGGCAGGATTAAAGTGGGTTCACTCACCAAGGAGAACCCCGATGAAGAAGAACTGGCTGGCTGTCGCTTCCGCCGACCACGTCGCCATCGGCCGCACGGCAGGCTTCATGCAGGTCTGTCACGGCAAGGTCTCGCCGCTGAAGCGCGTTCAGCCCGGCGATTGCATCGTCTATTACTCGCCCAACCAGCACTACTCGGCGAGCCATGCACAGCGCGGCAGGGACCGCCTGCAGGCTTTCACCGCCATCGGAACGGTCACGGCGGGCATGCCCTACCAGGCCGACATGGGCGGCGGCTTCCGTCCCTTCCGCCGCGACGTCGTCTGGCACGACGCCGAGCCGGTGCCGCTCGCCGACCTCCAGGCGACACTCGCCATCACCCAGGAGAAGAACTGGGGCTACCGGCTGCGCCAGGGCCTGCTGGAGGTCAGCGCAGCCGACATGGCGGTCATCGCCGAGGCGATGTTCACAGCAGCTTCGGCAGAACCTTATCGACTAGCAGCGTGAAGGTGTCGCGACTGAGCGGAGCGCACATCAGGTAGTTGAGCCCGATCTCCTCCTTCAGTCGCGCCACCTGGTCGACCAGCGACTCCGGCGTGCCGTGCAGGATGACGCTGTCGAGGTAATACTGGACCGGCTCCTTGCCGTCGTAGGTACGCGGCGCCTGCATCGACTTGCGGGCCGCATGCTGCGGGCCGGCATAGGAGTCGACCAGCCACTGCGCGCCGCGACGGGCGATCTCCTCGGCCTTGGCCATGGTCGGCCCGAGCGCGATCAGACGCGCCATCGGGATGTCGCGGCCCTGATCGGAGAAGCCCGCCTCGGCGAGCTTGTCGGCGTAGAGGCGGCGCTTGGTGCCCAGTTCCCTGGTCGAAGCATGCGGATCCATCAGGATGGAAAAGCCGCGGCTCGCCGCCCACTCGATCGCCGGCGGCGACGTCGCCGCCATCCAGGTTGGCGGATGGGGCCGCTGCAGCGGCTTGGGCAGCACCTCGATGCCGTCGAACTGAAAATGCGCGCCCTTGTAGGTGAGTCGCTCCTGCGTCCAGGCCTGCAGGACGATCTCGACGGCCTCGCGAAAGCGTTCGGCGCTCTCGTCGGGCGGCACGCCGAAGGCGTTGAATTCCGAATGGGCAAAGCCGCGCCCGGCGCCCCAGTTGACGCGGCCGCCGGACAGCATGTCGAGCAGCGCCACTTCCTCGGCGAGCCGCAGCGGATGGTAGAGCGCCGCCAAGGACACCGCGGTGCCGATGCGCAGGCGCCTGGTGCGGGCCGCGGCCATCACACCCAGCATGTGGACCGAGGGGCAGACGCTGAAGGTCGTGAAATGGTGCTCGGCGAGCCAGACCGCGTCGAAGCCCGATTTGTCCATGATCTCGATGCGCTCGAGGGCGCGGTCGTAGACCTCTTCGAGGGGCCCGTGGCGGCCGGGCCACGAAAAGAACTGCAGGACGCCGAGCTTCATCGCTGCCAGCCTAGCACGTCATGCCAGCGCATCGTCCACCGCGGCTGCCAGCCGGTCGACGATCTCGTCGATCTGCGATGCCGTGACGATGAAGGGCGGCGCCAGCAGCACGTGGTCGCCGCGCTGGCCGTCGATCGTTCCGCCCATCGGGTAGACCATCAGGCCGCGCGCCATGGCGGCCTTCTTGACCTTCGCATGGAGCTTGCGTGCCGGATCGAACGGCGCCTTGGTCAGGCGGTCCTCGACGAGTTCGATGGCCTGGAACAGGCCGCGGCCGCGGATGTCGCCGACATGGGCATGATTGCCGAAGCGCTCGCCGAGCCGCCGGCGCAGCAGGGCGCCCATCTCGCGCACATTGGCGAGAAGATTGTCGCGGCGGATCGTCTCCTGGACGGCGAGCCCCGCGGCGCAGGCCAGCGGATGGGCCATGTAGGTGTGACCGTGCTGGAAAAAGCCCGAGCCCGCGGCGAAGGCGTCGTAGAGGGTCCGCGACAGCAACACGGCGCCGATCGGTTCATAGCCGCCGCCCAGCCCCTTGGCGATGGTCATCAGGTCGGGCGCAATGCCTTCCTGCTCGCAAGCATGCAAGGTGCCGGTGCGGCCCATGCCGCACATCACCTCGTCGAGGATCAGCAGTACGCCGTAGCGATCGCAGATCTCCCGCACGCGCTTGAAGTAGCCCTTGGCCGGCGGCACCGCGCCTGCCGTGGCGCCGACCACCGTCTCGGCGACGAAGGCCAGCACCGTGTCGCCGCCGAGTTCGAGGATCCGGCGCTCGAGCGCATCGGCGGTGCGCCGGCCATATTCCTCCTCGGTCTCCCCCGCTTCCTGGAATCGATAGGCAAAGCAGGGCTCGACGTGATGGGTCTCGATGAGGAGCGGCGCGAAGGGCGCCCGCCGCCACGCGTTGCCGCCGGCGGCGAGCGCACCCAGCGTGTTGCCGTGATAGCTCTGGCGACGGGCAATCACGTGGCGCCGTTGGCTCTCGCCGCGTTCGGTGAAGTATTGGCGCGCCATCTTGAGCGCGGCTTCGACGGCTTCCGAGCCGCCGCTCACGAGATAGACGTGACTGAGGTCGCCCGGCGCATCCTCGATCAGCCGGTCGGCGAGCTTCTCCGCCACGTCCGTAGTGAAGAAGCCGGTATGGGCATAGGCGAGCTTGTCGAGCTGGGCATGCAGCGCCGCCGTCACCGCCGGATGGCCGTGGCCCAGGCACGACACCGCCGCGCCGCCCGAGGCATCGAGGTAGCGCTTGCCCGTGGAATCGACGATCTCGATGCCCTGGCCGCCGGCGGCGACGGGCAGCGTGCCGGCAATCTGGCGATGCAGGATATGGGTCATGATCTCTCTCGTGAGCCGCGTCGCGGCAGGTGAACGCCGAAGGCGGCAAGCTGGGCTTCGGTGCGGGTCAGCGCCTCGAGCGCCTGCTGGCCGGAGCGGCCGGCCAGCAGGGCGGCGAGGATTTCCGCCACCGCGAGCAGGGGCGTCATGGTGTGGAAGAAGGACGGGCTGTCGGTGGCGGCCGGGATCGTCGCCACGGCAATCTGGGCGAGCGGCGAGACCTCCGAGTCTGTGAGCGCCACGACCGGCACGCCCTGCTGATGGGCGTAGCGCGCGCCCTCGATGGTGGCGCGGGCATAGGGCTCGACGCTGGCGGCGAGCACCACGTCGCTTTCGCCGGCCTCGCGAATGGCGTCGAGCCCGATGCCGCCGGCATCGTCGAGCATCACCGTCTTGTCGCCGAGGAGCGACAGCATGTAGTGGAAGTGCCAGGCGACGACATGGCAGGAGCGCAGGCCGAGGCAATAGATGCGACGCGCCCGGTGCAGGCGGCCGGCAGCGTCGGCCAGGCGGTCGAGACTGGGCGTCTCGGCCAGCCGCGCGATCTGGCGGCTCAGGGTCAGCAGCATCTCGGCCGCCACGGCCCGCTCGCCCCGCAGCTTCTGGCTCTCGACCTGGAGGCCCGCCTTGCCGGCGAAGCCCAGCGTGCCGTTGCGCACCGCGCCGGCATAGAGGGCGCGCACCTCGTCATAGCCTCCGAGCCCCAGCCGCTTGGCCAGGCGGGTCATGGTGGCGGCCGGCACGCCGGCGCGCCGCGCCTGCTCGCGCATCGACAGCAGGGCGACGTCATCCGGGCAATCGAGCACGTAGCGCGCCGCCGTCTGCAGCTGCGGCGACAGCGCTTCGAACGCCTCGACGATCGGGCGGGTGAGCGGCCCGCCCTCCATCAGAAACGCCTCCGCTTTAGCGAAGCGGCAGCGGATACATCAGCCCGCCCTTGCTCCACAGCGCGTTGACACCGCGGCCGAACTTCAGCGCCGAGCCCATGCCGACGTTCTTTTCGTAGATCTCGCCGTAGTTGCCGACCTGCTTGACGATGTTGAAGGCCCAGTCCTCGCTGATCCCGAGCGCCTTGCCGTTGCCCGGATCGACGCCCAGGAACAGGCGCAGGCCGGGGTCGTTCGCGTCGCGCCGCAACGCCTCGATGCTCTTGGCCGTGATGCCGCGCTCCTCGGCCTCGATCATGGCGTAGTGGGCCCAGCGCACGATATCGAGCCAGCGTGAATCTCCATCGCGCACATAGGGACCGAGCGGTTCCTTGGAGATGATCTCGGGCAACATCATGTACTCGGCCGCCTTGCCCGAGCGAACGATGAAGGCGGCCAGCGCGGTCGCATCCGCCGTCACCGCATTGCACCGGCTGGCGAAGAAGCCGGCATACATGGCCTCCGGCGAATCGAACGACACCGGCACGGCGGTGAGCCGGCGCGCGCGGAACCAGGCATCCATGTTGAACTCGTGGGTCGTGCCCTTGGCGACGCAGATATTGCTGCCGCGCACGCTGGCGAGCTGCTCGACCTTGAGCTTCTTCGGCACCACGAAGGCCTGGCCGTCGAAATAATTGACCACGGAGAAGCGTACCTTGAGACCCGCCGAGCGCTGCAGCGTCACCGTCGAGTTGCGGGCCAGCACGTCGAATTCGCCCGCCGCAAGCTTGTCGAAGCGGTCCTTCGCCGTGACCGACACGAACTGGACCTTGGTCGCGTCGCCGAAGACCGCCGCGGCGATGGCGCGGCAGAGATCCACGTCCATGCCCTCCCACTCCTTGAGGGCGTTCAGGAACGAGAAGCCGGGCAGCGTGCCGTCGACGCCGCAGATCAGGCGGCCGCGCTTCTGAACGGCTTCCAGCGTCTGCTGCGCCGCCGCCGGCAGGCCACACAACATGACGATGCCGATCGCAACCACGCGCACGAAATTCAGCATGGCCCCATCCCCCGAGTTGCCCTTCCAAGGGTAGGCATGGTTGGCGCGGCATGGCCAGTGCAGTCTGCTAGCGCAGCGGCAACGGGTACATCAGCCCGCCCTTGGTCCACAGCGCGTTGATGCCTCGCTGCAATTTCAGCGGGCTGTCCATGCCGACGTTGCGCTCGAAGCTCTCGCCGTAGTTCCCGACCTGCTTGACGATGGTGTAGGCCCACTTCTCGTCGAGCTGCAGGGCCTTGCCGTTGCCGGCCTTCACGCCGAGCAGGCGCTGCACCAGCGGGTCGTTGGACTTGAGCTGCTCCTCGACATTGGCCTGGGTGATGCCCTTCTCTTCCGCCTCCAGCATCGCGAACAGGATCCAGCGCACCACCGCCGCCCACACATCGTCGCCGCGCCGCACGAACGGGCCAAGCGGCTCCTTCGAGATCAGCTCGGGCAGCACCATGTAGTCGGCCTGCTTGTTGCGGGTCGCCAGCGCCGAGGCAAGTGCCGAGGAATCCTGGGTCATGGCATCGCATCGGCCGCCGAAGAACGCCTCGTACATGAGCTCCTGGCTCTCGAACACCACCGGCTTGATGGTGAGGTTGCGGCTGCGGAAGTAGCCCGCCATGTTGAACTCGTGAGTCGTGCCCTGGGCGACGCAGATCGTGGCGCCGCCGAGCTCGGCGAGCGATTTCACGTTGGTCTTCTTCGAGACCATGAAGCCCTGGCCGTCGTAGAAATTGACGCCGGTGTACTGGATGCCGAGGCCGGCATCGCGCTCGAGCGTGATGGTGGAATTGCGCACCAGCACGTCGATCTCGCCCGACTGCAGGGCGA
This sequence comes from uncultured Reyranella sp., assembly GCA_964533955.1. GTDB lineage: Bacteria > Pseudomonadota > Alphaproteobacteria > Reyranellales > Reyranellaceae > Reyranella. The sequence goes on along the minus strand of CAZHQA010000075.1, from coordinate 5,597 downwards.
GGAAGCGCTGCTGGGCCGAAAGCGGCGTGAACTTGGTCTTGGTCGCATCGCCCAGCACGGCGGCGGCGAGCGCCGCGCACATGTCGACGTCCAGCCCTTTCCATTTGCCTTGGCTGTCGGGCAGCGAGAAGCCGCCCAGGCCGACATTGACCCCGCAGATCACCTGGCCACGCTTCTTCACGACCTCAAGGGTCGACGGCGTCTGGGCCACGGCCGGCAAGGCCAGCAGCAGCGCCCCCGAAATCGCGAGAATTCCTTTTGTTATCAAGTACATGAGCCCTCCTGACGATGGAGTGAGGCTAACGCCCCTTGGTTTGGCTTGCAACAAACGAATCATTGATCGCATGTTCTGATTTATTTGGATCATTACATGAGAAAAGCTCGGTCCGCTGGTTACCGCCGCGGCAATTGAAACTCTGTTGCAGCGCAACCACATCACGCCTTCGCGCCGCAAAACTCGTGGTTGGGGAGCCCCTTGTGCTTGCAAATCGTCGCCTGAGTCTCGGCCTGATCGCGAGTCTCGCTGTTCCGCTGTCCGCCGCCGTCGCCCAGGGCGGCCCGCCTGCCATGCCGGTTTCGGTGTCCGCCCCGATCGCCAAGCGGGTCACCCAGTGGGACGAATATTCCGGCCGCTTCGAAGCGCTCGCCATGGTCGAGATCCGCGCCCGCGTTTCGGGCTTCATCGACAAGCTGCATTTCAAGGACGGCCAATTCGTCAATGCCGGCGACCAGCTGTTCACCATCGACAAGCGACCCTACGAGATCGCCGTCGAATCGGCGCAGGCCGACGTGGCGCGCAACAAGGCGCAGGTCGATCTCGCCGAGCTGCAGGTCCAGCGTGGCGCCGCCCTGGTCGCCTCGCGCAACATTCCCGAGGCCGAGAACGACACCCGCAAGTCCAACCTCGCGGTCGCCCTGGCCCAGCTCAAGTCGGCCCAGGCAGCCCTGCGCAATGCCCAGCTCAACCTCGAATGGACCGACGTCACGGCGCCGCTCAGCGGCCGCATCTCCGACCGCAAGGTCGACCCGGGCAACCTGATCCAGGGCGGCCAGACCGGCGCCACGCTGCTCGCCACCATCGTCAGCCAGGATCCCATCCGCTTCCTGTTCGACGTCTCGGAAGCCGACCAGCTGCGCTATCAGCGCCTGTCCATGCAGGGCGGGCGGCCGCAAGCCGACAGCTCGACCATTCCGGTCCGTATCCGGCTGGCGGACGAGACCGAATGGACGCGCACCGGCAAGGTCGACTTCGTCGACAACACCCTCAGCCTGCGCTCGGGCACGATCCGCACGCGCGCCATCGTCGACAACAAGGACCATCTGCTGACGCCCGGCGTGTTCGGCCGCATCCAGCTCTATGGCGGCGAGTACGACGCGCTGCTGATTCCCGATTCGGCCGTGGTCTCCGACCAGGCGCGCAAGATCGTGTTCGTGGTCGGCAACGACAACGTCGTGCAGGCCCGTCCGGTCACGCTGGGGCCGCTGGTCGAGGGCCTGCGCGTGGTACGCAGCGGACTCAAGACCGACGACAAGGTGGTGCTGGACGGCCTTGCCAATCCCATGGTGCGGCCCGGCGCCAAGATCGTGCCGCAGAAGGGCGAGATCGTCGCCAAGGCCAACTAGAGCCCGGCGCCCGCACCGATGCGTTTCTCCCATTTCTTCATCGACCAGCCGATCTTCGCCTCGGTCCTGTCGCTCATCATCCTGATCGTGGGCGGCATCGCCCAGCTCCGCCTGCCCGTTGCGGAATACCCCGAGATCGCCCCGCCGACCGTCAACGTCACCGCGACCTACCCCGGCGCCTCGGCCGAGGTAATCGCCCAGACCGTCGCCACGCCGCTCGAGCAGGAGATCAACGGCGTCGACGACATGCTCTACATCGTGTCGCAGTCGACCGGCGATGGCCTGTTGTCGATCAACGTCGTGTTCAAGCCCGGCGTCGACATCGACCAGGCGCAGGTGCTGGTGCAGAACCGGACTGCCGTCGCCCAGCCACGCCTGCCCGAGGACGTGCAGCGGCTCGGCATCGTCGTCCGCAAGGCCTCGCCCGACCTGATGATGGTCGTGCACATGGTGTCGCCCGACGGCAGCCGCGACCAGCAGTACATCTCCAACTACGCCACGCTCTACGTGAAGGACGTGCTGGCCCGCGTCGAGGGCGTCGGCAACGTCCAGGTGTTCGGCGCGCGCGACTATTCGATGCGCGTCTGGCTCGATCCCGCCCGCGTCGCCTCCCACAACATGACCGGCGCCGAGGTGGTGGCCGCGATCCGCGCCGCCAACCTGCAGGTGGCGGCCGGCGCCATCAACCAGGCGCCGGCCACGTCGCCCGGCGGCTTTACGCTGTCGGTGCAGACGCTGGGCCGGCTCACCGCACCCGAGGAATTCGGCAACATCGTACTGCGCGCCGAGACCGACGGCTCGGTGACGCGCCTGCGCGACGTCGGGCGGATCGAGCTCGGCGCGCAGGACTATACGGTCAACGCCTACCTCGACAACAAGAACGCGACGGCGCTCGCCATCTTCCAGCGCCCGGGGTCGAACGCGCTCAAGACGTCGGACGGCGTGAAGGCCGCCATGGAGGGCCTGAAGACGACCTTCCCGCCCGGCATCGACTACACGGTGGTCTACAATCCGACCGAGTTCATCCAGGCCTCGGTCGATGCGGTGATCGAGACGCTGTTCGAGGCGCTGCTGCTGGTCGTGATCGTGGTGATCCTGTTCCTGCAGACGTGGCGGGCCGCGATCATTCCCTTGATGGCCATTCCGGTATCGCTGATCGGCTCTTTCGCCGTGATGTCGGCCGTCGGCATCTCGTTCAACACGCTGTCGCTGTTCGGCCTGGTGCTGGCGATCGGCATCGTCGTCGACGACGCCATCGTCGTGGTCGAGAACGTCGAGCGCTACCTGTCCCAGGGCATGTCGCCCAAGGCGGCGGCGCACAAGACCATGGACGAGGTCGGCGGCGCGCTGATCGCCATCTCGCTGGTGCTGATCGCGGTGTTCCTGCCGACGGCCTTCATCACCGGCCTGCAGGGCTCGTTCTACAAGCAGTTCGCCATCACCATCGCCGCCTCGACCGCGATCTCGGCCTTCGTGTCGCTGACGCTGTCGCCCGCCATGGCGGCGCTGCTGCTCAAGACCCATGCGCTGTCGCATGTCGAGAAGCCCAAGCCGACGCTCTATGACCGGCTGGTGGCGCCGATCAACTGGTTCTTCACCCAGTTCAATCGCGGCTTCGAGGCATTGTCGAACTTCTATGGCCACGCCACGGCGCGCTTGATCCGCCTGGTCTGGGTCGTGCTGATCATCTATGCCGGCCTCCTGCTCCTGACCGTCAACCGGCTGGTCGAGACGCCGACCGGCCTCGTCCCGCAGCTCGATCGCTCCTACTTCATCGCGGCGATGCAGCTGCCGCCCGGCTCGACACTCGAGCGCGCCGACAAGCTGGTGCGCCAGGCGTCGGAGCTGATCATGGGCACGCCGGGCGTGCAGAACGCCGTGGCCTTCGTCGGCTTCGACGGCGCCACCTTCACCAACGCGCCCAACACCGGCGTGATCTTCGTGCCGCTGAAGCCGTTCGCCGAGCGGCGCAACCTGCCGAAGGAGAAGATCCTGGCCGATTTGCGCGGCAAGATGTTCTCGCTGCGCGAGGCCTTCGTGTTCGTGCTCGAGCCGCCCTCGGTGCCCGGCATCGGCACCGGCGGCGGCCTCAAGGGCTACGTCCAGGACCGTGCCGCGCGCGGCCTGCCGGCGCTCGAGGCCGCGACATGGGCGCTCGCCGGCGCCGCCGGGCAGACGCCCGGGCTGACCCAGGCCTTCACGCTGTTCAGCACGCGCACGCCGCAGATCTGGGCCGAGATCGACCGCACCAAGGCCGAGCAGCTCGGCGTGCCGATCGGCCGCGTGTTCGACACGCTGTCGGTCTACATGGGTTCGGCCTACATCAACGACTTCAATATTCTCGGCCGCACCTATCGCGTGACCGCGCAGGCCGACAATCCCTATCGCCTCACGCTGCGCGACGTCGAGAACCTCAAGACCCGCAGCGCCGGCGGCGAGATGGTGCCGATCGGCTCGGTCGCCACCTTCCAGGACACGACCGGCCCCTATCGCGTGGCGCGCTACAACCTCTATCCCGCCGCCGAGGTGCAGGTGGCGCTGGTCCGCGGCTTCTCGTCGGGCCAGGGCATCGCCGCCATGGAGGGGCTCGCCAGCAAGGTCCTGCCCTCGGGCTTCGGCTTCGAATGGACGGAGATCGCGCTGCAGGAAAAGCTTGCCGGCAACACCGCGATCCTGGCCTTCGGGCTCGCCGTGCTGGTCGTGTTCCTGCTGCTGGCCGCGCTCTACGAGAGCTGGCTCCTGCCGCTCGCCGTCATCCTGATCGTGCCGATGTGCATCCTCGCCGCCATGATCGGCGTCAATATCCGCGGGCTCGACCGCAACATCCTGGTCGAGATCGGCCTGGTCGTGCTGGTCGGCCTCGCCGCCAAGAACGCCATCCTGATCGTCGAGTTCGCCAAGCAGGCACACGAGGGCGGCATGAGTCGCTGGGATGCCGCGGTCTCGGCGGCGCGCACCCGGCTGCGGCCCATCCTGATGACCTCGCTTGCCTTCATCCTGGGCGTCGTGCCGCTGGTGGTGAGCGTCGGCGCCGGCGCCGAGATGCGCCAGTCGCTCGGCACCGCGGTGTTCGCGGGCATGCTGGGCGTGACGCTGTTCGGCCTCGCCTTCACGCCGGTGTTCTACGTCATCTCGACGGGCCTGGCGGAACTGCGCTTCAAATGGCGCAAGAAGGACATCGAGGAGACGCCGACCTTCACGCCGCAGCCCTGACGGCTATAGTCGGACGCCTATATCGACGAAGGAATCGCCCGATGGATCATCATCCCGCCCTGACCGCCGGCCGCGTCGCGGTCGTCACTGGCGCCGCGAGCGGCATCGGCCTGGCCGCGGCGCGCCACTTCGCGACGCTCGGCCTCAAGGTCTGCCTCGCCGACCTGTCGGCCGAGGCCCTGATGCGCGCCGAGGCGGAAGTCACGGCGGCCTCGACCCTGGGCTCGTCCGGCGTGCTCATCGTGCCGACCGATGTGAGCCGCGCTGAGAGCGTCCAGGCGCTGAAGGACAAAGCATATGACGCCTTCGGCGAAGTGGCGGTTCTGATGAACAATGCCGGCACCGCCCCGGGCGGCGGCCCGTGGGATCACCCCGAGCGCTGGCGGCGCGTGCTCGAGGTCAACCTGTGGGGCGTCATCAACGGCGTGCAGACCTTCGCGCCGGCCATGCTGGCGCAGAAGACCGCGGGCGCGATCATCAATACCGGCTCCAAGCAGGGCATCACCTGTCCGCCCGGCGACACCGCCTACAACGTCAGCAAGGCCGGGGTGAAGGTGCTGACCGAGGCACTGGCGCACAGCCTGCGCAACGAAGAGGGCGCGCGCATCACCGCGCATCTCCTGATCCCCGGCTCGACCTTCACCGGCATGACCAGCCGCGGCCGCAGCGACAAGCCGCCCGGTGCCTGGACGCCGGACCAGGTGGTGGACATGCTGATCGACGGAATGAACAAGCGGGACTTCTACATCCTCTGTCCCGAC
>CAZHQA010000074.1:0-19376 GCA_964533955.1 uncultured Reyranella sp. | reverse complement strand
CGGCACCCTGGGCGGCATCGCGCGGGCGCTCAAGGAGCGCAATCCCGGGATCAGGGTCGCCCTCAGCGATCCCATGGGATCGGCGTTCTACAACTGGCACCACAAGGGCGAACTGAAAGCCGAGGGCAACTCGATCACCGAGGGCATCGGCAATAGCCGCGTCACGGCCAACCTGGAAGGTACGCCGCTCGACACGGTCTATCAGATCTCGGACGAGGAGGCCCTGCCCGTGCTGTTCGACATGGTCGAGCACGAAGGCCTGGTGCTGGGCGGCTCGACCGCGATCAACGTGGTCGGCGCCATGCGGCTCGCCAGGGAACTCGGCCCCGGCAAGATCGTCGTCACGATCCTCTGCGACGGCGGGCAGCGCTATCAGTCGAAGCTGTTCAATCCCGCCTTCCTGCGCGAGAGGAAGCTGCCCGTGCCGCCCTGGATGACATGACCGTCGTCGTCTGCGGCAGCCTCAACATGGACGTGATCGTGCAAAGCCGGAGGCGGCCGCTCGCCGGCGAGACGATCCTCGACGGCAAGGTCTCGTTCCTGCCGGGCGGCAAGGGTTCCAACCAGGCGATCGCAGCGGCGCGCCTCGGCGCGAAGGTCGCGATGCTGGGTGCAGTCGGCGACGATGTGTTCGGCAAGACGCTGCGCGGCGTTCTCTCGGAGAATGGCGTCGATGCTTCCGGCGTGAAGACCGTTCGCGGCGCCACGACCGGCGTGGCGGTCATCCAGGTCGCCGAAGGCGACAACGCCATCACGGGCGCGGCCGGCGCCAATTCGCGCTTCGCCACGTCGATGGCCCGGCGCCGACCGCACAAGGGCGAGATCTGGGTGGCGCAGTTCGAGACGCCACTGGCCACGACCGAGGCGATGTTCCGCAAGGCCCGTGCTGCCGGCGCCCTCACCCTCCTGAATCTTGCTCCCATGGTCCGTCATTCGGGTCGCTTGCTGAAGCTCGTCGATATCGCCGTGCTCAACGAGATCGAGCTCGCGCAGGCGACCGGCACCGAGATCACCGCCGCGAGTTCGCAGGCGGCCATCGCCGCGGCCTGCCGCAAGCTGGGTCCTGCGACGGTGATTGCGACGCTGGGTGGCCGCGGCCTGGTGATGGTGTCCCCGGACGGTATCGTCGCCATGGCGGCCCACAAGGCAAAGGTGGTCGACACGACCGGCGCGGGCGATTGTTTCGTGGGCGCCCTGGCCGCTCGACTGGCCGACGGAGCCGGTCTCCTCGACGCGGTCCGCTACGCCAATGCGGCCGCAGCCTGTTCCGTCGAGCGGCTCGGCGCGACGCCGTCCATGCCGACGCGCAAGGAAGTTGCGAGGCGACTGTCGAGGGCCTAAATCCCTCTGATGGTCGAGGAACTCTTCCGTCAGGATGCCTATCTCAAGGAAGCCGATGCCACCGTGACCGCGGTCGAGGATCGCGGCGTCAGGCTCGATCGTTCGATCTTCTATCCCACGGGCGGCGGGCAGCCGGGCGACACCGGCATGCTGCGCTGGGACGGTGGCGAGGCCAAGGTGGTCGATTCGGTGAAGGCCGACGGCAACGACGTGTTGCTCGTCCTGGCGCCCGATTCGGCCAGGCCCGCGGTCGGCGCCAGTGTCCATGCCGTGCTCGACTGGGATCGCCGCTACCGGCACATGCGCATGCACACCGCGCTCCACGTCATGTCGGCCGTGATCAAGGGCAACGTGACGGGAGGCCAGGTCGGTGCCGACAAGAGCCGGCTCGACTTCAACCTCGAAGGCGAAGTGCCGGCCAAGGAATGGGTCACCGAGGAGATCAACAAGCTCCTGGCGGTCGACCGGCCGGTCGTGCCGCAATGGGTCACCGACGAGGAACTGAACACCCGCCCCGAGCTCGTGAAGACCATGAGCGTGCGACCGCCGATGGGCGCGGGTCGCGTCCGTCTCCTGTCGATCGAGGGCGTCGATCTGCAGGCCTGCGGCGGTACGCACGTGGCGCGGACCGGCGAGATCGGCCGGGTCGAGTGCACAAAGATCGAGAACAAGGGAAAGATGAACCGGCGCTTCATCATTTCATTGTCATCCTGAGCGCACCAGAATCGCTGATCGCCCGGCCCGATCCTTCGCTTCGCCCAGGATGACAGAAGAGAGGAAAGCTCCAATGGAATACGCCAGACCCGACGCCCTGGTCAGTACCGAATGGCTGGCCAAGCGCATCGATGCGCCCGACATCCGCGTCGTCGACGGCTCCTTCTATCTGCCGGCGCAGAAGCGCGATCCGAAGACGGAATTCACCAACCAGCACATCCCCGGCGCGGTGTTCTTCGACATCGACGACATCGCCGACAGCTCGAACCCGCTGCCGCACATGATGCCGTCGGCCGAGAAGTTCTCCTCGCGCGTTCGCAAGCTCGGCCTGGGCGACGGCAACAAGATCGTCGTCTACGACACCACGCCGATGACCGGCGCCTGCAGAGTCTGGTGGATGTTCCGGGCCATGGGACACAAGGACGTCGCCGTGCTCGACGGCGGCCTGCCCAAATGGATGGCCGAAGGCCACCCGGTGACGGACGATCCGACGCCGCCGCGCGAGCGGCACTTCACCGCCCGTCTCGATAACACCCTGGTGCGCTCGCTCGACGACGTGAAGGGGCTGCTCGACAGCAAGCGCGAGCAGGTGGTCGACGCGCGCGCCGCGGCGCGCTTTCGCGCCGAGGTGCCCGAGCCGCGCGCCGGCTTGCGCTCCGGCCACATGCCGGGCGCCCTCAACCTGCCCTACAACGACCTGCTCGATCCCAAGACGAACACCATGCTGCCGGCCGATAAGCTCGCCGCGCGCATCGCCGCGGCAGGCATCGATCCGGCGAAGAAGGTCACGGCGAGCTGTGGTTCGGGCGTCACCGCCTGCGTCGTTGGCCTCGCTCTCTATCTCACCGGTGCGCCGGAGGCGGCGATCTATGACGGCTCGTGGACCGAATGGGGCGGGCGCGCCGACACGCCCATCGTCACCGGCGCCTAGCCGATGGCCGGCCGCCGCTCTGTCGTCGTCACGGGCGCGTCGACCGGCATCGGTCACGCCTGCGTCAAGGCCCTGGTGGCCGGCGGCTGCCACGTCTTCGGCAGCGTCCGCAAACAGGCCGATGCCGACCGGCTGGCCCAGGAGTTCGGTGCGAGCTTCACGCCGCTGATCTTCGATGTGACCGACGAAGCCGCCGTCGCGGCCGGCGCCCGGAAGGTCGAGGGCGCCCTGGAGGGCGGCACGCTGTTCGGCCTGGTCAACAATGCCGGTATCGCCGTGCCAGGGCCCCTGATCTTTCTCAAGGTCGACGACTTCCGCCAGCAGCTTTCGGTCAATCTCACCGGCCAGCTGATCGTTACCCAGGCCTTTGCGCCGGTGCTCGGCGTCGACAAGGCGCGCAAGGGAGCGCCCGGCCGCATTGTCATGATCTCTTCGGTGGGCGGAAAGAATGCTCTGCCGTTCGTCGGGCCCTATGCCGCGTCGAAGTTCGCGCTCGAAGGATTGAGCGAATCGCTTCGCCGGGAACTGATGGTGTTCGGCATCGACGTCGTCGTCGTGGCGCCCGGCGCGGTGGCCACGCCGATCTGGGACAAATCGGACGTCGACGTGACGCCTTACGCCAACACGCCTTACGCCGCTGCGCTCGAAAAGATGAAGGACTTCATGATCGCCAACGGCCGCAAGGGTTTGCCGGCGGAACGGATCGGCGAAGCGGTGAGGACCGCGCTGACATCCGCGAAGCCCAAGGTCCGCTATACCGTCGCCCCCAATCCCTTCCAGGTATTCCTGATGCGTGTGCTGCCGCGCCGCACGGTCGACAGGATGATTGCGGGCAGGATCGGTCTCAACCCGCCGTCGCGGTGAACGAGCTGTTCGCCCATCAGCCGCCGCCGCGCGCCGATGGGCGACTGCCGGTCACGATCACCCATCTCGAACTGGCGGCATCCGACTGGACGAGGCGCTGCCGGGCGCCGGTGCTGTCGGTGCCCATCGAGCGCATCGCACGGCCCACTGCCGCTTTCTACCTCGAACTCTACGATCGCGTCGGCCGGCCGTGGCTTTGGTACGAGCGTCGCCTGCTCGGCGAGGCTGCTCTGGCGGCGTTGCTCGACCGGCCGGGGCATGAGCTGCACGTGGCGCGCCACGACGGCGCGCTGGTCGGCTACTTCGAGCTCGACGACGACGAGATCGTCTTCTTCGGCCTCACGACGCCCTACCTCGGCCGGAGAATCGGGCCATGGCTGCTCGACCGGGCGATCGAGCGCGGTCTGGCGCGCGGTTCATCGCGGCTGGTGCTGAACACCAACACCGTCGATCACCCGCGCGCGCTCGACACCTATCGCAAGGCGGGCTTTCGCGTGGTGCGCAGCGAAGAGCGGGAATTGCAGGACCCGCGCGTGCTGTGGCCGGACATCTATCGGTGGCCGCCGAAGTGAGCCCTGTGCCATAGTGGGATTCATGACCTCGAAGAAAACTTATACCAGGCCCGACACCGTTTTGGCCGTCGCCGGCCGCGATCCCGCCAACAACTTCGGCATCGTCAATCCGCCCGTCTATCACGCCTCCACCATTCTCGCGCCAACGATGGCGAAGTTCGAGAATCGCATCCCGTTCGAGGGCTTCGGCTACGGCCGCAACGGCACGCCGACGCAGAAGGCGCTCGAGGACGCGGTCGCCGCGATCGAAGGCGCGCACCGCTCGATCGCCGTCCAGTCGGGCCTGGGCGCCGTCGCCGGCGCCATCGTCGGTTTTTTCAAGACCGGCGATCATTTCCTGCTGACCGACAATTGCTACGGGCCGGCGCGCCGCTTTTCCAACACCACGCTGAAGGGCTTCGGCGTCGAGACGACGTTCTTCGATCCCATGATCGGCGCCGGCATCGAGCAGCTGATCCGGCCCAACACCAGGGCGATCTATCTCGAGGCGCCGGGCTCGCAGACCTTCGAGGTGCAGGACGTCGACGCGATCGCCGCGGTCGCCAAGAAGCACAAGATCGCGGTGCTGATCGACAACACCTGGGCGACGCCGCTCTACTTCAAGCCGTTCGACCACGGCTGCGACATCTCGGTGCACGCCGGCACCAAGTACATCGTCGGCCACTCCGACGCGATGATGGGCATCATCTCCTGCGCGACGCGCGAGATGTTCGAACTGGTCAAGACCGCCTGCATGAACTTCGGCTTCCATGCCGCGCCGGACGACAGCTACCTCGCCCTGCGGGGACTCCGCACCATGGCGGTGCGACTCCGTCATCACGAAAAGAGCGGCCTCGACATCGCGCATTGGCTGAAGGCGCGGCCGGAGGTCGACAAGGTGCTGCATCCGGCCCTGCCCGACTGTCCCGGCCACGACAACTGGAAGCGCATGTTCAAGGGCTCTTCGGGCCTGTTCTCGTTCACGCTGCGCGACGGCTACAGCAAGAATGCCCTGGCCGCGATGCTCGACGGCATGGACATCTTCGGCATGGGCGCATCGTGGGGCGGCTACGAGAGCCTGATGATCCCGGCGCACCCCGACAACTACCGCACCGCGGTGCCGTGGCCCAAGGACAAGCAGATCCTGCGGGTCCATATCGGGCTGGAGGACGTCGAGGATCTCAAGGCCGATCTCGCCGAAGGCTTCGACCGGCTCAATCGCGCGCACAACGCCTGAGGCATGATCGAAACGCCCGTCCTGATCGTCGGCGGCGGGCCGGTCGGCCTCGCCGCCTCCCTGCTGCTGTCGCGGCTCGGCATCGCGTCGCTGCTGGTCGAGCGCCATCCCGGCACGGCCATCCATCCCAAGGCGCGCGGCATCAATGCCCGCACCATGGAGATCTTCCACCAGCAAGGCGTCGAGGACGAAGTCCGTGCGGCCGGCCTGCCGCCCAACAAGGTCGGCTTCATCGTCTGGACGCGCACGCTCGCCGGCGAGGAGATCGAGCGTCGCGTGCCGTGGGGCCAGAGCACCGCGCGCGCCGAGGTGACGCCGGTGCGCGCCTGCCTGTGCGCGCAGGACTATCTCGAGCCGGTGCTGAGGCGCTGTGCCGAGCGCCAGCGGCTCGGCACCTTGCGCTTCGATACCGAGCTCACGTCGTTCGAGCAGGACGACGCCGGCGTCGTCGCGACGATCACCAACTTGAAGTCGGGCGCCGTCGAGCAGGTCGCGGCGCAGTACATGATCGCGGCCGACGGCGCGCAGAGTCGCGTGCGGCAGGCGCTGGGCATCGCCATGCAGGGACAGAAGGACGTCTACGACAGTGTCAACGTCCTGCTCGAGGCCGATCTCAGGCCATGGACGCAGGACCGGCCGGCCGCGCTCTACTTCATCGAGAACGAGGAGATGCGCGCTACCTTCCTCACCATCAACGCGCACGACCGCTGGGGCTTCCTGGTGAACTCGCTGCGCGCGCACGGCCAGAGTCCCGAGGACTTCACGCCCGAGCACTCGGCCGGGATGATACGGCGTGCCGTCGGCGTGCCCGACCTGCCGGTGAAGGTGCTGGGCGTGGCGCCGTGGGTCGCCTCGGCGCATGTCGCCGAACGCTATCGCGACCGGCGCGTCCTGCTGGCCGGCGACGCTGCGCACGAAATGCCGCCGACCGGCGGCTTCGGCATGAACACCGGAATCCAGGACGTCCAGAACCTGTGCTGGAAGGTGGCCGCGGTGCTGCAGGGCAAGGCGGCGCCCTCGCTGCTCGACACCTATCACGACGAGCGCCAGCCTTTCGGCAAGGCGATCACCGAGCAGGCGCTGGCTAATGCCGCCTCGATGGGGCGCATGGAGAAGACGCTGCAGGGCAAGGGCGCGCGCCGCGAGTTCCTGAACGAGCAGGGCATGATCTTCGGCGCCACCTACCAGTCGCGCGCCGTGGTGCCCGATGGCAGCCCCCGCACCGTGGTCGCCAATCCGGTGACCGATTACGCCCCCTCGGCGTGGCCGGGCGCTCGCGCCCCGCACGCCTGGACACAGGTGGGCGGCAAGCGCGTCTCGACGATCGATCTGGTCGGCAACGGCTTCGTGCTGCTGGCCGGCGCCAAGGGGGGAGCGTGGGCGGAGGCCGCCCGCCCGCTCGACGTGGCGGCGGTCGTGCTCGGCGACGAGGAGCCGTGGCGCGAGTTGTACGGGATCGACGAAGCCGGCGCCGTGCTGGTGCGGCCCGACGGCCATGTCGGCTGGCGCACTGCCGGATTGCCGGCCGATCCGGGCCACCAGCTCGCGGGCGTGATGGACGCGATCCACGGCAAGGCCTGACACCATGCTCCTCGCGCGACGGAGAATTCTCGCCGGAGCCGCCCTCCTCGCCTCGCCTGCCGCACTCGCCGAGGAGACCAACCTGCGCATCGTCGTGCCGTTCGGCGCCGGCTCGGGCACCGACAACGCGATGCGTGTCTTCGCCGAAGCCTACCGCACGGCTACCGGCCGCACGGTGATTGTCGATGACAAGCCGGGCGGCGGCACGACCATCGGCTCTCTCGAAGTCTCGCGCGCCAGGCCCGACGGCAACACGGTGCTCTATACGACAGGCGGGCACACCACGAACGCCGTGCTGATGCGCAAGCTGCCCTACGATCCGATCGAGGGCTTCACGCCGATCACCTTGCTGTCGCGCAGCCAGGGCTTCGGCTTGATCGTGGGCGGCGAGTCGCGCTTCAAGACGCTGGACGAGTTCCTCGCGACGGCGCGCGCGGAGCCGGCCAAGCTCACCTACGGGTCTTCGGGCATCGGCAACACGACACACGTCGTGGGCGAGCTGTTCTGCCGCAGCGCCAGGGTCCAGCTGACGCACGTGCCCTACAAGAGCACGCCGATCGCCGACGCGCTGGCGGGCACGATCGACTGTTTCTTCGTGTCGCCGTCGCTGATCATGCAGTACCTGCAGGCCGGTCGCTTGCGCATGCTCGGCATCTCGAGCGCGAGACGCATGCCGCAGCAGCCGGGCGTGCCGACCTTCGGCGAATACGGCATCGAGGCCGACATCCCGGGATGGTCGGGCTTCTGGGGGCCGCCCAAGCTTCCCGCCGCCATCGTCGACCAGCTCTACCAAAGCCTCCTGAAGGCTGCGCGCGAGAAATCGTTCCAGGATTTTTCGCGAGACAACGGCAGCGAGACCGTCGGCCTGCCGCCCGCGGAGTTCGCCGCCTATGTCGCGAGCGAAATCGAACGCTACAGGAAGGTGCTGCCGCCGCTCGGCATCCAGATCGATTAGGCGCAGATCAAGAGCTCTACCCAAACGCCTTGTCGAAGCGCCGGATCTTTCGCTTCGCTCAGATGACGTGTCAGGCGCGCCGGCAGTCGGCGCAGGTTCCGGTCACTTCGAGCGTCATGTCGCGGGCGATGAAGCCGCGGCGGCTGGCCGACGCGGCAATCGTGTCGGCGACGGTGGCGCTCTCGAGCTCCTCGGCATTGCCGCACTGCCCGCAAATCAGGAAGAAGCCACGATGCGTCTCGCCAGGATGGCTGCAGCCGATGAAGGCGTTCATGCGCTCGATGCGGTGGATCAGCCCGTGCTCGATCAGAAAGTCGAGCGCGCGATAGATGGTCGGCGGCGCCGAGCCGAGGTCCTCGTCACGCAGCTGGTCGAGCAGCGCGTAGGCGCCGACCGGCTTGTGGCCCGACCAGACCAGTTCCAGCACGCGCCGGCGCAGCGGCGTGAAGCGCAAACCCTTGACGGCGCAGAGTTTCTCGGCCGCCGCCACGGCATCTTCGATGCAGTGCTTGTGGTCGTGACCTTGCAGGGCCTTTGTGGACTTTCTCACGGCCCGCGACTATACGCCCCGTTTCTTCCGCAGGCCAAGACAGCATGCCCGCCACCACCACGACCTATCCGCAAGCCGCGATCGACACCATGCTCGCGGCCATCGCCTTCGACACCCAGGGCCTCGTCCCGGCGATCGCGCAACAGCATGGCACCGGCGAGGTGCTGATGATGGCGTGGATGGATCGCGACGCCGTCGCCGAAACCATGCGGACGGGCCGTGTCTGCTACTGGTCGCGCTCGCGCCGGGCGCCGTGGCGCAAGGGCGACACGTCGGGCCACATCCAGACGCTGGTCGATCTGCGCGTCGATTGCGACGGTGACACGCTCCTGGTGGAAGTCGAGCAGACCGGCGTCGCCTGCCACACCGGCCGGCACAACTGCTTCTTCCGCGCGATCCGCGGCGGCAAGCTCGAGACCATCGCCCCGGTGCTCGTCGACCTGGAAAAAATGGAAAAGGACTGAGATTGACCCAGCGTAGCTTTCGGCGCCGCTCCCTCCTCGGTGCCGCGTTCGTCCTGCCGCCTGCCCTGTCGCTCGGCGGCTGCGCCAACATGGCGGGGATGTTCAGCCAGAAGCCGAAGTACACGCTCTCGCCGCGCGGCGATCGCATGGTGCGCTGGCTGCAGCACGACGGCCACGACGTGATGATGGCGCCCGACGCGCTCACCCTGATGGGCATCACCAACGGTGGCCGCGACATCCCGGCGCGCCAGCTGGCCGAGGGCGATCCGGACGACCGCTACGTCATCAGCCTGATCAACATCCGCCACATCCACGAACTGGTGCTCCATCACCGCCAGGGCGACGTGCTGATCTTTCACAACTGCGATACCAAGTTCACGCGACTCGCGAGCGTGCGCTACCCGCGCAACGGCAAGCCCACCTTGATCACCGATGCGGCGTTCGCCGACAGCGATTTCCAGAAGCAGCTGGCCTTCTGGTTTGAGCGCATGCCGGGCCGGTAGTAATGTGACGGAGCCATGACAGTCACCGCCGAAAGCACCCGGTCCGCGCGCAAGACGCTGACGGTATGCGGCGGGGCTCATGCGCTGCACGACGGCTTCACCGACCTTCTCAACGTCCTCTACCCGCTGCTGCAGGCCCAGTTCGGCCTGAGCTATGCCGCCATCGGCGCACTGAAGGCGGTGTACTCCGGCGCGATGGCGAGCGGGCAAATCCCGTCAGGCTGGCTCGCCGACCGCCTGGGCGGGGTGAAGGTGCTGGCAACGGGCACCGCCCTGATCGCCGTCGGTTATGGCCTGGCAGGCTTTGCCGGCTCGCTCTACGGCGTGATCGCAGGCCTGCTTCTGGCCGGCCTGGGCGGCAGCACGCAGCATCCCATCGCCTCGACCCTCGTCGCCTCGGCTTTTCCCGGCTTGCGCTCGCGCACCGCGCTTGGCACCTACAATTTCACCGGCGACGTCGGCAAGGTCGTGCTGCCGGCGCTGTTCGCCCTGATCGCGGCCGCGCTCGGCTGGCGGCAGGCAATGCTGGTCACCGCGGCCATCGCCGTCGCCGGCGCGGGGGTGATCCTGGCCACGCTGCAGTCCGCCGAGACGCATGCGGAGCGGGCGAAGTCGGCCGGCAAGGCCGTCGCCGGCCAGGACCGGCCGTGGGCGTTCTGGCTGCTGTTCTTCGTTCACATCGCCGACAGCGCGGTGCGCTCGGGCTTCCTGATCTTCCTGCCGTTCCTGCTGCGCGCCAAGGGCGCCGACCTGCCGACCATCGGCCTCGCGCTGTCGCTGCTGTTCGCCGGCGGCGCGGCCGGAAAGCTGGTGATGGGCTGGGTCGGCTCTCGCCTCGGCGTCGTGCCCTCGGTCGTGCTGACCGAGGTGGCGACGACGGCCATGATCCTCGCCCTGCTGCCGCTGGCACTCACGCCGGCGCTCGCGCTGCTGCCGCTGGTCGGACTGATGCTGAACGGCACCTCGTCGGTGCTCTACGGCACCATCCCCGAATTCGTCACGCCCGAGCGCCGCACCCACGCTTTCGCCGTCTTCTACACCGGCGGCTCGATTGCCGGCGCCGCGAGCCCCTTCCTGTTCGGCGTGCTGGGCGACTCAATCGGCCTCTCGCCCGCGCTGGCCTGCGTCGCCGCCCTGGCGCTTCTCACCGTGCCGATGGTGTGGGCGCTCAGGCCGGCCTTTCATGCTCCTGCGGACCGCGAGCCTCCGGCTCGCTCATAGGACTCGCGAGACGCCGCGGTCCCGAAGACTTATGAGCCGTTCCACACCGGGCCCATGGGCCGAAGCCGCATGCCCTTGCGCAGGTGCTTGTAGGGCATTTCGACCGGGTCGGTGATGTGCGCGCCGGGCGACTGCACGACCAGGATCGTCTCGGCGATGGGCTGGAAGTCGGCGCGGAAATGCACCGTCGACTTCAAAGCGAGGATCGGCACCTTCGACGGCTCGACGCCGACGTGGCGGAACATTTCCTGGTCGGCGGCCTGGATGCGCTTGCTGGCGAGAACGGCGGAGACGCCGCTTGCCTCGTCGGTGACGAGCGCCATCGGCCCGATCTGGAACCTGGCGCCACCGTAGAACGGGCCGGTGCCCATGAACCTGCCGTCGCCGATCTTCACCACACGCCAGTCGGCCTCGACCGGCGTCTCGCCGGCATAGCCTACGACGGCGCCGATGCCGCGGCGCATGACATTGCCCTCGCCTGTCTCGACGGCCTGCTGCGCGGCACCTTCGTCGACGATCATGCCGATCACCGCGCCCCTGGCCTTGTGGCGCATCAGCGCCGCCAGCAGGCCCACCGTGTCCGAGGTGCCGCCCGCGCCAGGATTGTCCTGGACGTCGGCCAGCACGATCGGCTTGCTCGCCTTCTTCGCCAGCTCGAGGGCGCGCAGCGCCGCCGCGTCGGGATCGAGCAGCTCGCCGGCGAAGGCCTTCTCCTGCGCCTTGACGGCAGACGCGAGCTTGTCGGCCGCCGCCTCGACCGCTTCCTTGTCGTGGCCGTAGACCACCAGCGCCGGACCGCACTGCGTGATGTCGGCCGGCGGGAAGCCCGGCGTGTGCGTGACGCTGACGATGCCCTGGTTGTGACTCTTCTCGCCGGCCTCGAGCTCGCCCACCAGGTCGAAGATGCTTTTGGCCGGCTCGATGAAGGTGCACTGCCAGACCAGCGGGATGAGGAAGTCGAGCTGGCGGTAGGCGCGATAGACGGGTCGCTTCTCCTTGAGAAGCTTGTCGAGCAGCTCGACGGCGCGCTTGCCGGTCACCGCCATGTCGATGTGCGGATAGGTGCGGTAGCCGACCAGCGCGGTGGCGAGCTTTGCCATCTCCGGCGTCAAATTCGCGTGATAGTCGAGGCTCGCCACGATCGGCAGGTCGTTGCCCACGATCGAGCGGATGCGGCGCAGCAACTCGCCCTCGCCGTCCTGGGTGTTCTCCGCGACCATCGCGCCATGGAGGTCGAGGTAGATCGCATCGAACGGTCCGAGCTTTCGCAGGTCGGGCTCGAACAGCGCCCACATGCGCTCGTAGGCATCCTCGGTGACGTAGGAAGCGGGTGGTGCTGCGGCCCAGGCCAGCGGCACGATCTCGTGGCCGAGCTCGCCGAGCCGCTTCACGGCGCCCGAGATCGGCACGTTGTAGCCCTCCACCGCAGCGATCATCTCCGGACCGTGCAGCAGGCCGGGCCAGGCATCGGCGCGCACGAAGTCGTCCCAGGTCGCCTGTTGCGGCGCAAAAGTGTTGGTTTCGTGCTGGAAACCACCGACGGCAATACGCGCCATTCGCTCTCTCCCCTTCACAACTCGTCAGCCGAGGCAGACCATATCATCGCCATGCGCAAAGTCGTGCCCGCCGTACTGCTGCTCGCCGTCGCCGGCTGCAGCACGCATGCGCATTGGGAGAAGCCCGGCGCGACCGAACAGATGACGGTGGCAGATGCCGTGGACTGCCGCCGGGCCGCTACCCGGGAGGCCTTCGTCTACAATCCCGAGGGTATGCTGCCGCCACTCTGGCCGCCGACCCGCCGCGGCTATTGGCTGTACTGGCAGCAACTCCAGGACACCCAGCGGCTCTACGCCGAAAACCGGCTGACCGCCTTCTGCATGCGCAACAAGGGCTACGAATTGCTGCCGACCCCCGAGCCGCAGCGCTAAGATGGCGACATGCACCGTACGATCCCGCCCTTCATCTGGCTGCCCTTGACGTTGCTGTTCGTCCTGGCCGCTTGCTCGGCGCAGCCGCAATGGGACAAGCCCGGCGTCTCCCAACAGGTGAAGCAGGACGACATGGAGGTTTGCCGACGGGCTGCCGCCGAGCGTGGGCTCGTCGACTATCCCTCCCAGGTGAATGCACCGCCGGGTTGGGGCGATCCGGAGGCCTGGGCGGTCATGGACACCTACTCCGACGACTATCGCTATCATGCGGACATCGGGCTCACGGCGGCCTGCATGCGCTACAAGGGCTACCAGCAGGTGCCGGCGGCGAAGTGACCTCAACCTTTGGCGGCGTCCTCGATCGCCTTGATCAGGACCGGCCAATATTCCTTGTCGAAGCCCATCTCCCTGGCACGTTCCATCAGTTCGCGCGCCACGTCGGCGCCGAGTGCCGGCACGCCCTTCTCTTCCGCCATCTGGATGGCATAGGAGAGGTCCTTCAGTGCATAGACGGTCGAGAAGGCTCGCTCGGGAAACACGCCGGGCAGCATTGCCTTCATGCCGTGATTGCGTAGCGCGAATGAATCGGCCGAGCCCTTGGTCAGGGTCTCGAACAGCACCTTGCCGTCGATCCCGTTGGCGCGCGCGATGGTGAGGGCTTCGGCGAGCGCCACGCCGGTTTGAAACAGGATCATGTTGTTCAGGATCTTGACTGCCTGGCCCGCCCCGGCCTCGCCGCAATGCGTCACCTCGCTCGCCATGTGGCGCAGCAGCGGTTCGATGCGGGCGAACGTATCGTCGGTGGCGCCGACCATGATCGACAGTGTGCCGTCGATTGCCGCCTGCCGGGTGCGCGCCACTGGCGCATCGGCGAAGGCCGTGGCCTTGCCCTCGAACTCGGCATAGAGCCGGCGGGCGAGCGACACCGGCGCGGTGCTGCAATCGATGACGGTCCAGCCCAATTGCACCTTCTCGAGGATCCCGCCCGCGCCCAGGCAGACCTCTTCGACTTCCTTGCCGCCCGGCAACGACAGGAAAACGGTGCGGCAGCTGGCGACGATCTCGTCGAGCGACGCCGTCTTCACGCCGTCCGCCGCCAGTCTCTGCAGAGGCGCCTGGTCGCGGTCTGCCGCCAGCACCTGCAGGCCGCTCTTCCTGGCGAGATTGCGGCACATCGGCTCTCCCATGGTGCCGACGCCGATGAAGCCGATCTTGTCCGTCATGCCGTCTCCTTCAAATATCCCCTCCCCCGTCTCCGGAGGAGGTGCCGCGGTAATCCGAGACGGGGCGGAGTCTTTCTCACGATCCATGACCCCTCCGTCGGCGTATGACGCCGACACCTCCTCCGAAGACGGGGAAGGCGGAGATGAGAGTCAGTCCACGATGAAGAGTTTGGCGCCGCCCTCGGTGCGCGAGCGGTGAGCGAGGGCGCCGTCCGCCACCTGGTAGCTCTGGCCGGGCTTCAGCACGACCGTGCGGCCGTCGGCCAGCTCGGTCTTGAGCTCGCCCTCGAGCACCAGCAGGACGTGGCCCTTCTGGCACCAATGGTCGGCCAGGTAGCCCGGTGTGTACTCGACCATGCGCACACGGATGTTGTTGAAGTTGCGGGTCCGCCAGAACGCCTTGCCGGCCTCGCCGGGATGCTCCGTGCGCTCCACGCCCTCCCAGTCGGTCGTGGCGAAAGGTATGTCGAACATCAGCATGGCCCCTCCTCTATCACGGTTTCAGCCCCAGCGTGCCAGCGCCTGGGTGAGGCTTTCCGGTCCGCGGTAGAGCATGGCGCGCCAGCCGCACATGCGGGCGCCGTCGACATTGGCGGTGCGATCGTCGACGAACAGGATCGATTGTGCCGCCGTCACGCCCATGCGCGCCTGGGCGTTCGTGTAGAACACGCGGTCGGGTTTGCAGACGCCGAGCGCCGCCGAATAGATGATCTCGTCGAAGTGCGCGCCGAGGCCCGCCGTGTCGCGCAAGTAGGCGACACGGTAGTGCTCCTGGTTGGAGGCGGCGAAGCAGCGCCCGCCGGTTCGCGCGCGCCAGGCGTCGGCTTCGGCCAGCACGGCGCGGTCGATGACCGCGTCCTTCTCGAACCAGTAGGCGACGAACTCATCCATGCGGCCGGCCAGCCCGCGCGGCTCGAGGTAGCCGTGCAGGGCGACGTAGAGATCGAGCCGGCCCTGCAGCACCGACATGAAATCGCCGCGGAAGAACTCGCGCTCGATCTCGTCGTAGTCGAAGCCGAGATCCTGCTTCAAGGTAGCGTACCACGGCGTCGCCGACCCCGGCTGGGCGAGCGACACGACGCCGTCGATGTCGAGGACGAGAACGGGAGCGGAGCTCATGGCCCCATGCTAGCCTCCAACCCATGTCTCTGTCGCGCCGCTCCCTGCTCGCCGGCTCGGCGCTCGCCGCCGCTGCCCCCCGCCTCGCCCGCGCCGCGGGCGATCAAAAGCTGCTGCGCCTGCAGACGCGCCAGATCGAGGTCAATGGCAAGGCCGCGACCCGCTTCGGCGTCGTCCAGGCCTCGGGCGCCTTCGGCCTGACCTTGAGCGAGGGCGAGGACCTCGACGTGCGGCTGGAAAACAAGCTTGCCGAATCGTCCGGCCTGCACTGGCACGGAATGACGCCGCCGTGGCGTCAGGACGGCGTCCCCTACATCTCCGGTCCGCCCATCGCGCCAGGCCAATCGGCCGATTACAAGTTCCCGGCACGGCCCACCGGTACGCGCTGGATGCACTCGCATTTCGGCTTGCAGGAGCAGGACCTGCTGGCTGCACCGCTGATCGTGCGCGAGACGGCCGCGATCAGGAGCGGCGTGCAGGAGGTCGTCGTCCTGCTGCAGGACTTCTCGTGGACCAACCCGCAGGAGCTCTTCGCGGGCCTGCGCAAGCCCAAGCCGGAGATGGTCATGGCGGGCGGCGGCATGAACATGCCCGGCATGAACATGCCGCCCGGCGGCGCGAGCCCGCCGGGTCACGCCATGCCCATGGCCCAGGCCGACCTCAACGACATCACCTACGACGCCTTTCTCGCCAACGACCGCACGCTTGCCGACCCGCAAGTGATCGACGTCGGCAAGAACGCCGAGGTGAGGCTGCGGATCATCAACGCCGCCTCGTCGACCAACTTCATGATCGATCTCGGTCAGCGGACCGGCACGCTGGTGGCGGTCGACGGCAATGCCGTCGCGCCGCTGCCCGTCCGCCAGCTGCCGCTGGGCATTGCCGCGCGCGCCGACATCCTGATCCGCACGCCGGCCGACAGCGCCGTGGCCGTGCTGGCCCGCTGCGAAGGCCGCAGGCTGCAGACCGGCGTGATCCTGCGCCCGCCGGGCGCCGCCGTGACCAGGATCGCCAGCGAGGCCCAGGAAGCCGCTCCCGCCCTCGGGCTCGCCCAGGAGATGCAGCTGCGCGCCGCCGAACCGCTACCGGAGCGGCAAGTCGACCGTTCGGTTCCGGTCGATCTCACCGGCAACATGGCGGCCTATATCTGGGGCATGCAGGTCCACGGCATGGGCGGTGCACCGGTTACGGTGAAGCGCGGCGAGCGGGTCGAGCTCGTGATGCGCAACAGCACCATGATGTCTCATCCCATGCACCTGCACGGCCACAATTTCCAGGTGACGGAGATCAACGGCCAGCGCTTTGCCGGCGCGGTGCGCGACAGCGTGCTGGTGGTGCCCCAGACAACGATGAAGATCGTGTTCGACGCCGACAATCCCGGCCTGTGGGCTTATCACTGCCACAACCTCTATCACATGGAAGCCGGCATGTTCACGACGGTGGTCTACGAGGGCTTCTCCTGAGCGCGCTCGAACTGATCGTCCCCTCTCTCGCCGAGCTGGATGCCTACGCCGCCGCGCTGCGTCGCGGCTGGTCTCCCGACAATATCCGCCTGGAGGCGGCGGCCCGCGAACATCTTGCCATGATCGCCGAGGACGCGGCGGCCTTCATCGCGCGCGCCGACGATCGCGAGGCGAAGGGCGGATCGATCACCCTGCCCGACGGCAGCGAGGTGCCGCGCCTGCCCGGCTTCGTGCGCTGGCTGTGGGACGGCGAATTCTGCGGCCAGATCGGCTTTCGCTGGCAGCCGGGAACCGAGGCCCTGCCACCGCACTGCCTGGGCCACATCGGGTATGCGGTGGTGCCCTGGAAGCGCGGCCGCGGCTATGCCACGCGGGCGCTGGCAATGATGCTTCGCGAAGCCCGGCGCGAGGGGCTGCGCTACGTCGAGCTGACAACCGATCCCGACAACGTGCCGTCGCAGAAGGTGATCACAAACAATGGCGGTGTACTGGTCGAGCGCTTCAAGGCCGAACCCGCCTACGGCGACCGCGACGAGCTGCGCTGGCGGATCTTTCTCGAGGCTGGGACCGCGCCACGCCGTGGCGCCTCATGATCATTGCCGTCCCGGCCGCCGCGTCGCGGCCCGGCGACGACGGCTTCAGGCCAGAACAAGAAAAGCGCCAAACGAACTATCAGCGGTCCCAGCACCATGCCCTGCGGCACCACGACGTCCTGTCCACGCAGAAGCTCTAATCGGTGCCGCCGGTCCGCACGACGGTCTCGGCCATCGCCGCCAGGATGGCGAGGCTGCGCCCCTTCAGAGCGCGCGAGGAATCGTGCTCGCCAATCTGGCCCTCGAGCACCAGGGTGATGAACCCGTGCACGCTCGCCCAGGCGAAATCCGACATGCGCACCTTGACCTCGGGCGGGGCCTTGGGGATGGCGGCCTCAATAGCGGCAAAATGCAGCTCGCGCGCCGCCTTTGCCGCAGCAACCAGCGCCGGCGTCTCGAAACCGTCGGTCTCGCGATTGAACATCAGCCGGAACAGCATGGGATTGGCCGCCGCGAACGCCATGTAGCCGACGCCCTGGCCGACCAGCCGCGCCGCGGGATCGCCTCCCGCCCGCCGGGCCTCGGCGGCCATCGCCTCCGTCAGCTCGCCGAAGCCGCGGGTGGCGATTTCGGCCAGCAGATCGTCGATCGAATCGAAGTGATGGGCGGGCGCGGCATGCGAGACTTCAGCGCGACGGGCGCATTCGCGCAAGGTGAAGCCACGCAGGCCCTTTTCCTCGAGCAGCTTGCGCCCGGCCGCGACCAGCGCCTCCTTGAGCTCACCGTGGTGATAGGGTCTGCCTGACCTGGCAGCCGACTTAGCCATGCGGTCATCGGCACCTTTTGGCTGTTCAGTGTCAAGGTTCCGATTGAATTTGCCCCTGTCTAAATCAAGGACAGTTTTATCTGGACAGGGGCAAAATACAGCTCGTGCCGTGTTGGCTGGCATTCCCTGCCGGGCTGTGGCTTGGTCGCGGCATGACCCTCGAACTGTGGGCCGCCTTCGTCGCGGCATCGTCCATCCTGCTGATCATCCCCGGCCCGACCGTGCTGCTGGTCGTGTCTTATGCACTGGGCCAGGGCTGGCGGACGGCGATGCCAATGGCGATCGGCGTGGCGCTGGGCGATTTCACCGCCATGACGCTCTCCATGCTGGGCCTGGGGGCCCTGCTCGCCACTTCGGCCACGCTGTTCACCCTCCTCAAGTGGATCGGCGCCAGCTACCTCGTCTGGCTGGGCGTCAAGCTATGGCGCGCCGGCGGTACCCTCGAGGCGGCCCCGCGCACCGATGCCGTGTCGGCGGCGCGGATGCTGGGTCACGCCTGGCTGGTGACGGCGCTCAACCCCAAGAGCATCACCTTCTTCGTGGCCTTCCTGCCCGCCTTTCTCGACCCGCACGCCGACTTCCTGACGCAGATGCTGGTGTTCGAGACGACGTTCCTGGCACTCGCTTTCGCCAATGCGTTCGGTTACGCCCTGGTGGCGAGCAAGGCGCGCGGCTTCGTCGCCAACCCGCGCGCCATCCGGGTCGTCAACCGGACCGGCGGCAGCCTGCTGATCGGCGCTGGCGTGGCGACGGTCGCGCTGAGCGGGTCGCGCAGCTGAGCGCCGCCACCCGCCGGCCGCAGCAATTGCGCCCTACTTCACCGGCTCGCTGACGAAGGCGACCTTGCTCAGCCCCGCCTTGGAGGCGTCGGCCAGCATCTCTGCAACATAGCGATAGGCCACATTCTGGTCGGCCCGCAGGTACACTTCGGGCTGCGGCCGCTTCTTGCCCGCTTCCATGAACTTCTCGAAGGCGTCCTCGCGCGTCAGGCGCTCGCCGTTCCAGAACAGCTGGCCGCCCGCGTCGATCGCGAACTCGATCTTTTCCGGCTTCTGGATGTCGGCGGTCGAGGTCGCCTTGGGCAGGTCGAGCTTGACGGCGTTGGTGAGCAAGGGCGCGGTGACGATGAAGATCACCAGCAGCACCAGCACGACGTCGATCAACGGCACCATGTTGATCTCGGCCATCGGCTGGTTGTTCGACTTCCGATCGAGGCTCCCGAATGCCATGACGAGTCTCCCTTACTGGACGGCCGAGAGCGACGGCGCGGAAGCGGAGCGGAAGTTGCGCCCGCCGCCCTGGGTGGCCTGGAGCGAGCGGCCCATCGACAGGAAGGTCAGGAGCTCGAAGGCGAAGGCGTCGAGCTTGGCGG
>CAZHQA010000073.1:0-19488 GCA_964533955.1 uncultured Reyranella sp. | reverse complement strand
GCCGTCGGGCACCGGCTTGAAGCCTTCGAGCCGGGCGGTGTGCGTCACCAGGTTCTGCGGATGGTAGAGGTAGAAGATCCAGCCCCTGTCGAGAAAGCGCTCGGTGATCCTGCGGTAGATCGCCTTGCGCGCCTCGAGCTCCGTGACGGCACGCGCTTCCTGGTGCCAGCCGTCGAGCTCCTTGTCGCAATACTTCGCCATGTTCTGCGGCGCGCCGCAGGTCTGGTAGATCACCGAGTTGCCGTCGGGATCGGCGCGGCCGCTCCAGGTCAGGCCGTAGAGCTGGAAGTCGCCGTCCTCGCCGGCCTTCAGCGCGGTCGCCACTTCGACGACCCGGATCCTGAGATCGAAGCCCGCCTCGGCGACCATCGACTGAACGACCTCGGCCACGGCGCGCGCCTCCGGCGCGTTGTTCACCATGTAGTCGATCGCGAGCTTGCCGGTGACGCCGGCCTCCTTCATCAGCGCCCTGGCCTTGTCGATGTCGCGCTTCGGCGGCGGGAAGTCCTTCTGATAATACGGGTTCAGCGGGCTCACCCACTGGTTGCCCGGCACGAACTCGCCGTTGAAGACGACCTGGTTGATGGCGTCGCGGTCGAGGCTGAGCTCGAACGCCCGGCGCACCCGCGGGTCCTTGCCCAGCGGGTTGTTCGATTTCGGCCCGTTGTCCTGGTTGATCATCAGGCCGAACCAGGCGAGCGACACCGAATTCGCGAGCTTGAGCTTGGGATCGGCCTTCACCGCCGGGATGTCGGTCGCCAGGATGCGCTCGGTGAGGTCGATGCCGCCCGACTTGAGGTTGGCCAGCCGCACCGTCGTGTCGACGATCGGCAGGTAGGTGATCTTTCCGATATGGACGTGGTCCTTGTCCCAGTAGCCGGCGAATTTCTCGACCACGATGCGGTCCTGCTGGACGCGCTCGACGAACCTGTAGGGTCCGGCACAGACCGGATTGAGGCCGAACTTGTCGCCCGCCGCTTCCGCGGCCTTGGGCGAGACCATCATGCCGGCCCGGTCGGTCAGCTGGGCCAGCAGGGGCGAGAAGGGTGCCTTGAGATGCAGCCTGATGGTCAGCGGGTCGGCGACCTCGACGCTGTCGATGGTGCCGATCTCGGGCCTGCGGAACGAGCCCTTCATGGCGAGATGGCGGTCGAGGCTGTACTTGGCCGCTTCGGCGGTGAGCGGCTCGCCGTCGTGGAATTTCACGCCCGGGCGCAGCTTGATGGTGACGGTCCTGTTGTCCGCCGAGGTTTCGTGGCCGAGCGCGAGCTGCGGCACGATATTCAGCTTCTCGTCGAGGTCGAACAGCTTGTCGCACAGCGAAGCGAAGACGATGCGGCCCGTGTAGGTACGCGACAAAGTCGGATCGAGCACGTCGGGATCATCGCCGATACCGATCCGCAGGTGATCCTGAGCCAGGGCGCCAACCGCACCGAGACACAGGCCCAGAGCCACGAGGAATCCACGCACCAGCCAACGCATCAATCCACTCCATGCACCCGCTGTGCCATTCTGGCGGGACGGATCAGGCCACGGAAGCCCGGCTGCGCGCGAGGATCTACCTGAGCTTGATTCCCACCACCCGAACCAGCCCGTCCGGCATCGGCCGGTAGCCCTCGAGCCGCTCGGTGTGGGCGATCAGCATCTGTGGGTGGTAAAGATAGACCATCGAGCCCTCTGCCAGATACTTCTCGGTGATCTTCTCGTAGACCGCCTTCCGCGCGGCGAAGTCGCTGGTGGCGCGCGCCTCCTCGTGCCAGGCGTCGATCTGCCTGTCGCAATAGTGGCCTAGGTTCTGGGGGGCCCCGCAGACGTGGTGGATGATCGAATTGCCGTCAGGGTCGCTGCGGCCACTCCACCAGTTCATGTAGAGCTGGAAGTTGCCGTCCTCGCCCTCCTTGAGCGCGGTGGCGCCTTCGGTGATGCGGATCTTGAGGTCGAAGCCCGCCTCGGCGGACATGGCCTGCAGCACTTCGCCGACGGCGCGCGTTTCCGGTGTGTTGACCACCATGAAATCGATCGGCAATCGACCGGCGACGCCCGCCTCCTTCATCAGCGCCCTGGCGCTCGCGAGGTCTGGTTTGGGCACCGGGAATTTCTGCTGGTAGTAGGGATGCTGCGGGTTGATCCACTGGTTGCCGGGCACGAATTCGCCGTTGAAAACGACCTGGTTGATCGCCTCGCGGTCGAGACTGAGATCGAAGGCGCGACGGACCCTCGGGTCCTTGCCCATCGGGTTGTTCGATTTCGCCCCATTGGCGACATTGAAGATCAGGCTGGTGAAGCCGAGCGAAACCGCCTTGCTGAGCCTGAGCCTGGGGTTGTCGCGCACGGTCTTGATGTCGGTGGCCAGCACCCGTTCGGTCAGCTCGAGGCCGCCTGCCCTCAGGTTGGCGAGGCGCACGGTGGCGTCGACGATCGGCAGATATGTGATCTTGTCGATGAAGACCTGGTCCTTGTTCCAATAATCGGCAAATCGCTGGACAACGATGCGGTCCTGCTCGACGCGCTCGACGAACTTGTAGGGGCCGGCGCAGACCGGCTTCAGCCCGAACTTGTCGCCCGCCGCCCGGGCCGCCGCGGGCGAGACCATCATGCCGGCGCGATCGGTGAGCTGGTTGAGCAGGGGCGAGAAGGGCTGCTTGAGATTGATCCTGACGGTCAGCGGATCGACGGCCTCGACGCTGTCGATGACGCCGATCTCCGCCCGCCGGTACGAGCCCTTCATGGTCACGTGCCGCTCGAGGCTGTACTTGACCGCTGCGGCGTCGAACGGCTCGCCGTCGTGGAATTTCACGCCGGGGCGCAACTTGATGGTCACCGCCTTGCCGTCCGGCGATGTCTCGTGGCTCAGCGCCAGCTGCGGCACGATGGTGAGCTTTTCGTCGATATCGAAAAGCTTGTCGCACAATGAGGCGAAGACGATGCGGGCGGTGTAACTGCGCGCCAGCGTCGGATCGAGGATGTCGGGATCGTCGGCCAGCCCGATGCGCAAGTGGCTCCCTTGGGCGAACGCTTGTGCGACGGCGACGAGAAGGGAAAGAACAAGGGCCAGGAGGGCCCGGCAGACGATCTGCCTCATATTGTCTCCGTCTATCCGGCCGGAGCGTTGCACGCCCCGTGCCACGACGGAATTTTCACGCCGCCGACGCGTATATCCGATCGAGGTCGTGGTCGTCGTAGGTGTATTCGGTCGAGCAGAATTCGCACTTCACGACCACGCGACCCGTGGGGTCGCGCAGGTCGCCCAGCTCCTCGCGCTTGATGGAACGCAGCACGCGGTCGATGCGGGGCCGGTTGCAGCGACAGCGCGCCACGAACGGCCGCCGTTCGAACTGGCGCGGCCGCTCCTGGTGGAACAGGCGATAGAGCAGGGCAGTGCCCGCCAGCCCGGCGTCCAGCATCTCGGCTTCGGTCGCCGAGGCCATCAGGATGACGGCGCGGCGCCAATCGTCCTCGCGCTGCTCGAGGTCGATGTCGATGCGGCCGGCGTCGAATTCCGGCATCTGCTGGACCATCAGCGCCGCCGCCCGCCAGTGCCCGACACCCTCTTCGACGGTCCGCTGCGCCGCGATCTTGATGCCGGTCGGCAACTGCTCGGACTGGCGGAAGTAGGTATGGGCGCAGTCGGCGAGGGTGGCGCCTTCCAGCGGCACGACGCCCTGGTAGCGCTCGGTGTGCTGGCCCTGGTCGACGGTGAAGGCGAGCCGGCCGTGGCCGAACAGCTTGGGCACATAGCCCTCGGGCGCGTCGTGGTTGCCGGCGCCGAGCGCCACCGCGAGCTTCCAGCTGTCGAACTGGGCATAGCCGCGCAGCGCGCCGTCGGTGGTGAGGTCGGTGACGAGGAGCCGGATCGGCCCGTCGCCCGAGATCTGCAGGGTGAAGATGCCGTCATACTTGAGCGAGGTGGCGAGCGCGGCGCACAGGACCATCGCCTCGGCGAGCGGCCGGGCCACGGCGAGGGGATAGCCGTGGCGTTCGATGATGTCGTCGAGCGTCGGGCCAAGCCGCACCAGCCGGCCACGAACACCCAGTGCGTCCAGCTGGAAGGGGAGAGCCTGGTCGTGGTCGCTCATCGTCCCGCCCCCGTCCGAAGGGGGAGGGGATGTCACGACAGGCACCAGGCCAGGATGCTCTTCTGGGCGTGCAGCCGGTTCTCCGCCTCGTCGAACACGACCGACTGCGGGCCGTCGATCACGTCGACGGTCACTTCCTCGCCGCGATGGGCGGGCAGGCAATGCATGAAGATGGCGTCCTTCTTGGCCTGCGCCATCAGATGCTTGTCGACCTGGTAGCCGCGCAGCAGATTGTGCCGCCGCGCCGCGCTCGGACTCTGCGGATCCTCGTCGCCCATCGACACCCAGGTGTCGGTGACCACGCAATCGGCATTGCGCACGAGCGCTTCCGGATCGTGTCCGATGGTGATGCGGCCCTTCGACTTCTCGGCCCACTGCACGACGTCCTGGGGCGGCTTGAGTTCCGGCGGGCAGGCGATGCGCAACTCGAAGTCGAATTGCACGGCGGCGTGGATCCACGACGTGGCCATGTTGTTGCCGTCGCCCGACCAGGTGATCGCGCTGCCCTGGA
Organism: uncultured Reyranella sp.; assembly: GCA_964533955.1. Taxonomy (GTDB): domain Bacteria; phylum Pseudomonadota; class Alphaproteobacteria; order Reyranellales; family Reyranellaceae; genus Reyranella. Next base: position 14,901 of record CAZHQA010000073.1, on the reverse strand, counting down.
TCGGCCCGCGATGCTCCTCGTACGTCATCACGTCGGCCATCAGCTGGCAGGGATGCGTCTTGTCGGTCAGTCCGTTGATCACGGGCACGGTGGCGTACTTGGCCATCTCGAGGAGCTTCTCCTCGACGGTCGTGCGCATCATGATGATGTCGACATAACGGCTCAGAACGCGCGCGGTGTCGGCGATGGTTTCGCCGCGACCGAGCTGGGTGTCGGTGCGGCCCAGCATGATGGTCTGGCCGCCGAGCTCGCGCATGCCGACCTCGAACGACACGCGAGTGCGCGTCGAGGGCTTCTCGAAGATCATGGCCAGCGTCTTGCCCGCCAACGGCCTGTCGTGGCCGCCGTTGGCGCGCTGCTTCTTCATCGCCTTGCCGCGATCCAGGATCTGGCGAAGCGTCTTGGGATCGACCTGGTCTAGGTCGAGGAAATGTTTCGGCACTGCCATGGCATTACTCGGCAGCCTTGGCGGTGGCCTCGAACGACTGGGCGGCCTTGCTCAGGATGTCGACGCCTTCGTCGAGCGCCGCCTTGTCGGCAATCAGCGCCGGGAAGACGCGAATCACGTTCTCTCCCGCCGGCGGCACCAGGAGGCCGAGCGACTGAAGCTTGTTCACCATGTCGCCGGCCGGCACGGCCGCGGTGCACTGCAAGCCCTGCAGGAAGCCGGTGCCGCGTTGCTCGGCGTAGACCTTGGGATGCTTCTTCACCAAGCCTTCCAGCTGGCCCTTGAGGTACTCGCCCTTCTCGCGCACGCCGTCGATGAAGCCCGGTGCCAGCAGGACGTCGAGCACGGCGTTGGCAACGCCGGTGGCCAGCGGATTGCCGCCATAGGTCGAGCCATGCGTGCCCGGCACCATGCCGACCGCCGCCTTCTCGGTCGCCATGAAGGCGCCGATCGGGAAGCCGCCGCCCATGCCCTTGGCGATCGCCGCCACGTCGGGCTTCACGCCCGACCAGTCGTAGCCCCACATCTTGCCGGTGCGGCCGAAACCGGTGTGGATCTCGTCGTAGAACAGCAGCAGGCCGAACTCGTCGCAGATCGCGCGCAGGTCCTTGAGGAACTGCGTCGTGGTCCCGCGGATGCCGCCCTCGCCCTGGATCGGCTCGACCAGGATGCCGGCGGTCTCGTCGTCAACCATGTCGCGCACGACGTTGGTGTTGTTGAGCGGCGCGTGCTTGTAGCCCGGTGCCGGCGGGCCGAAGCCCTCGAGGTACTTTTCGTTGCCGGTCGCGGCGAGCGCGTTCAGCAGACGGCCGTGGAACGCCGCCTGGAAGCAGATGATCTTGTACCGCTTGGGCTTGCCGTTCATGAACTGATACTTGCGGATCAGCTTGATGCCGCCCTCGATCGCCTCGGCGCCCGAGTTGCAGAAGAACATCGTGTCGGCGAACGACACCTCGGTCAGGCGCTTGGCCAGCTTCTCGCCATTGCCGATGCGGAACAGGTTGGAGGTGTGCCACAGCTTCTGCCCCTGCTCGGTCAGCGCCTTGACCAGATAGGGATGACAGTGGCCGAGCGCGTTCACGGCGATGCCCGAGGTGAAGTCCAGGTAACGTCGGCCGTCCGTCGCGTAGAGATAGTTGCCCTCTCCGCGTTCGAACACGACGTCCTTGCGACCGTACGTCGGCATCACAGCCGTAATCACGTTGACCTCCCTTGAAGAGAAAACCCCCGCCAAACCGGCGTTCCGGGAAGGGAAACTCCGGGGTTGGTCGAGGGTGGGCCACTATCGGTCCGGGGTCATAAAGTGTCAACTTGCAGGCTGACTGCCCCTGTCGGCTGCCTTGAGAGTGCCGAATCCCTCTGCTAGGACCCCGGCGCGCGATGAATCCGTTTCCTTCCCGCAATCAAACGCTGGTCCTGCGCCGCGCCGACTTTCGCTCGGTGCCGGAGATGCTGGATTACGCCGCGCGAGGCGAGACCGGGGTCAGTTTTTATAATGCCAAGGGCGAGCTGCTTTCGACCCTGGCGTGGCGCGACGTCCGCGACAGGGCGCAGGTCGCGGCCCGCAAGCTGATCGGCGCGGGCTTCAAGCCGGGCGAGCGGCTGCTGATCACCGCCGATACCTGGCCCGGCTTCTTCGACGCGTTCTTTGGCGCGCAGTATGCGGGAATGCTGCCGGTGCCGATTTCGATCCCGGTCGGAATCGGCGGCAAGCTCGCTTACCTCGATCAGCTGCGCCGTCAGTTCGCCGCTTCCGGTGCGGTGGCCGCCCTCGGGCTCGACGATCTCGCTTCCTATCTCGCCGAGGTGGCGCAGGAGTTTCCGGCGGTGCGCCTGCACGGTGGCATGGACGCGCTCGCGGCGCTGCCCGAGAAGCCGGTCGATCTCAGGCCACTCGGCCCGGCCGACCTTTGTTACATCCAGTTTTCGTCGGGCAGCACACGCCATCCGCATGGCGTCGAGATCACCCAGGCCGCCCTGATGGCCAACCTCGCCGGCATCACGGGTCCGGCAGGCCTCGATCTCGTGCAGGGCGATCGGGCGGTGAGTTGGCTGCCGCTCTATCACGACATGGGCCTGATCGGTTTCCTGATGGCACCGCTGTCGGCCCAGTTCTCGATCGACTACCTGACGCCGCGCGACTTCGCGCGCCGGCCGATGCAGTGGCTCAACCTGATCTCGCGCAACCGGGCCACCATCTCCTACAGCCCGAGCTTCGGCTATGATCTCGCGGCGCGGCGCGGCGCCCTGCAGGTACCGGAGGACCTCGACCTCTCATGCTGGCGTCACGCCGGCATCGGCGGCGACATGGTGCGGCCCGACGTGCTCGACCGCTTTGCGCGCGCCTTCGAACCAAAGGGCTTCAATCGCGCCGCTTTCATTCCGAGCTACGGCATGGCCGAAGTGTGCCTTGCCATCACCTTCTGCCCGTACGGCACCGGCGTACGCACCGACAGCGTCGATCGGACAGCGCTCGCCGAGAAGCAGCTGGCGCTACCTGCCACCGATCCCGAGGACGGTCATCGCGCCCGCCGATTCGTGGTGTGCGGCAGGGTGCTGCCCGGCCATCAGCTGGAGGTGCGCGACGAGATCGGCAGCGTGCTCGCCGATCGCGAAGTCGGCCGCATCTTCGTCAAGGGTCCCAGCATCATGCCGGGCTACTTCGGCGAGCCCGACGCGTCGCGCGAGGTGCTGTCGGCCGACGGCTGGCTCGATACCGGCGATCTGGGTTATGCGCTGGCCGGCGAGATCGTCGTCACCGGCCGCGCCAAGGACCTGATCATCGTCAACGGCCGCAATGTCTGGCCGCAGGACATCGAATGGGCGATCGAGGCCCGGAAGGTGACCAAGAACGGCGATTCGGCAGCCTTCTCGATCGATACGGCCGACGGCGAGCGCGTCGTCGTGGCAGTGGTGGCGCGCGTCTCGGGCGATGAGGCCAAGGCGGCGCTTGCCCGCGATGTGGCGGGCGCGGTGCGCGAGGCGGTGGCGGTCGATTGCGATGTCGCGCTGGTTCCGCCGGCTATCGGCCTGCCGACCACCTCGTCAGGCAAGCTGTCGCGCGCGCGCGCCAAGGCCAACTATCTGGCCGGACTCTACGCGCCCAAGCCCGCTGCGGCCTGAGAGCCGGCGTGCCCAGGCTGGTCGCAGTCACTGGCGCCACCGGCTTCGTCGGATCGCACCTCCTTTCGGCGCTCGCCCGGCACGGCTGCAGGCTTCGCGTTCTGGTGCGTCGCTGGTCGCCCGTGCCGTCTCTGGCCGGCGTCGATGCCGAGATCGTCTGGGGCGATCTGGCCGACGAGCCGGCGCTGCGGCGGCTGGTGAGCGGCGCCGACGCGCTCGTCCACGCGGGCGGCCTGATCAAGGCCAGGCACGCCGCCGAGTTCCGGGCGGTCAATCGGGACGGCACGGCGCTACTGGTGGCGCTCGCGCCCGACCTGCCGTTCCTGCTCCTGTCTTCCGTGGTGGCGCGCGAACCTCAACTTTCGCCTTATGCCGCCAGCAAGCGGGCAGCGGAGGAGGTGCTTGCCCGCCGTGGCGGGCCTTGGCTCGCGGTGCGGGCTCCCGCCGTCTACGGTCCGGGCGACCGCGAGACGCTGGCCTACTTTCGTGCCGTGGCGCGCGGCTTGGCCCTGCAGCCCAAGGTGCCGGGCGCGCGCCTGTCGCTGATCCATGTCGCCGATCTTGCCGAGGCCCTGGCGCTCGCCGTCGAGCACCCACCAGACCCTGCGGTCTACGAAATCGACGATGGCCATGACGGGGGCTACGGCTACCAGGACATGGCCCGGGCCGCAGCTGCTGCGCTCGGCAGTCGTGCATGGTCCGTGCAAATATCCCGCAGCCAGATCATGGCGGTGGCGCGTTGGAACGCCCTCCGCCAGTCAGCCGTTGGTCCACCTCAGATACTCACGCCCGCCAAGGTAAACGAAATGTTTCACCCGGACTGGACCGTCCATGACCGCCGGTTCGCTGAGGCCACCGGATTCAAGCCGCACTACGACCTCAAGGAGGGCTTTCGCGAGACGGTCTTGTGGTATCGGGCGCGGAAATGGATCTAGGGGTTGTGAAACACTGCGTAACAATTTGTTATTTCACAATGAATTGGCCGATGGGCACATAGAAGCTGCCTCACCCCGGCAACCGGAGAACTGGTTTTGCGAACAGCCCACAATGTGATCGTCGAAAACGACGACATGACAGCCGCCCTCGTCAGTCCGCGCAGGCTCGCGAGGCACGACGTGATGGCCGAGATTTGCCATCACCTGGCGCCCTTCCAGACCGGCGAGAAGCCGATTGGCGGCCAGACCGTCATCGCCAAAGACCTGGCCATCGATTCGCTCGCGATCATGGATATGGTCATGGAGCTCGAGGACCGTTTCGATATCTCGATTCCGATGAACGTGGTGGCCGAGATCCACACCGTCGACGAACTCGCCGACACCATCCTGAAGCTCGCCGCCCGGCGTTAAGTCGCCATGGGCCTGTTCGACCGCCATGCCGGTCTGCTGGATGCCTATCGTGACGTCCGCACGACCGGGGCCGATCCGTTCCAGATTCGCATGGAGCGGGTGCTGTCGCCGACCGAGGCCATCATCAACGGCCGCAAGACGCTGCTGGTCGGCACCAACAACTATTTCGGCCTGACCTTCGACCCCTCCTGCATGGAGGCGGCGATCGAGGCGATCCGCGCCGAGGGCACCGGCACGACCGGCTCGCGCATCGCCAACGGCAGCTACTCCGAGCACGTGGCGCTGGAGAAGGAGATCGCCGAGTTCTACGGCAAGAAGCACTGCATGGTCTTCACGACCGGATACCAGGCCAACCTGGGAGTGATCTCCTCGCTGGTCGGGCCGGACGACTTCCTGCTGATCGACGCCGACAGCCACGCCTCGATCTACGACGCCTGCAAGCAGACCCAGGCCGAGGTCGTGCGCTTCAAGCACAACGATCCCTCGAGCCTCGACGCCCGCCTGCGCCGCATCGGCGAGAAGCCGGGCAACAGGCTGGTCGTTCTCGAGGGTATCTACTCCATGCTGGGCGATTCGGCGCCGCTCAAGGAGTTCGTCGACGTCTGCAAGAAATACGGCGCCTATGTACTGGTCGACGAGGCCCACTCGATGGGCGCGCTGGGCGAGCATGGCCGAGGCCTTTGCGAGGCGGCGGGCGTCCTCGACGACTGCCATTTCATCGTCGGCACCTTCTCCAAGACGCTGGGCGCGATCGGCGGCTACTGCGTGTCGGACGACCCGGATTTCGACATCCTGCGCGTGACCACGCGCTCCTACATGTTCACCGCCTCGTTGCCGCCCTCGATCGTGGCGTCGGTCCGTCAGGCGCTCAAGGTGGTCAAGGCCAGGCCCGAGCTGCGCAAGCAGCTCTGGGACAACGTCGCCACGCTTTACGACGGCCTGGCGGCGCAGGGCTTCAAGCTCGGTCCCGAGCACGGTCCGGTCGTCGGCGTCCACCTGCCCGATCGCATGACGGCGATCGGCTTCTGGCGCGCCATGCTCGATGCCGGCATCTACGTGAACGTCGCCGTGCCGCCGGCCACGCCCAACGGCGTGTCGCTGCTGCGCTGCTCGTTGTGCGCGGTGCATACGCGCGAGCAGCTCCAGCACATGATCGAGGTCATGACCGGCATCGGCCGCCAGATGGGTGTGCTGACGCCCAAGCTGCGCGTCGTCGGGGGCAGTCGCTAGCCGGGGCAGGCCGATGTTCACCCTGGCGCATCTCTCCGACCCTCATTTGCCCATGCCGACGGCTCGCGCCGGGCAGCTCCTGAACAAGCGCGCCACGGGCTACGTCAACTGGTGGCGCAACCGCGTGCACCTGCATGTCCCGCAAGCGCTGGCCGGCATCGTGGCCGACATCAAGGCACAACGGCCCGACCACATCGCGCTGACCGGCGATCTGGTGAACGTGGCGCTGCCGGAGGAATTCCGGCGCGCTGCCGCATGGCTGGCGGCTTTCGACCGGCCCGATCGCCTGACGGTGATTCCCGGCAATCACGATGCCTATGTGCCGATTCCCTGGCACGAGGGGCTCGGCCTGTGGGGCGCCTATATGGCGGGCGATGGCGAGCCGCCGGCCCGCGGGTTCGACGTGTTCCCCACGTTGCGCCGCCGCGACGGCGTGGCGTTGATCGGGCTGTCGACCGGGGTGCCGAAGCCGCCGCTGTTCGCAACCGGCGATCTCGGCCCGGCCCAGATCGCGCGCGCCGAGCAGCTGCTGGCGATGACGGCGCGCGAGGGCCTGTGCCGCATCGTGCTGATCCATCATCCGCCGCTCACCGACCAGTCGCGCTTCAAGCTTCTGACGGACGCCCCGTCCTTCCAGGCGATGATCCGTCGTGTCGGCTGCGAGGCGATCCTGCACGGCCACAACCATCGCAGCGAAATCGCGCGCATTGCCGGCCCGCACGGGCCGGTGCCGGTGCTCGGCGTGACCTCGGCGTCGGCAGCGCCGGGCAGCAAGTACGGCCGCGCCCGCTATCATCTGCTGCACATCGAGCGCGACGGCGGGGGCTGGAAGATTCGGCTGCAGATTCGCGCGCTCAAGGCCGACACCACCGGCTGCGAGCCGGACGGCGAGCTGGTGTTCCACAGCCCCGTCACGAGTGCCATGGTAGCCTGAGCCGGCCATGGCTGCTTCCGACATCGTCGTCTCGCCCGTCGAGGGCAAATCCGATCTCAAGGCCTTCATTGCGCTGCCCAAGCGCCTGTTCGCCGGCCACAAGGGATACATCCCTCATCTCGATACCGAACGACAGGAGGCCTTCTCGCCCAAGAAGAACCCGCTGTTCAGGCACGTCGAGGTGCAGTTCTTCCTGGCCCGTCGCGCCGGCAAGGTGGTTGGCCGCATCACCGCCCAGGTCGATCGCGCCTATCTCGCGCGCTACGCCGACGACACCGGCCATTTCGGCTGCGTGGCCGCCGAGGACGATCCGGCGATCTTCGCCGCCCTATTCAAGGCTGCCGAGGACTGGCTGCGGGCCAAGGGCATGAAGCGGATTACCGGGCCGTTCAGCCTCTCGGTCAACGAAGAGGTCGGTCTGCTGGTCTGGGGCTTCGACAGCCGCTCGGTGCTGCTGGTGCCCTACGATCCGCCCTATGCCGGCCCCCGCGTCGAGGGCTGCGGCTATGCCAAGATCAAGGACGTCTTCTCCTACGACTACGACGTCCAGAACGCGCCGGAGACGATCGGCGCCAAGCTGATGGCGCGCGCCGGCATGGCAGGCCGGGTCAAGGTGCGCGCGGCCAACATGAAAATGTTCGATGCCGAGGTCCGCACCGTGGTCGGCATCTTCAACGATGCCTGGAGCGACAATTGGGGCTTCGTGCCCTTCACCCAGGCCGAGATCGACCATGCCTCCAAGGCGTTCGGGCCGGTGATCGTGCCCGACCTCTGTGTCTTCGTCGAAGTCGACGAGGAGGCGGTGGCCTTCATCGTGGCGCTCACCAACCTCAACGAGGCGATCGAGGACTTCGGCGGCAGGCTCAATCCGCTGAACCTGCTGAAACTCGTGTACCGCATGAAGATCGCGGGCGTGAGCAGCACCCGGGTGCCCCTGATGGGGGTAAAGAAGAAGTTCCGCAATCACCCGCTGATGGGGGCGGGGCTCGCCATGATGGCGATCGACCAGTTGCGCCAGAACGGCAAGCGCCTGGGCAGGAAATCGGCCGAGCTCGGCTGGATCCTCGAGGACAACAAGGCGACCAACAACATCATCCGCTCGGTCGGCGGGGTGCACTACAAGACCCACCGGATCTACGAGAAGGCGCTGTTGTGACCAGTGAGGCGCGCCCCCGGCAATGACGGCACCGCCAACCGGCGTCGTGCGCCATCCCTCGGCCTTTGCTCCGCTCGCCAACCCGGCCTTCCGTGGCCTGTGGATCGCCAACCTGCTGTCCAACATCGGCGGCTGGATGCAGAGCACCGGCGCTGCCTGGGAGATGACCAGCCTCACCACCGAACCGATCTTCGTGGCCCTCCTGGCGGCCGCCGGCACCCTGCCGATGTTCCTGTTCTGCTTCCTGGCCGGCATCCTGGCGGACCGCTTCGAGCGACGGCGCTACATCATCCTCTGCCAGTTCTGGATGATGGGCGTGGCGGCGACCCTCGCCCTGCTGGCCTTCCTGGGCCGACTCGATGCCTGGAACCTCCTGGCGCTCTCCTTCTGCATGGGGCTTGGCAACGCCATGAACGCCCCGGCCTGGCATGCCGTGGTGCCCGAGATCGTGAGCGGCCCCCATCTCCGGCCCGCCATTGCGCTCAACAGCACGGGCTTCAATCTCGCCCGTACCGTGGGGCCGGTCGTGGGGCAGGTTCTGCTGGGGCTGGTCGGCGTCTTCCTGCTCTTCGCCGTCAACGCCTGCACCTACATCGGCGTCATCCTGGCGATGCGCAGCTGGAAGCGCTCGGCCGAGGCGCGCGCCTCACAGCGCCGCGAGGGCTTCGTCGAGGCGGCGCGGACCGGCATTGCCTTCGTCCGCGGCTCGAACGAACTCAAGGCGGTATTCGCTCGCGGCCTCTGCTTCTTCGTGCCTGGCATCGCCATGGGCACGTTGCTCCCGGTGGCAGGCAGGTTCGAACTCGGGCTCGACGAGCTCTCCTTCGGTATCCTCTACGCCGTGTTCGGCGTTGGTGCCGTCGCCGGTGCGATCTCGATGCCGACCGTCAATCGCCTGGTGGGTGCCGACCGCGCCAACATTTGGGCCATGGCTATCCACGCTGTCGCCACATTGATCGCCGCCCTGGTCATGACGCCGATCGTGTTCGGCCTCTGCATCGTCGTCTCGGGCGCCTGCTGGATGACGGTCATCGCCAACAATGGCACCGCCGTTCAGATGATTCTCCCCAACTTCATGCGTGCCCGCGGCATGGCGGTACACCAGATGGTGTTTTTTGGCGCGATGGTCGCGGGCTCGCTGCTGTGGGGCAAGATTGCCAACCTGTGGGGCGTTCCGGCTGCGCTCATTGTGTCGAGTGTCACACTGGCGCCGCTCACCATGCTCGCCGCTTCTATACGGCTTCCGCGCTCCTCGTTGCCGCGCGCCTGATGCCTGGGTGTGATCAATCCACCACAAGACGCCCAAAATTTATCTCGACGGGGAAGAATCTTCTTGTAACCGCGTACATTAGTTGTAGATACGCAAGAAGACGCCCACGCACGTGCCGCTGGCCCATAGTGGTTACGCAACGACGGAAAGCGTCCTTTTTGGCAGTGCCGGCGCAGAGCCGGGTCCGGGAAGGAGCTTCTGAGATGGTTGCTTGCCGCGCGGGGCGTGTCCCCCGCTATTATGTCATTTGCCCGGTGAACTTCAGCCGGGCCGCACTGTTCGAATTTCCGCTGAAGCGGAACTTCTCTCCGTCGAGTATCGGCTGACGCACGCTGCCTGACTGGCTTCGACCAGTAGGCACCGTCGTCTCGTTCACTCACCTTCGAACTATTTGACATTCAGACGGGGAACCCCCCAGCGATGACCGAGCGTATTTTCCGTTATCTCCGCGAGCAGCAGCCCGAGACGCCGTGCCTGGTGGTCGACCTCGATGTGGTCGAGCACAACTTCCGGCGCATGCGCGAGCTCCTGCCGGCGGCCCACATCTTCTATGCCGTGAAGGCCAACCCGGCCGCGCAGATCCTGTCGCGCCTGTCGGGGCTGGGCTCCAAGTTCGACACCGCGTCGCGCGGCGAGATCGAGATGGTGCAGGCCACCGGGGTCAGCATGGACCGGATCTCCTTCGGCAACACGATCAAGAAGGAGAAGGACATCGCCTGGGCCTACCAGCAGGGCGTGCGCCTGTTTGCCTTCGACAGCGAGGCCGAGCTGCAGAAGCTCGCCCGTGTGGCTCCCGGCGCGCGCGTATTCTGCCGCGTGCTGGTCGATTGCGGCGGTGCCGAGTGGCCGCTCAGCAAGAAGTTCGGCTGCGCGCCGGAGATGGCCAAGGACCTGCTGCGCAAGGCCAAGCAGTGGGGGTTGGACCCGTACGGGATTTCCTTCCACGTCGGCAGCCAGCAGACTGACCTCGAGCAATGGGACAGGGCGCTGGGCCAGGTCTCGCAGATGTTCTTCGCCCTCGCCGAAGAGGGCGTCGACCTGCGCATGGTCAACCTGGGCGGCGGCTTCCCGGCCCGCTACCGCAGCGAGGTCAACTCGATCGAGGCCTACTGCGAAGCGGTGGGCCGCGCGCTGGTTCGCCATTTCGGCAACCGCATGCCCGAGGTGATCATCGAGCCCGGCCGCTCCATGGTGGGCGATGCCGGCGTGATCCAGAGCGAAGTGGTGCTGGTCAGCCGCAAGTCGGCCAGCGACCGCAAGCGATGGGTCTATCTCGACATCGGCAAGTTCTCCGGCCTGGCCGAGACCATGGGCGAGAGCATCAAGTACCGCCTGCGCACCGCGCGTGACGGCACCCGCGTCGGCCCGGTCGTGCTGGCCGGCCCGACCTGCGACTCGGCCGACATTCTCTATGAGAAGACCGAGTACAAGCTGCCGCTGTCGCTGAAGCCCGGCGACAAGGTCGAGATCCTCTCGACCGGCGCCTACACGACGACCTACTCGTCAGTGGCCTTCAACGGCTTCGCGCCTCTCAAGGCGATCTGCATCTAAGCCTCTCTCCCGTCACGGAGACGAAACGCGGGGCCTTGAGAAAGGCCCCGTCGCCGTTTATCGACCCAACTTCAAGCATCGGACAGGGGGCATGATGGCCAAGAAGTCCAAGAAAAAGGCATTCAAGAAGCACGTCGGGTTCGAGGGGCGCATGGTCATGATCGGCTTCGGCTCGATCGGCCAGGGCGTGCTGCCGCTGATCTTCCGGCACATCGACATCAAGCCCGAGCAGATCACCATCATCTCGGCCGAGGACCGCGGCGGCCTGAAGGAGACCAAGCGCTTCGGCGTGACCTTCATCAGGAAGCGCCTGACCAGGGAGAACCTGCGCGCGACGCTCGACAGGCGCATCGGCAAGGGCGACTTCCTGGTCAACCTGTCGGTCGAGGTCGCCTCGACGGCACTGGTCGAGCTCTGCCAGGAGAAGGGCGCCCTCTACATCGACACCTGCATCGAACCTTGGCCCGGCGGCTACACCGATCCCAACCTTTCGGTCTCGCTGCGCTCCAACTATGCGCTGCGCGAGAACATGCTGAAGCTCAAGCCCAGGTACGAGGGCGGCCCGACGGCGGTGATCGCCCACGGCGCCAACCCGGGCCTGGTCTCGCACTTCGTCAAGAAGGCGCTGGTCAACCTCGCCAAGGACACCGGCCTGGGCGCCGTGAAGCCGAACACCCGCGAGGGCTGGGGCGAGCTGGCCCGCGACCTCGGCGTCAAGGTGATCCACGTCGCCGAGCGCGACACCCAGGTCTCCAAGAAGCCCAAGAAGGTCGGCGAGTTCGTCAACACTTGGTCGATCGACGGCTTCGTTTCGGAAGGCAGCCAGCCGGCCGAGATGGGCTGGGGCACGCACGAGAAGGGCTTGCCGCCGGACGGTGCGCGGCACGAGTTCGGCTGCGATGCCGCGATCTACCTGAACCGGCCGGGCCTGCTGACTCGCGTGCGCACCTGGACGCCGCTCGAGGGGCCGTTCCACGGCTTCATCATCACCCACAACGAGTCGATCTCGATGGCCGACTACTTCACGCTGCGCGACGGCGCCGGGCACGCGGTCTACCGGCCGACCGTGCACTACGCCTACCATCCGTGCGACCAGGCGATCATGTCGATGCACGAGATCGCCGGAAAGAACCTGCACCAGCAGAAGAAGCAGCGTCTGATCGTCGACGAGATCACCGAGGGGCGCGACGAGCTCGGCGTGCTGCTGATGGGGCACAAGAAGGGCGCCTACTGGTACGGCAGCCAGCTCGACATCGACGAGACGCGCGAGATCACGCCCTACAACAACGCGACCTCGATCCAGGTCTGCGCGCCGGTGCTGTCGGGCATCATCTGGGCACTCGAGAACCCCAACCGCGGCATCGTCGAGGCCGACGAGATGGATTTCGAACGCAACCTCGCGATCTGCATGCCCTATCTCGGCCCGGTGGTCGGCAAATACGGCGACTGGACTCCGCTCAAGGACCGCGGCGGGCTGTTCCCCGAGGACCTCGACACGGCAGATCCCTGGCAGTTCAAGAACTTCCGGGTGGTGTGATCGAGAAGGGCGATCGCGATTACTCGATCACCTGATCCGCGGCGGCCAGCACGTTGGGCGGCATGGCGAGCCCGAGCTTGCGGGCCGAGCTGGCGTTCACGGTGAACTGATAGATGGTCGGCGCCTGGGCCGGCAGGTCACCGGGATTGGCGCCCTTCAGGATGCGGTCGATGTAGCCGGCCGAGCGCTTGAACACGTCGGAGGTGTCGGGCCCGTAGCTCATCAGCCAGCCGGCTTCGGCAAAGATCTTGAAGATCGCCAGGGAAGGCAGCCGCGCGGCGAGCAGGGCGGCCGCGACCTCGGCGCGGTAGCGCGTCAGGAACGGATCCGACGGGGCAATCACCGCGCTGTTGGGGCGTCGTGCGATCTCGCCGACAGCGCGCTCGATGTCCTTGACGCCGTGGATCGGGGCGACGGACAGCGACACCGGCGGCAGGTTGGGCAGGCGCTTCGCCGCATCGATCATCTGCGGATAGAACGGCGTCACCTCGGGATCGTGCACCACCACGGCATGCTCGACGGCAGGCGCACTCTCCTTCAGGAGCTGCAGCCATTTGCCCATCAGGGTGACGTCCCAGAAGGTGAATCCGGTGATGTTTCCGCCCGGACGAGCGAAGCTCTGGATGTGCCCCAGCGCCACCGGATCGACGGCCAGCACGAAGACGACAGGGATGGTCCTGGTCGCCCTGGCAACCTCATCCAGCACGGGGGTGCTGTTGACCACGATCACGTCGGGCGCTGCGGCGACGAGATCCGTCGCGTAGCTCTTCATGCGCTGGGCGTTGCCTGCGCCGAATCTGACGTCGAGCTGGATCGTCTTGCCCTCGATCCAGCCGAGCTCCTTCAAGCCCTGCCGGATGCCCGCGATACGTGCCTGGCCCTCGGGGTCGTCTTCGGCCGAGCTCAGCAGGATCGCCACGCGGCGGATCTTTCCCTGGCCGGCCACGAGCGATGGCCAGGCAGCCGCTCCCGACACGCTCGCCAGCAGGACGCGCCGTCTCATTCAATCACCACGGATATACGCAATTTCCTCTCCGCGCCTCGTCGACAGCGTAGCATGAGGCGGCGCGCGGCCGCGTCAGAACGAGCCGGTGAACTCGAGTTCGATGGCGTTCTTGACGTTGTCGATCTTCCACCAGTTGAGCCGCCGCAGCAGGCTCTGGCCGAGCAGGGCCTGGCTGTGTGCGGCACCGACGGCGGCGAGAACGTTCTCCATGGACCGGTTGCCGACCTGGACGGATCGCAGGCGGACGATCTTCTGCAGGAGCTTGCGCCCGTCGGCTACCACGAAGCCGCGCTCGCCCAGGAAGTCGGCCTGGGTCAGTGCGCCCTTGCGCATCAGCTCGTCGGCGACCTCCTGCGGGATCTGGACATTGGACGCGCCCGAATCGACCACGAAGTAGGATTCGGCACTGCCGTTCAGCACGGCCGGCAGCACGAACACGCCGCCCCGGCGCTGGAACTGCGCCGTGGTCCGCGCCAGGGCCGAATCCTGCGCCAACTTGGCCGCATCGCAGGGGCTCCAGCCGGGCGCCCCGCCGTTGCCGGGCGGGCCGTAGCACTGGTTCATGAGTGCCAGCAGCTTGGAGAACCTGTCTCTTTGCTCGCAGGCGCCGATCGCCTCGAGTGCCGGCGCATTGGCGTTGCGGCATGTGGCGTTGCTGGCATTCCATTGCGCAACCGTCTGCGCCACCTCGCCTGACTGGGCGTGTGTCGGCGCCGACAGGAAGGCAATGCCGGCAAGCGCGATCAGGCAACGCCTCACTCGATCACCCCGTCGGCGCGCGCCGGCCGCGATGACTCTCTCGTTGTGCGCAAATCTCCCCCACCCCCTGACCGCTACAGCGTATCACAAACGCTCAGCGCAAGGTGTGGAATGCACCGCAGCTCCTCGTTCAGGCGGCGATCTGCTCGGCTGTGGGGGCGTCGCCGGCCAGTGTCGTGCGCCGCATGTCGCGGACCTCGTTGCGGTCGAAGCGGCATGCCCGATGCATCGTCGCCTGGTTGTCCCATATGACTAGATCGTGTTGCCGCCAGGCGTGCGAGTAGACGAACTCGCGCTGTGTCGCATGTTCGGTCAGCTCGCGCAGGAACGCCCGAGCTTCCGGAACGGTCCAGCCGACGATCGCGCCGGCATGGCTCGACAGGAACAGCGACTTGCGCCCCGTGGCCGGATGGACACGCACCAGCCGCTGCCGCACCGGCCGGAAATTGGCGATCTCCTCGGGCGTGAATTCGGTGAACCCGATGGCGCCGCGCGAGTAGAGCAGCGAGTGCTCGCACACCAGGTTCTCGATCTCCGCCTT
>CAZHQA010000072.1:0-19654 GCA_964533955.1 uncultured Reyranella sp. | reverse complement strand
CCACGCGCCTCGGCGTCCCAATAGGGCGCGCCCAGGCCGACGAAGGCCGGCACCATGTAGACACCATGGCCGTCCCTGGCCCGGCGAGCGACCGCTTCTACGTCGGCCGAGGCCTCGATCAGATGCAATCCGTCGCGCAGCCACTGCACGGCGGCGCCGGCGACGAATATGCTGCCCTCGAGCGCATAGGTGCGCTGGCCACCGAGCTGGTAGGCAATGGTGGTGAGCAGCCGGTTGCGCGAATGCATGGCGATGTTGCCGGTGTTCAGGATGGCAAAGCAGCCCGTGCCGTAGGTGGCCTTGATCATGCCGGGCTTCACGCAGGCCTGGCCCACGGTCGCCGCCTGCTGGTCGCCCGCCATGCCGAGCACGGGCACGGGTGCGCCCAGGACGTCGCTCGTCGCCACACCGAGCTCGCCCGCGCAATCCACCACGCGCGGCAGCATCTGCGTCGGCACGCCCAACAGTTTGGCCAACTCGCTGTCCCAGGTGCCCTTGCGGATGTCGAGCAGGAGCGTGCGGCTGGCATTGGTGGCGTCGCTCGCGTGCACCTTGCCGCCGCTCAGCCGCCACAGCAGGAAACTCTCGATCGTGCCGGCCGCCAGCGCACCCTTGCCGGCGGCGGCGGCGCTGCCCGCCACATGCTGAAGGATCCAGGCGATCTTGGTGCCGGAAAAATAGGGATCGAGCAGCAGGCCGGTTCTCTCGGACACCATCTTCTCGTGGCCGGCCTTCTTGAGGTCGTTGCACAGGCCGGCGGTGCGGCGGTCCTGCCAGACGATGGCGTTGTGCACCGGTTTTCCCGTAATGCGGTCCCACACCACCGTGGTCTCGCGCTGGTTGGTGATGCCGATGCCCGCGATACTCCGTGCTTCCAGCTTCGCCCTGGCGAGTGCCCCGCGGCAGACCTCGACGGTGGCGCGCCAGATCTCTTCCGGGTCATGCTCGACCCAGCCCGGCTTGGGAAAGATCTGCGGCAGTTCCTTCTGCGCGGAGGCGAGCGGGCGGCCCGATGCATCGAATACGATGGCGCGCGTGCTGGTCGTGCCCTGGTCGATGGCAAGAATGTGTTTTGCGGCCATCGCAGGCCGTGACTAGGTCGCTCGGTCGATGGCGAAGTCCACCGCCTCGAGGAGCGCCGCTTTCAGCGCCGAATCGCGGAACAAGCCGAGTGCATCGCGCGCCATGGCGCCGTAGTGGCGGGCGCGCTCGAAGGTGTCCGCCACGGCGTTGTGCCGCTCGATCAGCAATTGCGCCTGCTCGAGATCGCCGGCGTGCTGGTCGAGATCCTGGATCGTCCGCTTCCAGAATTCGCGGTCCACTGCGCCGCCGCGCAGGAAAGCCAGGATCACCGGCAGGGTGATCTTGCCCTCGCGGAAGTCGTCGCCGACCGTCTTGCCGAGCTTGGCCTCGCGGCCGGCGTAGTCGAGCGCATCGTCGACCAGCTGGAACGCGATGCCGAGATTCATGCCGAAGCTTTCCAGCGCCACCCGCTCGGGTCCATTGCGGCCGGCCACCATGGCGCCGACCTCGGCCGCGGCCGCGAACAGTCTCGCAGTCTTGCCCTTGATGACCTCGAGGTAGGTTGCCTCGGGCGTGCTGATGTCGCGTTGCGTGACGAGCTGCAGCACCTCGCCCTCGGCGATGGTGGTGGAGGCCCGGCTCAGCACGCCCAGGATGTCGAGCGAACCGACTTCGACCATCAGTTCGAACGAGCGCGTGAACAGGAAATCGCCGACCAGCACCGAGGCCTTGTCGCCCCACACCGAGTTGGCGGTCGGCTTGCCGCGGCGCAGTGCACTGACATCGACCACGTCGTCGTGCAGAAGCGTGGCCGAATGGATGAACTCGACGCAGGTCGCGAGCTTCACAGGCCTGTCGTCGGCGCTCGTATAGCCGCACAGGCGCGCCGCCGCGACGGTGAGCAGCGGCCGCATGCGCTTGCCGCCGGCGCCGACCAGATGATTGGCAAGCTCGGGGATCAGCGCCACCGGCGAGCGCATGCGCACCAGAATCTCTCGATCGATCCGTGCCATGTCGTCGGCGCACAACGACAGCAGCGGTTCCAGGCTGGGGGACCTGCGCTTGCCTTCGAGGGAGACGACGGTTGCCATGTTTAAAGGATAATCCCCCCGGAACAGCCCATTGTTGCGACACGATGTCTTGAGATGGTCTAGTCCCCTAGCATGGAAACGCCCCTGACCGAAGACGCGTTGCTGGGCGGTCGCGTGCGTCTGTTGCAGCCGCGCAGGGGCTATCGCGTGGCAGTGGACGCAGTTCTGCTGGCCGCAACCATCGATGCCGGGCCGCAGGGCCATATACTCGATCTTGGCGCCGGCGTGGGCGCCGTGGGGCTCTGCATTGCCCGCCGCGTTGCCGGTTGCCAGATTCTGGGCGTCGAACTGCAGGCGGAGCTGGCGCTGCTCGCCGGGCGTAACGCGGTGCTGAACGGGTTCGGCGATCGCATACGAACGATCGTTCATGACCTTGCCGCACCTTTGCCGGCGGAGATCTCGGGCTTCGATCACGTCGTCAGCAATCCGCCCTATCTTGCGGCAGCCGTCGCCGATCCCCCACCCGATGCCAGCAAGGCCCTGGCCACCGTCGAATCGAGCGCCCCTCTCGCGCGCTGGCTGGCCGTCGCAACTGGCGCCGCGAAACCTGCAGGCACCCTGACGATCATCCATCGCAACGATCGCGTGACCGAGATCGCGGAGCACCTCGAGAGGCTGGGCTGGGGTGACCTGACAGTGAAGCCGCTGGCACCCGCCCGGCGGGTGCTGGTGCGGGCGCGCCGCGCCGACAAGCCGGTCCGACAGGAGCGACCGCCGCTCGTGCTCCATCGGGCCGACGGCAGCTACACCGACCAGGCCGAGGCGATATTGCGCCACGCCGAGCCGCTTGCCTTCTAGTCGCCGCGTCGCGACAGTGCGCGCCATGTTCAATTGGTTGAGGAATCGTCTGCGCCGTGGGCCTGCGGTCCCGGTGGTCCGGCTGTCCGGCGTGATCGCCGCCAGCGCCGTACTGGGTTCGCGCGGACTGTCGATCGAGACGGTCGCGCCATTGCTGGCGCGCGCCTTCGGCTTGCGCGGCGTCAAGGCGGTGGCGCTCGCCATCAATTCGCCCGGCGGATCGCCCGTGCAGTCAGCCCTGATCGCCCAGCGCATCCGGTTGCTTGCCGCCGAAAAGCAGCTGCCGGTGATCGCCTTCGTCGAAGATGTCGCCGCCTCCGGCGGTTATTGGCTGGCGTGCGCGGCCGACGAGATCATCGCCGACCCTGCCTCGATCGTGGGCTCGATCGGCGTGATCAGCGCCGGCTTCGGCTTCCAGGACCTTCTCGCGCGCTTCGGCATCGAGCGGCGCGTGCACACCTCGGGTGAGCGCAAGTCGATGCTCGATCCGTTCCGGCCCCAGAATCCCGACGACATCGAGCGGCTGAAGCGGCTGCAGGCCGAGATCCATGACGGTTTCAAGGACTGGGTGCGCCAGCGCCGCGGCGCACGCCTGAAGGGCGACGAGGCGCTGCTGTTCTCCGGCGAATTCTGGACCGCCAAGCACGGCCTGGAAATCGGCCTGGTCGACGGGCTGGGCGAGCTGCGCGCGACGCTGCAGGCCCGCTACGGCGCCAAGGTCCACTTGCCGGTGATCGCCCCGCGCCGCCGCCTGCTGCAGCGCGTTGGGCTCGGCGGCAGCCTGGAATCGGTCGGCCCGGCACTGATCGCGACGCTCGAGGAGCGCGCCCATTGGCAACGGTTCGGACTATAGGATTGCCGCCATGAAGATGCTGACCCCCGTGGCACCCCAAGATCTTGCCGCCGTGCGCGCCTGGTTCGAAACGCTCAGCAAGCACTGCCGTGCCGTCGACTACGAGGGTGCGCGGCCGATCTTCGCCGACGACATGATCGCTTTCGGCACCTTCACCGATTTCATGCACGGCCGCGACCTCGCCGAGCAGAAGCAGTGGCGCAACGTCTGGGGCACCATTCGCAATTTCCGCTACGACCTCGACAAGGTCGAGGCGATCGTCTCCGCCGATCGGCTGACCGCGGTCGGCATGGGGGTGTGGCAGTCCGATGGCTTCTATCCCAACGGCGATCCGTTCAGCCGCCCCGGCCGCACCACCGTGGTCCTGGGCCGCAAACACGTCGGCGACCCCTTCGTCGCCACCCATACCCACATGTCGCTGTTCCGCGGCACGCCCGACCAGAGCCACGGCAAGTTCACCGGGCCCTGACTCCACTGCGCGGGAAGGTCATGAAGGATCGACCGCACCCTTTTGCTCGACGATGCGCCGGTAGGCATCGGGCTGGCGGTGCACGGCGAAGTTGAAGGTCGTGCGCTTGTAGCTCTGACCGGCGTCGAGGTCGCAGCGATGCACGATCAGTTCGTCATCTGAGCCCGCCGCGCGCGCCACCACCTTGCCGGAAGGTGCAACGATCATCGAATCGGCCAGCGAGGGCACGCCTTCTTCGGTCCCGCCCTTGGCCACGCCCACCACCCAGGTGCCGTTCTGGTAGGCACCGGCCTGCATGGAGAGCTGGTTGTGGAACCACGAATGCTCGTCGTGGTCGGGCGACGGCGCGTTGTGCAGCGGCGTGTTGTAGCCCAGCATCACCATCTCGACGTTCTGCAGGCCCATCACGCGATAGGTCTCGGGCCAGCGGCGGTCGTTGCAGATGCACATGCCCATGTTGCCGCCGAACGCCTTGAATACCGGGAAGCCCAGATTGCCGACCTCGAAGTAGCGCTTCTCCAGGTGCTGGAACGGCCGTTCGGGCTCGTGCTCGCGGTGGCCCGGCAAGTGGATCTTGCGGTACTTGCCGACGATCGCACCGTCTTTCTCGACGATGATCGACGTGTTGAAATGGCGCGTGCGGCCGCCCTCGTCGAGCAGTTCGGCATAGCCGAAACTCATGCCCAACCCGAGCCGCTTGGCCTCGTTGAACAGCGGCGCCGTTTCGTTGCTGGGCATCTCGCGCTCGAAGAAGGAATCGATCTCGGCCTGATCGGTCATCCACCAACGCGGAAAGAACGTGGTCAGCGTGAGCTCCGGGAAGACCACCAGCTCGCAGCCCATGCGGCTTGCCTCGCGCAGGTGCGCGACCATGCGCTCGACCACGTCGCGCCGCGTATGGTTGCGCTGGATCGGACCCATCTGCGCCGCGCCGACCGTCAGGAACCTGCTCATGCCAAACCTCCGGCGCGAAGTATTGCATGCTTCGGGCCAAAAGCGGGTACCATGGCCGCGCAACCATCCGCCGGGAGAAACCGCATGGCCGTCGTCGAAACCGAGCGTCAAGGGCAGGTGCTCGTCGTGCGCATGAACCGCCCCGAGCGGCTCAACGCGCTCAACACCGAGATGCGCACCGAGCTCGCCAGGACCTGGACCGAATTCCGCCACAGCAAGGAACTGGAGGTTGCGATCTTCACCGGCACGGGACGCGGCTTCTGCGCCGGCGAGGACATGAAGGAGTCGCTGCAGAAGGGCAAACCAGGCAGCCAGCGTCCCGATCTAGAGGACCCGTTCATGACCGGCGCGCTCGAGAAGCCGGTGATCGCCGCAGTCAACGGCTTTGCCATGGGCGGCGGCTTCATGCTGGTCGAGCGCACCGACCTGCGGCTCGCGGTACCCGAAGCGGTGTTCGAGGTCTCCGAAGCCAAGCGCTGGCTGCTCGGCGGCTACAATCACGGCCACATCGCCAACCTGCCCTATCCGATCGCCATGGAAATGGCATTGGGCTTTCGCTTCACCGCCCAACGCTTTCACGAAGTGGGATTCCTCAACCGGCTCGTGCCGGCCGATCGGCTGATGGCCGAAGCGATCGCCATGGCCGAGCACCTGCTCACGCTGCCGCCGGCTTCGCGCGTCAACACCGTGCACATGATGCGCCAGATGCGCCCGGCCCCGGCGCCAGAGATGAGGCGCCTGGCCGACGCGCTGCACGAACACGGCGCCAAAAGTGATTTGATGGAGTCGCGGGCTGCCTTCGCGGAGAAGCGCAAGCCCAACTTCAAAGGCTGGAACGATCCCGAAGATCGCCACCGCCTGCCGACACTCGACTCCCTCCCCTCGGCGGGATCCGCCAAGGGGAGGGAGTGAAAGCTAGAAATTGATCGTCACGCCGCGCTCGGTCAGATCGCCGAGACCGTCGCTGGCCTTGGGCAGCGGCGCGCCGATGTCGTTGCGCGCAACGATGGCGCCGGCCGGCACTCCCTGACGCACCAGCTCAGCCTGCACGGCCGCCACGCTCTCGGGGCTGCCGGTCAGTGTGACCTGGTGTGCGCTGCGCGCCTCGCTGACGGCATTGCGAATCGTGGTCATCGCGGTCGGCGAGAGCGTATGGCTTCCCTTCTCGGTAAACACCATGAACTCGCCCTTCGGAGCCGGCACTGCGCTGGCCAGCTCCTGTGCCGTCGCCACGCCGGCGACCCCCATCAAAAGCCCGCCAGCCAAGAGGGCGATAGTGTAATTCCTCATTGGATTGCCTCCTTCGCTTATCCAATAGAGAGCTGGGTGGCGAAGAAGGCAAAAACTGGGCGTTTTGGTTGAGTTTTCTACAGGAACATTTGTTCAGGGGCCGGCGCGCTTCGGGTCATTTGTGAATTCAGTCGAAGTGAAAGTGCCGCCCTGAAAGAGATCGCCAATCGGATCCGGCCCGATCTTCTTCTGTTCGGCCTCGGCATGGGCGCGGTGATCCTCACCCTTGCCGGCCGGCCGATAGCCGAGTTGGTAGGCGCGAGAATTGTCCCACCACGAGGCATCATTGTCGGAGGCGCCGTAGAGGATCTCGAAGCGGATGTCGGGATGCTCGAGGCCGATGCGAAAGAGCTGCACGATGTCCTCGGGCGAAATCCAGATCGACAGCCGCCGAACGTCGAGCGGCCGCAAGCCGACGTTGCCGATACGCAAGCACGTCACCGCCAGGCCATGCTTGTCGGAATAGAGCGCGCCCAGCGCCTCGCCGAAGGCTTTGCTGACGCCGTAGCGGCTGTCCGGCCGAACCGTGACGTCGGTGGCGATCCGGCGCGCCCGCGGATAGAAGCCGACGGCATGATTGGACGAGGCGAAGATCACGCGCTTCACTCCCGCCAGGCGCGCCGCCTCGAACAGATTGTAACAGCCGACGATATTGGCATTCAGGATCTGATCCCACGTGCCCTCCACCGAATGACCACCGAGATGGATCACGCTGTGCGCGCCCTTCACGACTGCGGCGACCTCGTCGGGGCGGGTGAGATCGGCTGCCACGAAGGTCTCGCCCGGCCGCAAGTCGTTGGGCTTCACACGATCGCTCAGCACCAGCCCGGGATAGAGCTTGGCGAGCAGAGGCCGGGTCATTGTACCGATGCCGCCCGCGGCGCCGGTGAAGACGATGCGGCGCGACTTGTCGAGAGCCTCGGACATGATTTCCTCCCTGTCGGAATCGGTTGTAGCCATAGAGCGGGCTCCAACCAAATGGAACCGCCCGCCGTGGCTGGTTGCAGCCGAACGACTTGTGCTCTAGTTGCGCGCCGTGACCCGTTTCATCCGCCGCGCCCGCAACGACGACCATGCCCGTATCACCGAGATCCGCAACGCGGTGAAGGAGAACGTGCTGAGGGAGGCCAGCCGCACCCTCGTCGACCGCGACTATCCCTGGTTCCGCGACAATCCCGGCATCTGGCTGTGGGAGGAGAGTGGCATCATCCTCGGCTTTTCCGCCGCCGATACCCGCGACGGCTCGATCTGGGCGCTGTTCGTGGCGCCGGATCACGAACGTCGCGGCATCGGCCGGGCGCTGTTCGAAAAGGCATGCGACGTGCTGCGCCAGGACGGCCACCGCACCGCCTGGCTGACCACCCAACCCGGCTCGCGCGCGGAAGGCTTCTATCGCGCGGCTGGCTGGAAGATCATCGGGACCAGCCCAAAGGGCGAACTGATCTTCCACTCCAGCCTGTCAGGCCAGTCCTAGGCCCACCGAAACTGCCATGACGACGACGAGACATCCGGGCTCCTGGCTGCTGTTGCCGGCCCTTGCCGCGCTCCTCTTGGGAAGCGCGCCCGCGGCCGCGCAGCCGCCACCCTGCGGCATGAGCACCAGGGATTGGTGCCCTGCTCCTCCCGGGGATCCTTGTGGACGCCATCGAAGCGCCGCCGCCTGCAGGGCCGATGCCACGTGCTATGGCATCCCCTACCGGGGTGAATCGGTGATAGCTTGCATCCTCGACGAGCGTGGCTTTGCCTCGAATTGTCCCACTGTAGGCTGCACGAGTTCCCGGCCACCCGTACCCCGGAACTAGGCGCGAGATCGCCGTCGATCGTAGTTGCCTCATTGTCGCAACCTTTCCGCCAATTTTGCGTTTTCTCCCCATCGATCACCTTAGGTTGGGGGAGAGAGCATGTTGAAGGTGTTCAAAGCTGCGCTTGTGGCGATTGCGGCCTCAGGTTCTCCTGTCCTGGCCCACGCCCAAGGCATTAATCCGCAGCCTGGCTTTTACGTCGGGGCCGGCGGCGGCGCCGCTTGGGAGATCGGCAGTACGCCCAACGCCTCAACCTCGACGGGTTGGGCAGTAGGCGGTGTGGCAGGCTACGACTTCGTGGGCCCTCGTGCCGAACTCAACGTCGGCTACGGCCAGATCCCGACGAACGTCAACATCCCGGGCACGGCGATCAACGGGAAAGTCGGCACGCTGAGCGCCATGGCCAATGTGTTGTACGATTTCTGGCCGGATTCGATCATTACGCCTTACATAGGCGCCGGCTTGGGCGTCGCCTTCATCGACAGCAATCAGTCGCTGGGAAGCACGCAGTTCGCCTACCAGGGCATGCTCGGTCTAGCCTACAACGTCACCGACCAGCTCCGCTTCAACGTCGAAGGCCGTTATTTCGGCACGACCAATCCCGGCGTGAACGTTCCGGGATTGGGTTTCGTGACATACAGCAACAACGTGATCCTCGCCCTCGCGGGCGTGACCTACAAGTTCTCCGCAGCGGCACCGGCAGCGGCGCCACCTCCGCCGGCCCAGCCGACCGCCCCTTCGTTCATGGTGTTCTTCGACTGGGATCGCTCGAACCTGAGCCAGCAGGCGTTGGCGACGATCCAGCAGGCGGCCCAGGCCTTCAAGCAAAAGGGCAGCGCCCGCATCACCGCGACTGGCCACACCGACACGTCGGGGCCAGACAACTACAACATGGCGCTGTCGCTACGCCGCGCCAATGCGGTCAAGGATGCCCTGGTGCAGAACGGCGTGCCGGCCAACGCGATCGCTGTCGTCGGCCGTGGCGAGCAGGGCTTGCTGGTGCCGACGCCGGACGGGGTGCGCGAGCCGCAGAACCGCCGCGTCGAAATCGTCATCCAGTAATGGGGGCTTCGCGAAGGCGTTGGGTTGCCTCAGGCAACCGACACGACCCACGGCTCCGCAGCGTTCAGCCATGCCGCAATCGCCAAGGCGATTGCGGTCAGGCGAGGCAGGCGAGTCGCGGTGCTAGGCTGAACGTTCTGACCGACTTCGCGCGCGATATGCTGAACGCCGCGTTCGCGGTGGAGCCGATTGATGTGGGCGACCACCTCGTGAAGGCTACCTACGAACAAGGCCCAACCCGCTCGTCCGCAGCGGCTTACCATCCAGAGCTGAATGTGCTCCTGCCCAACCCTCTGACTCATGCTGCTCCCCCAATTTCAGCACTATCTCAGCCTGCGCTTACGACTGGCTGACAACGGAGAAGCGGGACAAGCGCGGCGCTCGCCTGTCGGAAACGTTGTGATGGATTCGCCCGCCTGATCTATTGTCAGGCCGCACAGATTGCAACTGACGGCGAATTCCACGGTCTGCGGACGGACATCCTTCTGAGCCAGGGGCCGGCAGGCCTCGAGCGTCATTCCAGTGTCCACGCGGCAATCCGGTATATAGTTGCGGCATGATGATGGACGCCGCCAATGCCGAGCGCCCCACCCGTTGGGGCTTGGCGGCCAAGCTGTTTGGCGTCCTGGCGCTGCTGGGCGCCAGCGCCGTGCTGGTCACCGGCGTGCTGGGCTACCTCAACGCCCGCGATTCACTGGAAGAGACGATCTATCGCCAGCTATCGGCTGCGCGGCAGACCAAAGCCCGGCAGGTCGAGAGCTACTTCCGCGACACGCGCAATGACCTGCGGTTGCTGGCCACCACCAAGATGGTCGTCGACGCCATGCGCGACTTTCGCTCGGCATACGATGCGCTCGAGCAGAAGGAAGCGCCGGCCGAGCTGAACAGCAAGGTCGATGCGTGGTACAAGGCCAACTACCTGCCCGACATTCGCCGCCAGCTCGGCAAGGACGTGGTGGCGGCCGACTTCCTTCCGCACGGACCGGCCGCGAACTATCTGCAATACCAATACATTGTCACCAATCCTTACCCGTCGGCCCAGCGCAAGCTGCTGGACGATGCGGGTGACGGCAGCGCCTACAGTGCACTGCATGCGATCTATCATCCGCTACTGCGCAACGCCGCGACCATCGAGGGCTTTGCCGACCTCCTGCTCGCCGACACCAAGTCGGGCCGCCTGGTGTACGGCATGGAGAAAGAAGAGGACTTCGCCACCTCGCTGCGCGGCGGTCCCTATCGCGACACCAAACTCGCCGCCGCCGTCGCCCGCTGCGCGGGCACGGCCGATGTGTCGGCCACCTGCCTGGAGGACTACGCGCCCTACGTCCCCGCCGAGGGCCAGCCTGCCGCTTTCATGGCCGCGCCGGTCATCTACCAGGGCGAGGTAATCGGCGTGCTGATCGCGCAGCTCTCGATCGCCGAGATCGACCGGGTCGTGACGGGCGGCAGGCGCTGGCGACAGGAAGGCTTCGGCGCCACCGGCGAGACCTTCCTGGTCGGGCCCGACTTCCTGATCCGGTCGGGCGCACGCCAGTTCTACGAGAATCGCGACGCCTACTATGCCACGATGGCCTCGGTCGGCACGCCGCAAGCCGAACTCGACGCCATTCGCCGCTACGGCTCGCCGATCCTGCACCAGCGCGTCGAGACCCACGCCTCGCGGGCCGCGCTGGCCGGCGTCGAGGGCGAGGGCGAGGTGAAAGGCGTGCGCGGCGTAGCCACGCTGGCCTCGTGGGGGCCGCTGTCGATCTCGGGCGTCAATTGGGGACTGGTCTCCAAGATCGACCTGTCGGAAGCTTTCGCGCCGATCTACCGGCTGGAGCGCAACCTCGCGATCGTGGGCGGGCTCGCGCTGGTGGCGGTGATCGCGTTGGGCGCCTGGCTGTCGCGCTCGCTGCTCGGGCCGCTGCGCGAGCTGACAGCCGGCGTGCGCCGCTTCGCGGCGGGCGACTACCGCGCCCACGTGGTGGTGCGCAGCAGGGACGAGATCGGCCAGCTCTGCACCGCCTTCAACGCCATGGTCGACGACATCAGCGCCAAGAGCGCCGTCATCGAGGCCAAGAACCGCGAGAACGAGCAGTTGCTGCTCAATGTGCTGCCGGCGCCGATCGCCAATCGTCTTCGTGAAGGCGAGCAAGGCATTGCCGACGGCTTCGCCGAGGTCACCGTGGCGTTCGCCGACATCGTGGGCTTCACCGCCTTCACTTCCGACATGGCGCCGCACGACGTCGTAACCCTGCTCAACGGCCTGTTCACCCGCTTCGACGCCGCTGCCCAGGAGATCGGCATCGAGAAGATCAAGACGGTGGGCGACGCCTACATGGCCGTGTGCGGCCTGCCCAATCCCGTGCCCAACCACGCCGAGCGCATGGTGCGCATGGCGATCCGCATGGTGCACATCTCGCGTGAGCACGCGCTTGAACACAAGGTCGGGATGAGGCTGCGCGTCGGCGTCAACAGCGGACCGGTGGTGGCCGGCGTCATCGGCAAGAGCAAGTACATCTACGACCTGTGGGGCGACACGGTAAATCTCGCCAGCCGCATGGAATCGGGCGGCGTGCCCGACTCCGTGCAGGTCACGCGTTCGGTCTACGAGCAGCTCAAGGACCAGTTCGTCTTTGAGCCGCGCGGCGAGATCGAGGTCAAGGGCAAGGGCAAGGTCGAGGCGTGGCTGCTACGGCTGTAGGCTACTCCGCCAACTCCAGCATCAGGTTCATCAGCACCTGCGCACCGGCCCCGAGGTCGGCTTCGTCGGTGAGTTCCTTGACGTTGTGACTGAGGCCCCCGATCGACGGCACGAAGATCATCGCACTCGGGCAAAGGCGCTGCATCATCTGCGCGTCATGACCCGCTCCCGACGGCATGCGGCGGGTGCTGAGCGACAGCGCCCTTGCGTGATGCTCCACTCGGCCGACGAGTCCTGCGTCGAACGTCACCGGCTGGAAGCGCGCCAGCACCCTGGCCTCGACCTCGACCCGCTCGGCCCTCGCCACTTCGGCGATATGCGCCGTCACCGTCGCCTCGGCCTCCTTGAGCCTGCCCTCGTCGGTGTTGCGCAGATCAACGGCGAAAACCGCGCGATTGGGCACCACGTTGATGAGGTTGGGCCTGAGCGACAGCGCGCCCACAGTAGCGACCTGATCTCCACCCATCTCCCAGGCAAGCTTGCGCGCGAAGAGATTGACCGAGGCGGCGAGATAGCCGGCGTCGCGACGCAGGCGCATCGGCGTCGTGCCGGCGTGATTGGACACGCCAGCGACGGTGTACTCGGTCCACGAGATACCCTGCACGCTCTCGACCACGCCGATCTGCGTTTTCTCCTCGTCGAGGATCGGCCCCTGTTCGATATGCAGCTCGAGGAAGGCGTGCGGCTTCAGGGCTCCCGGCCTCGTCGGACCGAGATAGCCGATGCGGCGCAGCTCGTCGCCGACCGACATGCCATCCTCGTCGACGGCGGAATAGGCTTCGTTGAGACCGAGGCCGCCGGCATAGACGAGACTGCCCATCATGTCGGGCTGGAAGCGCGCGCCTTCTTCGTTGGTGAAAAAGGCGACCGCGATCGGCCGGCGTGTCGTGATGTTGGCCTCGTTCAGCGCCCGCACCACCTCCAGCCCCGCCAGCACACCGTAATTGCCGTCATAGCGGCCTCCGGTGCGCACGGTATCGATGTGGCTGCCGGTCATGACGGGCGCCGTGTTCTCGCGGCCGGCACGCAGGCCGATCACATTGCCGATGGCGTCGATGCGGACCTCGAGCCGGAGCTCCTTCATCCAGCGGGCCACAAGGTCGCGGCCCGCCTTGTCTTCGTCAGTCAGGGCGAGCCGGGCACAACCGCCGCCGTCGATGGCGCCGATTTGAGCCAGCGCCGCGATATTGCCCAGAAGATGGGCTTGAGAAACCTTGGGCACGGCTCAGACTATATGCTCCTTCACGCCGCATTGATCCGGTCGGGCTTGCCAGAACGTACTGCCGAGGTCACTTAGGGCACAACCATGCGCCGCCTGCTTGCCTTCCTGATCCTGATCCTGCCGGCCGGGCCGGTCTTTGCCCAATCCCCGACGCAAGCTCAGGCCGTGGTCACGACCGACAACGTACGAGCCGAGCTGATTTCGGACGTAGCCGAAGTCAAGGCCGGCGAGCCGTTCTGGATGGCGCTGCGGCAAACCATCCAGCCGCACTGGCACACCTACTGGAAGAACCCCGGCGATTCCGGCCTGCCCACCGAGATCAACTGGACCCTGCCCGCTGGGGCCAAGGCCGAGCCGATCGTATGGCCCGTGCCGACGCTGATCGATATCGGCGGCGTGATCAATTACGGTTTCCAGGGCGACGTGCTCCTGATGGTCAAGGTGACTCCGCCTGCCGACCTGGCGAGCGGCACGCTGACGCTGGCGGCCAATGCCAACTGGCTGGTCTGCGATGATGTCTGCATTCCCGAGGACGGCAAGTTCACGTTGAGTCTTCCCGTTGGGCCCGCGGCGAAGCCCGCCGACCGGGAAACCCGCGCGCTGTTCGACAAGGCGCGCCAGGCAGTCCCGACGGAGAGCCCGTGGCCCGCGCGCTTCGGCATCGCCCGGTCCAGCGACCCCAACCTGTCGGGCAATCCGACGCTCGTCGTCGAGGCCAAGGGTCTCAAGCCGGACACCATCCGCGACGTCTACTTCTTTCCCGCCGAATGGGGGCCCGTCGCCAGCATGGCCAAGCAGGCAGCGAGCGTCACCTCGGACGGCATCCGCATCCCGCTCAGGAAAGGCGACGCCAAAGGCGGTCCCCCGCCGCAGCTTGGCGGCACGCTGGTGCTGACCGAGAAGACCGGCGATGGCGAGCACCGCCAGGCGTTCGATATCCTGGCCAAGTTCGACCCGGCCTTCGTTCCCACGGCCCCGCCGATTGCGGCAGTCGGCGGCGAGCAGCTGACGTTCGCCGAGGCGCTGCTGTTCGCCTTGCTAGGCGGGCTGATCCTGAACCTGATGCCCTGCGTCTTCCCGGTGCTCGCCATGAAGGCGGCGGCCTTCGCGAGGCTCGCTGGCCATGAGCGAAGCGCCGTGCGCCGCGACGGTTTCGCCTATGCCGCCGGCGTGTTGATTTCGTTCGCCGCCATGGCGGCCGTGCTCGTAGCGATCCGCGCCAGCGTCGGTGACGTGAGCTGGGGTTTCCAGTTCCAGTCGCCCATCTTTTCCCTGTTGATCGCCTATCTCTTCTTTGTCGTCGGCCTCAACCTGTCGGGCGTGTTCGAGGTCGGCGGCGGCTTCGCCGGCGTCGGCCAGAGCCTGACGGCGCGAAGCGGCGTGAGTGGAGCCTTCTTCACCGGCGTGCTGGCGGTGGTGGTAGCCACACCCTGTACCGCGCCCTTCATGGCAGCAGCGCTGGGATTTGCGCTCAGCCAGCCAGCGCCACAGACCGTGGCCGTCCTGCTGGCAATGGGGTTCGGACTCGCCCTGCCTTATCTGGCGCTCGCCATGACACCTGCGTTGCAGCGGCTGATGCCGCGCCCCGGCGCCTGGATGGACCGCCTGCGCCAAGTCCTCGCCTTTCCGATGTACGCGTCGGCCGTATGGATGATCTGGGTGCTGACCCAGCAGACCGGGCCCGATGGCGTGATCTATGCGCTCGGCGGCATGATTCTGATCGCGTTCGCGATCTGGCTGCTGCGCCTCGGGAGCCAGGAGGGCACGACGTCCTCGCTGGGCGGCTGGTTGCGGCGCGGGCTCGCGGCCGCGGCGGTGCTGCTGGCTTTCGCCGCGATCCTCAAGATCGAGGACGGGCCGGCGACCGCTGCGTCGGCGTCGGCCGGGCCATCCACCGGCGTCAGCTTCGACGGCTGGGAGCGCTATTCGCGCGCGCGCATGACCGAGGCAGCGGCGGCCGGCAAGCCGGTGTTCGTCGACTTCACGGCGGCCTGGTGCATCACTTGCCTGGTCAACGAGCGGGTCGCGCTCGAGACGCCGGCGACGCGCAAGGCGTTTGAACAGACCGGCACCGTGAAACTGAAGGGCGACTGGACCAACCGCGATCCCGAGATCACTTCCCTGTTGAAGGAGCTAGGCAGAGCTGGCGTGCCGCTCTACCTTTATTGGGCACCGGGCACTGATCGCCCCAAGATCCTGCCACAAGTCCTGACCGAGGCGATGATGGCCTCGGAACTGACGTCGACCCAGCAAGCCAAACGCTAGGAGGCCACCATGCCGATCATCGTTCAGCGCCGCACTGTGTTGCTGGCCGGCGGCGCTGCGGCGCTGATGCCGGCCGGCGCCTGGGCCAGCCCCGACCTCGGCAAGCCGGCACCGCTCTTCACCGGAACCGACTCAGACGGCAAGGTCTGGTCGCTGGCCGACCTGAAAGGCAAGGTCGTGGTGCTGGAGACCACGAACCACCAGTGCCCCTATGTCGCCAAGCACTACCGCGCGGCCAACATGCAGGCGCAGCAGCGCGAGGCCACGGCCAGGGGCGTGATATGGCTCACCGTCGCCGCGTCGGCGCCGGGCGAGCAAGGGTACGTCGAGGCGGCCCAGGCCAACGACCTCACCAAGAGCCGCAATGCCGCGCCAACCGCGGTCATCCTCGACCCGCAAAGCAAGATCGCCCGGGCCTACGGCGCCACGGTGACGCCGCACATGTACATCATCGATGCTGCGGGCAAGCTGGTCTACAAGGGCGGCATCGATTCGATCCCGTCGGCCGACACCGCCGACATTCCCAAGGCCACGCAGTACGTACGCGTGGCGCTTGACGAGGTCCTGTCGGGCAAACAGGTTGCCCAGGCATCGACCCGACCCTACGGCTGCACGCTGAAGTACGGCAACAACGCCGCCTGACGGAGAACGCGATGCCGCACGACGGGTGGCATCCGCATCCTCATCGTCAGCCTCGTCACGTTCACCATCCGCGCCGGCGGATGATGCTGGCGGCCGCGACGTTCCTGCCGTTCGGTGGGGCGAGCGCGCAAACAGTCGATGCCGGCCAACGCATCACCGAGGCAGCGGCGCGTTTTCTCGCCGATCTCGATGATGGCCAACGCAAGCAGGTGCTGATCGCCTTCGAGTCGGACAATCGGCTCGACTGGCACTACATCCCGCGCGGCCGGCAGGGCCTGACGCTGGGCGCGATGCGGCCGGGCCAGGCCGAAGCGGCGCGTGCCCTCTTCTCCTCGGTCCTGAACGAGCGCGGCCTGCTGGCCCTGGAAAACGTTCGCATCGTCGAAGGCGTATTGCGCGAACAGCAGGGCACGTTCCGCGATCCCGACCGCTACTACCTCTCGATCTTCGGCCTGCCCGGCCGCTTTCCCTGGGGTTGGCGGCTGGAGGGCCACCACCTGTCGCTGAACGTGGCGCTGCCGGCGCAAGGCCACATCGCGGTGACCCCGTTCTTCCTCGGTTCACATCCCGCCACCGTGCCCGCTGGACCGCACAAGGGCCTGCGTCCCCTCGGCCCGCAGGAAGACCTTGCGCGCCGGCTCATGGCGTCGCTGTCGGAAGCCGATCGGCGGACCGCGATCATCGCCGACCGCGCGTTCGGCGACATCGTGGCCGGCCCGGGCCGCGAGACTGAGCTTGGCCAGCCGCGCGGCCTCCCGCTTGCCGCCCTCGACGGCACCGCGCGCAACCTCGTCGAGGCGTTGATCGACCGCTTCGTCGGCGCGCTCGGGCCCGACCTGATGGCGGCGCAGAAACGGCGGGTGATGGAGCAGGAACTCGGCCGCTTCCGCTTCGCCTGGGCGGGCGCCCTGGTACCGGGCGAAGGTCACTACTTCCGTGTCCAGGGCCCGGTCACCCTGATCGAGCACGACAACACCCAGAATGGCGCCAATCACATCCACTCGGTGTGGCGCGATCTCGCTACCGACTTCGGCGGTGATGCGCTGGCCGAGCACTATCGGCGGAGCCCGCATCGCTGACGTCGCCCCAAATGGGATGCTCTAGTCCGGTCGGGTGAGCGGCGCCCATCGCTCGGGTCGCAGCTCGGGATATTCGATCCACGGCCCACTCTCGGTCACGCCCGGATCAAGATGCCCAACGTCGCTCACCCAGAAGCCGAGCGTCCGGCGATTGGCATCGAAGCGCCAGGCACCGACCACGATCTCGCGCGCAACATGGCCCTCTAGACCCGGGCAAAACAGCAGCACCGGCGTGCCGTCCTTGGGCGCGCTCTCCATCGGCTGCCAGGCGGCAGCGGCATGCTGGCGCAGGCGGTCGATCTCGGCCGCAGCTCGCCAGTGGACATGCATGCTCAGTACCGCAAGCTCCTCTTGCGTCGGCCCGTCGGGTCGGGTCGGCATCTGGCAATGCGACAGGCATGCGGCCCGCAGTTCTTCAGTCAGGTCGGTCATCGGATCATCCTAGCTGCTGCCCAGCCATTGGCCGGGATCGAGGTCTTGCAGAAAGCGCAATGGATCGTCGGCGAGGCCGGGCGACCATAAGGCGATCTCGTCGCCGCTGCGGACAAGGCGAACCCCAGCCGATCAATCCGTTCATGACAAAGGCTGAAAGCTGGACGAGCGGCGACTTGCGGAACAGGGCGTCGAGAGTGTCTTCAAGCATGCGCTGACCGATCCATCATGCCATGCCGGTCCGTGGATTGCCCAATTGAACCAGTAGAGCGGCGCTTGCTGCCGTCACTTCAGCGCGCTGCGCAAGGTGTCATTTGGGATCTGCATCAATCCGTCGAATGGGGTGCCGAGTTCGAGGGTGAGATAGATCGCACCGGATGCGGACAGAATGCAGAGAAACAGCACGCTGATCAGCGTGGCGTTCGACGGCGAGGACATGCTGAACACGGCGAAGATGAACATCAGCCACAGGATCAGCACGTCGATGAAGGGGGCCGAGATCGAGTCGGGCAACTGCGACGACAAGGTGAGCTGGAGCTCCGTCAGGTCCGTGCTGAGCTGCAGTGCGCGCGCCTGGAGAGACGACTGAACCCCGCTCTTGGGCGACAGATCGCGAATCATGTAGAGCACGCTCTGGTCATGACGCCTCGCCGAACGGGCAGGACGCTTGGCGGCATCTTCCTTCCATATCGAATCGATCAGAGGGTCTAGTTCGCCACGCAGTGCCGTACGCAACGGGGCAGCTTCCGGCCCGTATTCGGCAAGCACCCGGTCGAGCTGCGCGAGGTCAGTGGCCATGCGGCTCACGGCCATGGTTGTGTGTTCGTACGACTGACGAGTCGAGGAGAACAGCAAGGCCAGGACGAGGGCGGACATGGTCCCGACCAGGGCGGTCGCCAGCTTGATAACGTCCTTTGAATCGCCGCTGAGATGCTGCTCCGGCAGCAGGCGACGCAAACCGATGCCGGCCACCGCGCTTCCTACGATCAATGCAAAAGCAATCGCGGCAATGCCAACGGAACTCAACTTTGCCTCGCATGTTCTGGTTAGCGCGCCGAGCCTGCCGCAAGAGCTTGCCTCAGCCAACTACAATTCGCTGCCTTGGCTGTCGGCGCCTCAGGCGTCGGCGATGCGCTTGCCGGTCTGCGAATCGAACAGATGCAGGCGCGTGGCGCCGATCGAAAAGCGCCTCTTCTCGCCGGGCTTGGCCAGCACGTGACCGCCCTGGCGCACAGTGACGAGTTCGCGCGCCTCGCCAAAGCGGCCGTGCAGCAGCGTGTCGGCGCCGAGCGGCTCGGCCA
Organism: uncultured Reyranella sp.; assembly: GCA_964533955.1. Taxonomy (GTDB): domain Bacteria; phylum Pseudomonadota; class Alphaproteobacteria; order Reyranellales; family Reyranellaceae; genus Reyranella. The sequence continues at coordinate 685 of CAZHQA010000072.1, read as the reverse complement.
TCTCGATCTCGAATTCGAGCACGCCTTCGGGACTGGGCAGCAGGTGCTCGGGCCGCAAGCCGAGCGCCACCGGCGTGCCGGCTGGCGCGCTGGTCGGCTGGGCGAGCAGCAGCGAGACTCGCGCCGCCCCGGCGCCGGCGAGATCGACTGTCTTGCCGCCTTCGCCCACCTTGGCGGCCAGGAAATTCATTGCCGGTGAACCGATGAAGCCCGCCACGAACACCGAGGCCGGCCGGTCGTAGACGTCCATCGGCGTGCCGATCTGCTCGGCAATACCCGAATTCATGACGATCAGCCGGTCGGCCAGCGTCATCGCCTCGACCTGGTCGTGGGTGACGTAGATCGAGGTGACGGCCAGCTCGCGTTGCAGGCGCTTGATCTCGAGCCGCATCTGGACGCGCAGCTTGGCGTCGAGGTTGGAAAGCGGCTCGTCGAACAGGAAGACCGCGGGCTCGCGCACGATGGCGCGGCCCATGGCGACGCGCTGGCGCTGACCGCCCGAGAGCTGGCGCGGCGTGCGGTCGAGCAGCTTGTCGAGCTCGAGTGTCTTGGCCGCCTTGCGCACGCGCCGGTCGATGTCGTCCTTGGCGAGTTTCCGGATCTTCAGGCCGTAGGCCATGTTGGCGTAGACGCTCATGTGCGGATAGAGCGCGTAGTTCTGGAATACCATGGCGATGTCGCGGTC
>CAZHQA010000071.1:0-19780 GCA_964533955.1 uncultured Reyranella sp. | reverse complement strand
TTCGGGAGCTAGGGGCCGGAGGTTCAAATCCTCTCACTCCGACCAATTTGGCGGGAACGGCGCGCAGCGATGCGCGCCGTTTTGCTGTTCACTCGGCCTGGACGCCGGCTTTCTCGATGATCGGCTTCCACAGCGCGATCTGCGAGGCGAGCTTGGCGCGCAGCGCCTCGGGCGTCGCCTGATCGAGCGGCAGCAGGTAGGTCTCGATGTCGGCGAGCTTGTCGGCCACCGGCTTGCTCTGCACCACCTCCCGCAGGGCCTTGTTGAGGATCGCGACGACCGGCTGCGGCGTGCCGACCGGCGCATAGAGACCGAACCACACGCCGATCGCGAGACCGGGCACGCCGAGTTCGCGGGCGGTCGGCACGTCGGGCAGCGAGGTCATGCGCTGCGGCGCGGTCAGGAGATAGGCCCGCAGCTCGCCCGAGCGGATCTGGCTCGAGGTCGTCGTCGGCAGGTCGCAGATCGCGTCGACCTGGCCTGAGCGCACGTCGATGATCGCCGGCCCCGCGCCCTTGTACTGCACGACGGTGACCGGCACCCCGATCGCCTCCTGGAACAGCAGGGCGCACAGGTGCGTCGAGCTCCCCATGCCGGACGAGGCCATGGTGAACTTGTCCTTGTGCTGCCGGGCATAGGCCACCAGCTCGGCGAAGTCCTTGGGCGGAAATTCCTTGCGCGCCATGATGACCATCGGCGCCTCGGCGTAGAGGCCGATGAACTCGAAGGATGCCAGGGGATCGAAGTTGAGCTTCTTGTAGAGCGCCGGAACGGTCGACAGGCCGATATGGTTGATCAGCAGCGTGTAGCCGTCGGGTTTCGCCTTGGCGACCTGCATCGAGCCGACCACGCTGCCCGCGCCGCCGACGTTCTGGACCAGCACGGTCTCGTTGAGCTGTCCGCGCAGGCCCTCGGCGAGGACGCGGCCGAGAAAGTCGCTTCCGCCGCCGGGCGCATAGGGAACGACCAGGGTGATGGGCCGGCTGGGATAGGACTCCTGGGAGGCAGCCGGGAAGGCGGCAAACAGGGCTGCAAAAACCAGAGCCGCCATGCGGTGCATCGTTCCTCCCAGCTTTTTTCTGCCGGGATGCTAAGCTTCCGCCATGAAGATCGACAAGCCCGACCCGCGCATCGGTGCTCTGGTCACCGATGTCGACGTGCGCTCGCTGAGCGACACCGACTGGAACGCACTCTATCGCGCCTGGCTCGACGGCATCGTGCTGGTGGTGCGCGGCCAGACCCTCACCATTCCCGAGTTCATCGCCTATTCGCGCCGCTTCGGCCGGCTCAAGCCGCACCGCGTCAAGCGCACGCGTCATCCCGACCATCCTGAGCTCACCGTGATGGGCATCGGCACGCGCAAGCCCGACGGCCAGGTCGACAAGACGATCTACGACCGTGGCGGCGGCTGGCACACCGACTCGCCGTGGGACCAGGATATCTGCAAGGGCACGCAGCTCTACGGCATCGAGATTCCGTCGTACGGCGGCGACACGCTGTTCGCCAGCATGTACGACGCCTACGAAACGCTGCCCGAGACCCTGCAGCGGCGCATCCAGGGACTGAAGGCCGAGCATGTCTACGGCGGCCGCGGCCGGCGCGGCAACGACCTGCTCGATCCAGAAGATCGCAACCGGCCGCCGGCCGTGCATCCGATCGTGCGCGTGCACGAGGAGACCGGCCGCACCTCGCTCTACGCCAACCCCTATCACATCACCCGCATCCAGGGCCTGACCGACGCCGACAGCGAGAAGCTGATCGGCGAGCTCACCGAGCACATGGTCGCCACCACGGCGCAATACCGGCACAAGTGGCAGGTCGGCGACATCGTGATCTGGGACAATCGCTGTGCGCTCCATTCGGCGACCGGCGGCTATCCGATCGAGGAGAAGCGGATCCACTGGCGCGTCACCATCATGCAGGACGCCGCCGAGGCGCAGCGAGCCGCGTGAGACGGCTCGCCACCCTGGTCCTGTCTGCCCTCGTCGTGGCGTGTGCGCCGCCGGTGCCGGAACCCCGACCCAACGCTTCCGAAGGCACGCACTACAGCCTCGCCGGCGGCGGCACCAACCTGCTGTCCTGCAACACCTGGGGCTACGAGACGGTCTGCCGCCCTAGCGGACGATGAACTCGCGCAACAGGCCGAACACGCCGGTCGAGAACAAAATGGCGAGCGCGACGTTGCGATAGAGCCGCTCGCTGGCGAGGCCGTGGAACAGGCGCCCGCCCAGCCAGGCGCCGAGCACCATCACCGGGAACAGCACCACCGCCCTTGCCAGAGCGTCCCAGCCGGCCACGCCGGTCGCCAGCACGATGACGATCAGCAGGAACTGCGTCAGGAAGTAATAGGTGACGATGTTGGCCCGGTTCACCGCCGGCGGATCGTTGCCCGACAGGAGATAGAGCAGGACCGGCGGGCCGCCGACGCTGGTCGTGGCCATCATCGCGCCCGAAACCGCGCCGACCGTCGCAGCGGCGATCGGCGAGCGGCGCCCGCGATACTTCCAGCCGCTCCACATCAGCACGACGAAGGCCACGATCACCGCCGACACGGCGGTCACGATGGTGCCCTTGTCCACGCTGGCCAGCGCCCACACGCCGAGCGGCATGGCGGCACAGGCAGCGATGCTCATCGGCATCAGCGTCCGCCAGTCGGCATGGCCCCTGACCTGGGGAAAGAGCTGCAGCGACACGACGAGTTCGATCGCAACCACCGTCACGACCATCTCGGCCGAGCCGAACAGGATGGCGAAGATCGGCGCCATCAGCATGGCCGAGCCGAAGCCCGCGAAGCCACGCATCAGGCCGGCGATCAGGGTGACGCCGATGGCGGTCCACAGGCCGATGTCGGCGAACAGGTGCGAAATGTAGGAGATCATGGAACGACTGCTTTGAAGACGACGAACGACGACGCGGGATCCGCCCGCCAGGGCGGCGGATCAGCCGGTAAGTCGAAGCGTTTTCAGTCGCAGCATGGGGCCGGGACAATCGCTGCTCGTCAGGCCCGCGTCAACCGGGCCGTCGCTGTCCCTCGCCCGTCTTGTCGCGCAGGCGACGCATGCCGCGCAACCAGCGGTCGCGATCGAGCTTGCGCGTCATGTACTCCTTCACCTCGGGATGCGGCAGGATGAGGAAGGTTTCGGCCTCCATGGCGTCGATCACGACTTGCGCGACGGCGTCGGTGTTGAGCACGCCGTCGACCGAGGCCGCGGTCGCGCCCGCCATGCGCAGCATGTTGGTGTCGACCGCCTGCGGGCACAGCACCGAGACGCGAATGCCCCTGTCGCCGTACTGGATCGACAGGTGCTCGGCCAGCGCCACGCCGGCGTGCTTGGTGACGCCGTAGGGCGCCGAGCCCATCGAGGCGAGCAGTCCCGCCGCACTTGCCGTGTTGAGCAGATAGCCCTCGCCGCGCGCCAGCATCTTCGGGACGAGAGCCCGCGCCGCATAGACGTGCGCCATCACGTGGACGGCCCAGCTGTCTGCCCAATCCTTGTCGGTCGCATCCTCATGGCCGCCGCGGCCGATGCCGGCATTCGAGAAGAAGACGTCGACCTGGCCGAACTTCTTCTCGGCCTGCTCGATCAGACGCTTGACCTCGCTTTCCCGGCCGATGTCGCCGGGCACCGCGAGAGCGCCGATATCGCCGGCGACTTTCTCGAGCCGCCCGCCGTCCATGTCGGCCACGACGACGCCCTTGGCGCCTTCCTTGGCATAACGTCGGGCGATCGCCTCGCCGATGCCGCCGGCCGCGCCCGTGACGACGCAGACTTTCCCCCTGACTTTCATTTGTTCAGCCCCAGCTTTGTTCGATCAGCTCGACATACTGCGCCTTGGTCGGCTGGCGCGGCGTGGAAAGGTGGCAGTGATCGCCCAGCGCGCCGTCGGCGATCGCCTCGACGGTCTCCTGCCCGAGCCCCATGGCACCGAGCCCGGTGGGGATGCCGAGGCGTCCGTTGAGCTCGGCCACCGCATTGGCGACGCCCGCGGCATTGGCCTCGCGCGCCGGCAGGCCCATCAGCTGGGCGACGCGTTCGTACTTGGCGCCGACCGCCGGCTCGTTGAAGCGCAGCACCGCCGGCAGATAGACGGCGTTCAGCGTGCCGTGATGCAGGCGGTAGCCCTTGAGACCGCCCGTCGGATGGCTGAGCGCATGCACGGCACCCAGTCCCTTCTGGAACACCATGGCGCCTTCCATGGCGGCCATCGCCATGTTGTAGCGCGCCTCGCGGTCCGCGCCGTCGCGCGTCGCCCGCTCGACGTACCTCCAGGCCTTCTCCAGCCCGTCGAGCGCGATGGCATCGGCCGGCGGATTGAAGACATTGGACAGGAAGCATTCGATGTTGTGCGTGAAGGCATCCATGCCGGTGCCGGCCGTCAGGTGCGGCGGCAGGCCCAGCGTCAGTTCGGGATCGATCAGCGCGAGCCGGGGGATCAGGTGCGGACTGCCGATGGCAAGCTTGCGCCCGGAGTCCATGATGATGACGCCGCCGCGGCTCACCTCGCTGCCGGTGCCCGAGGTGGTGGGAATGGCCACGATCGGTGCGACCTTGGACGTGATCTTCGCCGCGCCGCCTTCGACCATCGCGTAAGGCTGCAGCGACTGGCCCGGATGGGTCGCCATCAGGGCGACGGCCTTGGCCAGGTCCATCGGCGAGCCGCCGCCGATCGCCACGATGCCGTCGCAGCCCTCCTCCTTGTACATCCTGAGCGCATCGCGCATGGCGGCTTCGGTCGGGTTCTCCGGCGTGCCGTCATAGATCGACAGCGGCAGGTTGCCCGGCAGGTGTTCCTTCACCCGCGCCCACAGCCCGGCGGCGATCACGCCCTTGTCGGTGACGATCAGCGGACGGCGGATGCCGAGCAGCTGCAGTTCGCTCTCCAGCAGCGCGAGCGCGCCGAAGTCGAACTGGATGCGGGTGAGATAGGTGATGAGCGCCATTGCGATCCCTATGCGCGGCAGAACGGCTTGTCGCCCTTTACCGTCACGCGATAGCCCAGCCGCTTGTGCGGGAAGTAGTCCCAAAGCGCATGATGCATGGCCGAGCGGTTGTCCCAGAAGGCGATCGAGTTGGGACGCCAGGCGAAGCGGCACTGGAACTCCGGCGTCTCGCTGTGGCGGTACAGCATGTCGAGCAGGGCATCGCTCTCGTTCTTGCCGAGACCGACGATGCGGGTGGTGAAGTTGCGATTGACGTAGAGCGCCTTTCGTCCCGTGACCGGGTGGGTGCGCACGACGGGATGCTCCGCCTTGGGAAAGCCGCCCTCCTTCGGCGCATAGCCGAAGCGGCCGCCATAGACCTGCGCGCCGTCGTGGATCGCGGTCAGCCCCTCGCACAGCCGCTGGATCGGTGGCGAAAGCGTCTCGTATGCGCGGTACATGTTGCAGAACAGCGTGTTGCCGCCGTTATCCGGCGGCAGCTCCTTCATGTAGAGGATGCTGCCCATCGGCGGCTCGACGTCGCACGACACGTCGGAATGCCATTCCTCTCCGGCGACATGCCTGGAGTTCTCGTCGGCCTTGATGACCAGGATCTCGGGATGCTCGCCGTCCTTGCGCGCCGACGTCGGATGCAGGTGGAGCTCGCCGAAGCGGCGTCCGAAGTCCTTGTGCTGGTCGTGCGTCAGCTCCTGATCGCGGAAGAAGATCACCAGGTTCTCCATCAGCGCGTCATGGATCTCCTGAAAGGCCTGGTTGCCCAGCGGATGGGCAAGGTCGACCCCGAAGATCTCGGCGCCGATCACCGGCGTCAATTTGCGGACTTCGATGGTATTGTCGGCCATAGATTTTCTCGCTTCGCCTTTGGCGGCAGCCTACGCGAGAAGACTGGCATGAGCGACACCGTTGTCGTGCGCCCGGCGATCGTCGGCGACGCGGCCTCCGTGGCGGCCACCATCGCCGCCGCCTTCGAGCAGTACCGCGGCAAGCTGACGCCGGAGTCGGGGGCGTTCCGTGAGACGGCCAAGGGCATCGCCCGCGAGCTGCGCAAGGGCGCCGGCGCGATCGTCGCGGAGCGGAACGGCGAGGTCGTCGGTTGCGTCATGACCAAGCTGCTGGAAGGCGATCTCTATTTCGGCCGTCTCGCCGTGTTGCCGCAGGCGCGCGGCCTCGGCGTCGCCCGGCGCCTGATCGACGCGGTCGAGGCCGATGCCCGCCGCCGCGGGCTGCCCGGCGTGCGGCTCGGCGTGCGCGTGGTGCTGACCGGGAACCAGCGGCTCTTCGCGTCGCTGGGCTACGTCGAGACCTCGCGCGACGCCCATCCGGGCTTCGACTATCCGACGTCGATCAACATGCGGAAGGCGCTGGCTTCCCCTGCCGCGGGTTTCGGCGATTCGCTCCGCTCGTGAAAATGCTTCACGGCCGGCGGTGAAATCTGCGACCATCGCCGCATGACGAACCGCACGCCGCTCACCGGCCCTGTCGTGTGGCAGGGCAAGGACATCAAGGACTCCAAGCGCTGGATACGCGAGCTGCCGGGATCGGCCATCGCCGCGCTCGATGCGGCGCTCGCGGCCGTGAAGGCGAAGGGGCTCGCCTGGTCGCAGATCACGCGCCAGGATTTCCCGCTGTCCGGCCTCGACGGCCTGCTCGCCGACATTGCCGACGAGCTGGAGAACGGCAGCGGCATCATGAAGCTGCGTGGCTTTCCGGTCGACCGCTACGACGAGGACGATCTGCGTCGCGTCTATTTCGGCCTCGGCACGCATCTCGGCACGCCGGTCTTCCAGAACCGCAGCGGCGAGCTGATGCGCGCAATCCGCGACGAGGGCGCGCATGTCGGTGGCACCTACGGCCAGACCAGGGACCAGAAGGGCGGCACGTTTCTCTCCTCGTATGCACGCACCCTGACCAACGGCAGCCTGCGCTTCCATACCGACCGCACCGACGTCGTCGGCCTGCTCTGCGTGCGTCAGGCCCGCAAGGGCGGCGTCAGCACCCTCGCCTCGACGCCCGCCATCCACAACGCCATCCTCGCCAAGCGCCCGGACCTGCTCGACGCGCTGTTCACCGACTACTGGCGCAGCCGCTTCGGCGAGGAGGGCACGGGCAAGGACGGTTCCAGCACCACGCGGGCGACGGCGTACCCGCTGCCCATCTTCGGCCTGCGCGACGGCAAGTTCACGTCGCACTATTCGCTGACCTTCATCGAGGCGGCCCAGATGGCGGCCGACATCCCCAAGCTCACGGCGACGCAGAAGGAAGCGCTCGACCTGCTGATGACGACAGCGCAGGAACTCTGCTTCGAGATGACGCTCGAGCCCGGCGACCTGCAGCTGATCAACAGCCACGTCACCTATCATGGCCGCACGCCGTTCGAGGACGACGCCTCGACCGGGCATGACCGCCTGTTGCTCAGGATCTGGCTCACCATGGCCAACAACCGGCCGCTGCCCGAGGGCCACGAGATCCTGTGGCGCAACATCGAGGCCGGCCAGCCACGCGGCGGCATCCGACAGATCGCGATCTGATTGCCGCGCTACCACATGTAGGATCGGTTACCAAAAGTAACGTCTTTAAAAAGGGACGGAAAAGGGCCCCCCATTTCCGCGACACTATTGGTTGGGTCACCGGTTACCGCGCGGTAACGCTTAAAATAAGCAAAAAACACGGGGGGTCCCCTCACCCGCAGAGGCGGCGTCGGTCCCGTCCTGTCTTTCACGTCGGTGTCGCAAACGCCCAACTCCTGCGATTTCCGCGACCGACAAATATACAAAAACTACGTCAATTGTCAACGTCTTTCGTATATACCTTCTGCCTCAGCCGGCCGACGATGCCGGCCGGGAAGAAATAGACGCAGAGGATGAAGGCGACGCCGAGCCAGAGCAGCCAGCGGTCGCCGACCAGGCCTTGCAGGTAGTTCTGCGCCAGCACCAGCAGAACGGCGCCGATGGCGGCGCCGTAGGTCGTGCCCATGCCGCCGATCACCACCATCAGCAGGATGTCGACCATGATGTCGAAGCTGAGCGTGGTGTCCGGATTGGTCTGGCTCGACCACAGTGCCAGCAGCGCGCCGGCCAGCGCCGCCGCCGCCGCGGCGATGCAGCTCGCCAGGGTGCGATAGACGACGGTGCGATAGCCGATCGCCTCGGCGCGGAAGGGGTTCTCGCGGATCGCCATCAGGACGCTGCCGAACGGCGAGTTCACGATGCGCAGAAGCACCAGGACCAGCCCCAGCGACACGCCATACACGAGATAATAATCGAGCAGGCGCCCGTTGAAGCCCTCGAACGGCCTGAACGACGGCCGAAGCACGGCCGGCAGACGGTAGTTCAATCCGTCCTCTCCGCCGGTGATGTCGGAGAGCTGCGAGGCCAGGATCAGGAAGGCGCTGGCCACGGCGAGCGTGATCATGGCGAAGAAGATCGTGCGCACCCGGAGGCTGAACAGGCCGATCAGGGTGGCCAGCACGATCGCGACGACGAGGCCCGCCACGACACCGACGGCGACGGCATCCCAGCCCGCCCCCATCCGGGTGAGCGCGATGGCCACGCCATAGGCGCCGATGCCGAAGAACATCGTGTGGGCAAAGGAGACGATGCCGGTGTAGCCCAGCAGCAGGTCGAAGCTCGCGGCCAGCACGATGAACACGCAGATCTTGGCCGCCACGTTCAGCGACTTGGCGCCCGGGAAAAGGAACGGCGCCACGGCCAGGCCGACCACGATGGCCACGAGCACGATGGCGAGCCAGCGGCTGCGCGGCAGGTCGTCGGAGAGGAGCGCGCGCAGCATGATCACCTCTTCGCCACGGGAAAGAGGCCCTGCGGCCGCCACAGCAGGATGATCGCCATCAGGAGGATGTTGGAGCCGAGCGCCATCTTGGGCGCGAGGAAGCCGACATAGTTGGCGGTAAGGCCGACCAGCAGGGCGCCGACGAAGCAGCCGCCGACCGAGCCCAGCCCGCCGATGATGATGACGATGAACACCAGCACGATCACCTGCGCGCCGATCGCCGCCGTCACGGTCTCCTGGTAAAGGCCCCACATCGCGCCGCCCAGGCCGGCCAGCGCGGAGCCCGCGACGAACACGCCGACGAACAGCCGGCGGATGCGATAGCCCAGCGCCTCGACCATCTCGCCGTTCTCCACCCCGGCGCGGATCAGGAGGCCGACCCGGGTTCGGTTGAGGGTCAGCGCCAGCGCGGCGAACACCAGCAGGCCGATGACGACGGCCAGCAGCCGGTACTTCTCGATTGCGATGTCGCCCAGCAGGAAGGCGCCGCGCAGCGCCGTCGGCCGCGTCAGGGTGATCTGCTCAGGCCCCCACACGAGCTTGAGAAGCTGCTCGGCCACGATCAGGCCGCCGGTGGTCACCAGGATCTGCTTGAGATGCTGGCCATAGACCGGCTGCACGATGACCCGCTCGAAGACGAGGCCGAGCGCGCCGCTCACCGCCATGGCGGCGAGCACGGCCGGCAGGAAGGCCGCGAGGTTGAGCCACAGCGAGTCGGCCTGCATCCAGGAGCCGAGCGCCAGCATCACGCTCGCCGCCACGAAGGCGCCGACGGCGATGAACGCGCCATGGCCGAAGTTCAGCACGTCCATCAGGCCGAAGGTCAAGGTCAGGCCCGAGGCCATGACGAAGATCATCAGCCCCATCGCCAGGCCGGCGACGGTGAGCGTCACCCAGCTGGCCGGCGAGCCGACCAGCGGCAGCGCCACGACGGCGAGCACGGGGATCAGCAGGAGCGGAAGCCAGTCGCGCTTCATGGTCTTCATTGATGCTCCCCCATCCCCAGCCCCAGCAGGTGCTGCTGGAGCGCCGGGTCGCCGGCGAAGTCGGCCATGGCGCCGGTATGCGCCACCTTGCCGTCGTCCATCACGGCGACGCTGTCGCCGAGCTGGCGGGCGAAGGCGAAGTTCTGCTCGACCACCAGCAGGGTCGCTTCGCCGTCCTTCAGCTCGCGGAAGGCGGCGATCATGTTGGCGATAATGGCGGGCGCCAGGCCCTTGGTCGGCTCGTCGATCAACAGCAACCGGCGCGGCTCGACGATGGCGCGCGCCACCGCCAGCATCTGCTTCTGGCCGCCGGAGAGATGCCCGGCCGGCAGCTGCCAGAACCGCTTGAGCGCCTCGAAGCGGGCGAAGATCCAGTCGAGGCGCCGGGCGTCGGGCGGGCCGGAGCGCGCGGCGAGGATCAGGTTCTCCTGCACCGTGAGGTCGGCGAAGATCGCCATGCTCTCGGGAACGTAGGCGATGCCGAGCCGGGCGATGTCGGGCGTCGCGAGCCGTGTGATGTCGCGGCCGGCGAACAGGATCTCGCCCGCCGCGGCCCGCCACATGCCCATGATGGTGCGCAAGGTGGTGGTCTTGCCGGCGCCGTTGCGGCCGAGCAGCATCGTCAGCCCGCCCTCGGCCACGTCGAAGTCGACGCCGTGCAGGATGTGATAGCGCCCGATGTCGGTCCTGACGCCGCGCAGGGAAAGAAGAGGCTCAGGCATCGCTCAGCCTCTTCCTCCTCTCCCCCAGCGGGGGGGAGAGGAACATGAGGAGCCTTCAGGCATCGGCCGCTCCACCGAGATAGGCTTCGCGCACGATGTCGGAGTTGATGACCTCGGCCGGCGTGCCGTCGGCGACCAGCTTGCCCTGGTGCAGCACGACGATGCGGTCGGACAGCGAGCGCACCACGTCCATCTTGTGCTCGACCAGCAGGATGGTCTTGTCGCCGCGCCGCTTGATGGCCGCGATGGTCTCGAGGACCGTCGGCACGTCGTCGATGCTCATGCCCGCGGTCGGCTCGTCGAACATGAAGATGTCGGGCTCGAGCGCGAGCAGGATCGCGACCTCGAGCTTGCGCTGGTCGCCGTGCGGCAGGGTCGCGGCGACGGCGTCGGCGCGGTCCGCCAGCGACACGGCCGCCAGGTGCTCGCGCGCGCGATCGCCGAGCTCGCGATGCGTCGAGGTCCGGCTCAGCAGGTCGAGTGCCTTGCCGCTCTTCACCTGCACGGCGAGCCGCACGTTCTCGAGCGCCGTCAGGTTGGGGAAGAGGTTGGTCAGCTGGAAGGCGCGCCCGAGCCCGAGCAGCGTGCGCCGCGGCGCCGGCAGGCGCGTGATGTCGTGCCCGTTCAGCAATACCTTGCCCGAGGTCGCCGGCAGCTGGCCCGAGATCAGGTTGAAATAGGTCGTCTTGCCGGCGCCGTTGGGCCCGACGATCGAGGTCAGCGTGCCCGACCTGAAGGCGCAACTCACCCCGTCGACGGCGGCATGGCCGCCGAAGCGGATGGTCAGGGCTTGGGTTTCGAGCATGACGTCGAGGCAGGAACAGGTGTCATCCCGAGCGCCGCGAGGGACCTTTCTGTCTGCATCGAGAAAGGTCCCTCGCCTTCGGCTCGGGAGGACACCATGCGCGCCCTACCGCTTGTTCTTGACCGGCAGCTTCATCTCGTCGGCCGGGATCTCGCGCACCAGCTCGAGCAGGTCGACGTTGTCGGCCGCATTGGCCTTCATGCGCCACTGATACATCGCCTGCAGGGCCTGATGGTCTTCCTTGCGGAAGGTCATCTTGCCCTTCGGTGTGTCGAACTCCATGCCTTCCATGGCGGCGATGAGCTTCTCCGTGTCGGTGCTGCCCGCCTTCTTGATCGCCGCGACCACGGCCATGCCGGCGGCCATGCCGCCAGCGACGAAGAAGTCCGGCGGCGCACCGTTGTTCTTCTTCTTGTATTCGGTGACCAGCCAGTCGTTCACCGGGTTCTTGGGGAACCCCCAGTAGTAGTAAATGGCGCCCTCGAGGCCGGGGAACTGCTTCCAGCCCGCCATGACCGGCAGGATGTTGCCGCCCGGCGCGATCTCGATCTTGTAGCGCTCCGGCTTGAGGTCCATCAGCTTGGGCAGCGGATGGGCGCCCGCCCAGATCACCACGACGACCTTGCGGCCCGGCTTGTCCTTCAGCGCATCGAAGATGCGCTGGCCGGAGGCGGTGAAGTCGGTCGTGGTCTGCGGCGCATACTCCTCGTGCACGATCTTGGCCTTCGAGCCGACGGCGGCCAGCGCCTCCTTGAGCGACGCCACGCCATCCTTGCCGAAGGCATAATCCTGGGCGAGCGTGGCGATGCTGATGTTCTCGTCCTTGAGCGTCGCCGCGGCCGCCAGCGCGTCCTGCATCGAGCTGCGGCCGGTGCGGAAGACATAGCGGTTCCACTTGTCGCCGGTGATCTGGTCGGCCACCGCCGGCTCGACGATCAGCACCTTCTTGTATTCCTCGGCGATCGGCAGCATGGCGAGCGCCACTGCCGAGCCCGTGGTGCCGACGGCAATGTCGACCTTGTCGTCGCCATACGCCTGTTCCAGCGCTGCCTTGCCCATGTCGGGCTTGAGCTGGTCGTCCTTCAGGATGACCTGGATCTTGCGTCCATCGATCTCCATCTTGCCCTGCGTGGCATATTCGAGGCCGAGCATGAAGCCCGCCTCGGTCTGGCGCGCATAGGCCTCGAGCGGCCCGGTCTTGCCGTAGATCAGGGCAATCTTGATCGGTTGCTGAGCGGCCACCGGCCCGGCCAGCAGGATGCCGGCGAGTGCAAAAATCGAACGAAGAAGCATCGAAGAGACCTCCCTTTCACGCCCGCCTCACCCTGAGGAGCGGACCACAGGGCCGCGTCTCGAAGGGTGGCAACGAACGTCGTGTTGCCATGCCTCAAGACGCGCCGCTGCGCGGCACTCCTCAGCATGAGGGGGTCACTCAGGAGGCTCTTCTAGTCGATGAGCGCGGCCTGCACCATCGTACGGAAGCGATTGCGCAACTCGACGCGATCGGGATCGCTGACCTGCACCATGTAAATTGCGATCAGCTGCTCCTTGGGATCGATCCAGAACAGCGTGCCCGCATTGCCGGCCCAGCCATACTCGCCGACCGAGCCCGGTATTGCCGAATCGCCGACCCGCGTGCGCACTTCGTAGCCAAGCCCGAAGCCCAGGCCCGGCGGGCGTCCCGGCCGGTTGCCGGTGTGATCGGCGGTCATGAAGGCAACGGTCTGCTTGCCCAGGATACGCTTGCCCTGGAACGAGCCGCCACCGGTGATCGCCATCGTGAAGCGCAGATAGTCCTCCATCGTGCTCAGCATGCCGCCACCGCCCGATTCGTACCGGGCGCCGTCATCGACCTTGAAGCGCGGCGTCATCGGCTGACCGTTCGGCCGCGGACCCGGCTGCGCGGCGCGTGCGACTTTCGCCGCCGGCACCTGGAAGCCACTGTCGACCATGCCGAGCGGCTGAAGCACGCGCTCGGCGACCGCGTCAGAGAGCTTCTTGCCGGTCAGCACCTCGATCAGCCGACCCTGCACGTCGACGGCGACGCTATACTCCCAGCGGTCGCCGGGATTGAACTTCAGCGCCAGCTTCGAGAGCTTGCTCACCATCTCCTGCACCGTGTTGTCGCGGTTGCCGATGCCGGCATCGACGTAGGAGGCGTTGATCAGCGACGTGCCGCGGCTGCCGTAGGTCAGGCCGGAGGTGTGGCGCAGCAGGTCCTGCACCGTCATCGGACGAGTCGGGTCGGCAAGTTGAAGCATCGGTTTGCCGTCGGAGCCCGTCACCTCGGTGCCGACCTTCATGTTGCCGATCTCGGGCAGGTATTTCGACACCGGGTCGGTGATCTGCAGCCGGCCCTCCTCGACCAGCTGCATCAGCGTCGTGCTGACGATCGGCTTGGTCATCGAGTAGATGCGGAAGATCGAATCGAGCTTCATCGGGTCAGGCTGCGCCGGGTCGCGCTTGCCCTGTACGCTGACCCAAGCGACCTTGCCGCGCCGCGCGACGAGCATGACCGCGCCCGGCACCAAGCCATCGTCGATCTGTTTTTTCGTGACTTCCTCGATCCGCTTGAGCTGAACCGACGACAGTCCGACTTCCTCGGGCGAGCCGGCCATCGGCACCGGCGTCTCGGCATGCGCAATCGCCGCCGCGCTCGCCAGGGCAAGCGCGCTCAATGCAAGACATCTCATCGTATCCTCCCCTGATTCGTCGGGCAGCGATCAGTCGAGCAGCGCCGCCTCGACCATCGACCGGAACTGCATCCGCAGGTCGCGCGTGTCGGCATCGTTCGCCTGGATCATGTAGATGGCGAACAGCTCGTTCTTGGGATCGACCCAGAAGGTCGAGCCCGCGGCGCCCGACCAGCCGTATTCGCCGACCGTGCCCGGCTGCGCCGAGTCGCCTACCGCCGTGCGCACCTCGAAGCCGAGGCCGAAACCGAAGCCCGGCGGACGGCCCGGCCGGCTGCCGACATGGTCGGCGGTCATGAAGGCAAGCGTCTGCTTGCCGATGATGCGCTTGCCGTTGAGCGCCCCGCCGTTGGCGAGCGCCGCGGTGAAGCGCAGGTAATCGTCGGTCGTGCTCAACAGCCCGCCGCCCCCCGATTGGTACTTCGCGCCGTCGTCCGGCTTGAAGCGCACGGTCGTCGTCTTGCCGCTGGTCGCGGGCGCCGGTTGCGCCACCCGGCCGAGCTTGTCGGCCGACACCTGGAACGATGTCTCGGTCATGCCGAGCGGCTTGAAGATGCGCTCGCCCAGCACCTCGTTCAGCGGCTTGCCGCCGTTCAGCACCTCGAGCAGCCGGCCCTGCACGTCGACGGCGACGCTGTACTCCCAGCGATCGCCCGGATTGAAGTGCAACGGCATCTTGGAAAGCCGCGCCACGAACTCCTCGTTGGTCGCGGTGCGGTCGCCGATCTTGGCCTTCACGTATTCCTGGTAGACCAGGCTGGTGCCGCGCGCGCCGTAGACCAGCCCCGAGGTGTGGCGCATCAGGTCCTGCACGGTCATCGGCCGCGCCGGATCGGCGAGATGCAACATCGGCTTGCCGTCGGCGCCGACGACTTCGGTGCCGACCTTCATCTGGCCGATCGACGGCAGGAACTTCGAGACCGGATCGGTGACCTGCAGGCGGCCTTCCTCGACCATCTGCATCAGCGCCGTGGTCACCATCGGCTTGGTCATGGAATAGATACGGAAGATCGAATCGTACTTCATCGCGTCGCCGTTCGGCTCGCGCGTGCCCTGCACCGAAACCCAGGCGACCTTGCCGTGGCGTGCCACCAGCATCACTGCGCCCGGAATGATGCCCTCGTCGATGTTCCTGGCGGTCGCCTCCTCGATCCGCTTGAGTTGGGCGGAGGAGAGGCCGACCTCCTCGGGCTTCGCCGTCGGCACCGGCGATTCCGCCTGCGCCGTCGCCGCAACACTGACCAACGCCAGCACGCCGAGCGTGCGCTTCAAGCCGTTCATGTGCGCTTCTCCCGATTGGTTGTTGCGGGAACTATAGCGCTCCTCGGCCACGGCCTTCCAGAACATGCCGATGGCGCTGGAAGAGCTCGACCAGCGCGTCCATGACCGCCCGCACCCGCGGCAGGGCGCGCAAGTCGCGGTGCACCAGCAGCCACTGCCCGGTGGTGATCTCGGGCAGCACGCTGCCGACCCGACGCAGCGCCGGATCCTGGTCGGCGAGATAGCAGGGCATCACGGCGAGACCCGATCCGACGCGTACCGCATCGTGCAGGACGAGCCAGTTGTTGACCCTGATTTCCGGCCGCCGCCCGAGCTGCTCGTGCAGCCAGTGCTGGCCCGGCATGTAGCTGTGGTCGTCGTCGAAGCCGATCCAGGGCAGGTCGGCCAGCGCGGCCATCGTCGTGCGCTTGAGCTCGAAGGTGCGCGCGGCATAGATCGCATGGGCGACATGACAGAGCTTGCGGGTGACGATGCCGGCAAGCTCCGGCACCTGCTCCCGGATCAGCAGGTCGGCCTCGCGCCGCGAGAGATTGGCGAGCGTGTGGCTCGCGATCACCTCGAACTCGATGTGGCGCAGCCGGGCGCGCAGCCATGGCAGGTGTCGTGCGACCAGCACCGCCATGGCCTCGCCGGCGGACAGTCGCACCACGCCACTCACCGTGTCGCTGAGCCCGGCGCTGCGCCGGTTGATCGACAGGGCTGCCTTCTCCATGGCCTCGGTGTCGGCCAGGAGCTCCTCGCCGGCGGCGGTCGGGACGAAGCGGTCGGGCAGCCTTTCGAACAGGCGGGCGCCGATCTGCTGTTCGAGGGCCTGTACCCGCCGCGCCACCGTGGGATGGCTGACGCCAAGGGCCTTGGCCGCCATGGTCAGCGTGCCTCCGCGCGCCAGGGAGAGGAAAATCCGGAGGTCGTCCCAACTCGGCTGCATGTTCAGATTTGTACAGCGGATTTACCGAATTGTGCACTGACGAATAAGAATGTTCGGCCTACGATCCGGCGTATGCACATCGAACCACGACTTCTTACGTTCACAAAAGGCATACGGGCCCGCATCGCGGGCGCCGTCGCCGTGGGGCTTTTGTCGGTCGGGCTCGGTGTCGCGCGCCTCGGGTTGCTCGGCTGGCTGATCGGCCAGGTATTCGCCGGACGCGGGGTGTCGGATCTCGTCCTGCCGATCGGGCTGATCGCGCTGGTCATGATGCTGCGCGGCACGGCGGAGCATTGGCGCGCCGTGGTCGCCCACGAGAACGCGGCGCGCGTGCAGAAGGTGTTGCGCCGCACGATCTACGACAAGATCGCAAGCCTCGGGCCGGGCACGGTCGGCCGCCAGCGCTCGGGCGGCCTGACCCTGTCGATGATCGACGGCGTGGAGCAGCTCGAAACCTATTTCGGCCAGTTCCTGCCGCAGTTCCTGATCGCCTTGCTGACGCCGCTGCTGATCTTCGTCGTCGTCGCCTTCATCGACCTGCCGGTCGCGTCGATCATGCTGGCGTTCGCGCTGGTGGCGCTGTTCGCACCGGCGCTGTGGCACAAGATGGACGTCGCCAACTCGCGGGCACGGCAGGTCGCCTATGCCAGCTTCGCCGCCGAGTTCCTCGATTCGATCCAGGGCCTGGCCACGCTCAAGGCGTTCGGCCAGGGCAAGGCGCGCGCCGACAGGCTCGAGGTCGAGGCGCGCGACCTGTTCCGCCGCACCATGTGGGTGCTCGGCACCAACACGCTGGCGCGCGGCATCACCGACACCTCGATTGCCTGCGGCGCGGCGGCGGCGTTGATCGTCGGCGCTGTCCGCGTCCAGTCGGGCGCGATGGAGCTTTCCGCCCTGCTGATCATCCTCATGCTGGGCGTCGAGATCTTCCGGCCAATGCGCGAGCTGCGCAGCGTGCTGCACCAGGGCATGGTCGGCCTGTCGGCCGCGCAGGGCATCTACAAGATCCTCGACGACCGGCCAGCGGTCGTCGACGCCCTGCCCGCGCCGCTCGACAAGGCTCTGGCGCCGGTCATCGCCTTCGAGGACGTCCGCTTCGCCTATCCCGGTACCCGGCGCACGGTGCACGACGGCCTGAACTTCCGCGCCGAGGCGGGCGAGCGACTTGGACTGGTGGGACCATCCGGTGGCGGCAAATCGTCGATCGTGCGCCTGCTCCTGCGGTTCTACGATCCCGACAAGGGCCGCATCACCCTGGGCGGGCACGACCTGCGCTCCTTGTCGTTCGCCCAGATCCGCTCGCTGATCTCGGTGGTGAACCAGGACACGTTCCTGTTCCACGGCACGGTCGAGGACAACCTCCGTCTCGGCAAGCCCGACGCCGGCCAGGCCGAGCTCGAGGACGCGGCGCGCGCCGCCAACATCCATGATTTCATCCTGTCGCTGCCGCAGGGTTACGCCACGGTGATCGGCGAGAAAGGCGTCAAGCTGTCCGGCGGCCAGCGCCAGCGCCTCGCCATCGCCCGCGCGCTGCTGCGCGACACGCCGATCCTGGTGCTCGACGAGGCGCTGAGCGCCGTCGATGCCGAGAACGAAGCGGTGATCCAGGAGGCACTCGACCGGCTGATGCGCGGGCGCACGACGCTGATCCTCGCCCATCGCCTGTCGAGCGTGATCGATTGCGACCGAATCCTCGTGCTCGCCGGCGGCAAGGTCACCGAACACGGCCGCCATGCCGACTTGATGGGCCGCGGCGGCGTCTATGCCGGGCTGATGGCCGAGCAGGTGCGCGAAGCCAGCGCCGGCAGCGCCGCCAGCGATTCGTTCGCCGCGCCGGCCCGCGTCGAGACCATCGCCGACACGCCCGGTGGAGCGGTGAAGCCGCTGACCGAAGGCATCATCAAGGCCGAGGGCCTCACCTGGTACCAGGTCGTCGCCGCTCTGATGAAGGTGATCCTGCCGTGGAAGGGCAAGCTCGCCGCCACCTTCACCTTCGGCGTGCTGCGCGTGGTCAGCTTCATCGGCGTCGGCGTGCTGTCGGCGCTGATCGTTCTGGCGCTGAAGCACAACCAGCCGATTCACGGCCTCGCCATTGCCCTGGCCATCGTGGCGCCGCTGTCGGGCGTGCTGCATTGGCTCGAATCGTGGCTGGCGCACGACATGGCTTTCCGCCTGCTGGCCGAGATGCGCATCGACGCCTTCCGCAAGCTCGATGCCCTGGCGCCCGCCTACCTGGTGCGCCGCCGCACCGGCGATCTGATGGCGCTGGCGACGCACGATATCGAGCTGGTCGAATATTTCTTCGCCCACACCGTGGCGCCTGCCTTCGTGGCGATCCTCGTGCCGGCCGCCGTCATCGCCGCGCTCGCCTCGACCAACGGCTGGCTGGCCGTGGCGCTGCTGCCCTTCCTGCTCGCGGTCGGCCTCAGCCCGTTCCTGATGCGCAAGCGTGTCGACCAGCTGGGCAGCGAGGCTCGCGAGGCCGCAGGCGAGCTCGGCGCCTTCGCCGTCGACTCGGTGCAGGGCCTGGGCGAGATCGTCGCCTTCCAGCAGGAGGGACGTCGCGGCCAGCAGCTCGACCGGCTGTCGCAGAATCACATCGACCTGCGCCTGCCGTTCTTCCGCGAATTGACGCTGCAGCACGCCATCCTCGAGATGCTGACCGGGCTGGGCGGCCTTGCCGTAGTCGTCGCCGGTGCCGCCCTCGCCGGCAGCGGCAGGATCGATCCCGGCCTCTTGCCGCTCTTCACCATCCTCGCGATGGCGGCATTCCTGCCGGTATCGGAGATCGCCCAGATCGGGCGCCAGCTGGCCGACACGCTGGGCGCGACGCGGCGCGTCTACGCGCTGGCCAACGAGCCGATACCCGTACGCGACGGGCCGGGCGTGCCGGCCAGGCCGGGGGCAGCGGCCCTGGCTCTGGAAAACATCAGCTTCACCTATCCCGGCCAGACCCGGCGTGCCCTGTCGAATGCGAGCTTCGTCATCCCGGCCGGCAAGACGGTGGCGCTGGTCGGTACCTCGGGCGCCGGCAAGACCACGACGGCACAGCTCCTGATGCGCTTCTGGGATCCGGATTCCGGCCGCATCACGCTCAATGGCGCCGACCTCAGGGAGTACAAACTCGACGAGCTGCGCCGGCTGATCGCGCTCGTGGCGCAGGATACGTATCTCTTCAACGACACGCTGCGCGCCAACATCCTGATCGCCCGGCCGGATGCGTCGGAGGCCGACCTGCGGGCGGCGATCCGGCATGCCTCGCTCGACGACCTGGTCGCGACCCTGCCCGACGGTCTCGACTCCACCGTCGGCGAGCGGGGCACCAGCCTGAGCGGCGGCCAGCGCCAGCGCGTGGCGATCGCGCGGGCCTTCCTGAAGGACGCGCCCGTCCTGATCCTGGACGAGGCGACGTCGCATCTCGATGCGGTCAACGAACAGGCCGTGCGCCGCGCGCTCGACCTGCTGCAGGCGGACCGCACGACCATCGTCATCGCCCATCGCCTGTCGACGGTGCGCGATGCCGACCTGATCGTGGTGCTGGACGAGGGCCGCGTGGCGGAGAGCGGCACGCATTCTTCATTGTTGATGCGAGGAGGTCTCTATGCCCGGCTGGTCTCGCGCCAGCTTGCGGCGG
>CAZHQA010000070.1:0-19856 GCA_964533955.1 uncultured Reyranella sp. | reverse complement strand
CCCTGCCGCTCAGTCCCGCCCGGGCATAGAGGAACACACCATGCGCCGTCGCCCGCTGCTCGCCGCCCTGTCGATGACGCCGGCCCTGATCGCCGCCGGCGCGCGCGCCCAGGGCGAGCTGGTGGACGTGCAGAAGCGCGCCTTTTCGATCCGTCGCTTCAGGCTCGAAAGCGGTGTGGTGATGCCGGAAATCACCATCGCCTACGAAACCTACGGCACGCTTTCCTCCGACGGCCGGAACGCCGTGCTGCTGACCCACGGCTTCACCTCCAGCCAGCACATGGCCGGCCGCTACGCCGACGGCGGCGCGGCCAACGGTGCGGAAGGCTCGTGGAACGGCCTGGTCGGCCCGGGCAAGGCGATCGACACCGACAAGCTGTTCGTCGTGTCGTCGAACATGCTGGGCTCGTCCTACGGCTCGACCAGCCCGGCGCATCTCAATCCGGCCAGGGGCCATCAATGGGGTCCGGATTTTCCCGACATCACGCTGGTCGACATCGTCAACGCGCAGAAGGCGCTGCTCGACGGCATCGGCGTCCGGCACCTGGTGGCGGTCGCCGGCCCGTCGTTCGGCGGCTACCAGACGTTCCAGTGGGGCGTCAGCTATCCGGATTTCATGGACGGGCTGGTGCCGGTGGTCAGCGCGCCCAAGGGCTCGGGTGGCGAGGCTGCGGTGAAATCGCTGGTCGCCCAGCTCGCCAAGGACCCGCACTGGAACAACGGCTGGTATTACGACACCGGTGGAGTGACCGGCACGCTGACCGACATGCGGGTGGCGACACTGCGCCGCTACGGCATCGACGAGCAGCTGACCGACAAGTTTCCCGACAAGGCGGCGCGCGACACCGAGATCGTGCGCCGGGCCCTCGCCTGGGCGAAAGCGTTCGATGCCAATTCGCTGGTCGTGCTGCGCAAGGCGAGCGTGGGTTTCGACGCCGAGAAGGATTTCGCGAAGATCAGGGCCAGGTTGCTCTACGTCCTGTCGCGCACCGACAAGGTCTTTCCGCCCAGCATCGCGCCCGACGTCATGGCCAGGCTCAAGTCCGCGGGCGTCAGCGCCGACTATTTCGAGATCGACAGCGACTATGGCCATTCGGCATCGGGCCTCGACGCCGCCAAATGGGCGCCGCGCCTCAAGGCCTTCATGGCCGATCTCGGCAAGCGCAGTTAGCCGGAGCACACAGGAGATCAAGCTCCGGGCTTGGTCGTCGGCGCCACCGGCCGCCGCGGGGCGAGCGGCGCATCGCGGATCGCATCGAGGTTGATCTCCGGCATCGGCAGGTCGAGCTGCCGCGTCACGGCGTTGGCGAGCTCGTTGTAGCGATTGAAGCTGCGGCGCAGGCGACCGCGCCAGGTCAGCACGCCGCCATTGGCGTGAAGCTCGAAGACGTGCTCGCGATGGTCGAGCGAGGAACCGACGTGATCCCACGCCATCTGCAGGAGGGCCGAGCGCTGCGCCGCGCTGTAGCCGCCGCCGCCGAACGATTCCTCCAGGCCTCGGGCGAGCGCCGGCTCGGCGAGGTCCTTGCCGCTCGGCGCCACGACCAGCGAGGAGCCGGGCAGGATGCGGAGTATCTCGCCCATGCGACCACGTGCCTTCAGCATGGCGAGCGATCCGGCCGCGACGTGGCTGTGGTTGGGCGAACACAATCCCTGTGGCGTCCATTCCGGATCGAGCTCGCAAGCGGTCAGGCAGCTCCGCACGGTCTGCACGTCGCTCACCAGGTCGAGCAGGTGATCGATCGTGCCATCGTGCGCGATCAGCCCCATGGCGTGCGTCGATGCGAGCGCCAGCCCCAGGGTGAATTCCGCCTTGGAAAGCCAGCAATAGAGCTGGTGCCAGAACAACCATTGCGCGACCGGCTCGGGAGAGGGTTCGGTGAGGAAGACCCGGTTCCACGGCACCGTCACGTCGTCGAGCCACATCTGGCCGTCGAGCTCGTCGAAGCGGCTGCTGAGCGGCGCATCCGCCTCGCGGGCGGCGGCCTTGCGGCAGATCACCGTGACGCCGGGCGCGTTGACCGCGACCACGAAGGTTGCGCGTCGGCCCTCGAAGTCCGCGCCGTTGACGGCGCCGATATAGACGTCCTCGGCATAGGCCGGGCTCGTGTGCATGCCGATCTTGCCCCGGATGACCAGGCCCGCCTCGGACTGCCCGACGATCTTGAGGGCCACCCGTCCGGCCGGATCCTCGCGCAGCCGATAGCCGATCGGCGCGGCGCCGGCGGCGAAGGTCAGGAAGCGACCGGTGCGGGCGATCTCGGCGCGATAGGCCTCGGCATTGGCCACCTGCTCGGGTGAGCCGCGGCCGAGGGAGACCGCATGCAGCACGCCGAGGGCGATGAGATGGCCGTACGCCGGGGTGTGAGTGATGTTGCCGGCGCTGAGGAAGGTCGTGGCGGAAAAGCATCGCCCCATGCGCACCAGATCCTCGGCGTTGCGCGGCACCAGGTAGCCGACCGGCGTGCGGGCGCCGTCCGGCCCGGCCGGAGTCAGAACGGTGTCCTGCCAGGCCGGATCGAGGTGGCGGTCGTACCAGGCGACATACTCGTCGACCATCGCGCGCGTCGCCGGGTGGCTCGTGACGTCGTCGACCAGGCCCGCTCCCAGCACGTAGACGCGCCGCCCGTCGCGCAACCGTTCGCGGTAATCGGCACCCGTTCGCATCGAGGACATGGCAGTTTCACCCCAGACTTTCCATGCCGAGCGTAGCGAGGGATCGAGGGTGCCGTCGATACCGGATCGCTTGCGGCGGAGATGAGTTCGCCCCGGAGCCGGTGTATGATTCGTCGCCTAACGGGGGAGAGTAGTATGCGTGGATCGATCATCGCCATTGGTGCAGCCGTCGTGATGCTGGGTGCGTCGCAGGCGTCGCTCGCCCAGAGCGATTTCATGTCGGTGTGCCGCACCACCGGTTCGGAGAAGAGCTGCCAATGCATGCAGGGCCAGATTCCGGCCGACAAGATGGCCGCCGCGGTCGCGGCGATGCGCAAGTCGAACGCCTCGATGGCCGAGGGCGGAACGCCGCTCGATCCGTCGACCCTGCCGCCGGCGGAAATGCAAGGTCTCCAGGCGGTCGTCCTTGCCCAGGCGGCGTGCATGTAGCGGAGGGCACAGAAAGGTTACGGCCCGAAGACGCAACGGCTGCCCCTGCAGAGGCGTTCGCCATTGCTCTCCCGGAGGGGTGGTGCCAGAACGGAGGCATGGCCTTGTCCTGGTGCATCTCCCATCCGGCTCGCCTGGTGATCGCCGTCGCCAAGGGCGAGCTCGATCCGCAGAACATGATCGACTTCGTGGTCCGCATCGATGCCGCCAATGCGCGGCCCTACCGCAAGATGATCGATGTCACCGGCGTCACGGCACTGTTCAGCGCCGACAAGATCCGCCGCTTCGCCGACCTGATCCGTCAGCGCGAGGAAGAAGGCGACGTCGGACCGATCGGCGTCGTCGCGGGATCACCGAATGTCCACCGACAAGCCATCCTGTTTGCGCAGCACGCGCAGCGGCATCGGCAGATCAAGGTGTTCCACGAGCAGCACGACGCCCGCAAATGGCTCGACGCCGCCGCTGCCACCACCCGGACCGACAGCGCCTACACCGTGAGATTGAACGCGACGGAGATACGTTCAGCGGTGCCGAGATAGGGCCGCACCTGGTGCAGCAGCCAGGCCGGGAAGATCACCATGCGGCCCGCCGTCGGCACCACCTTCTCGGTCGCACCCGCCGACAGGCTGCCCGACATGCGCAGGTGCGGCGCATTCATCAACGGCACCGGCCCGCGCGGATCGAGGAACTCGAGCTCGCCGCCCAGCGCCGGATCGGCCGAGATGCCGCCATCATCGACGTAGTAGACGCCCGACCAGTAGGCGCCGGGATGGGAATGGAACTCGTTGGCGTGCCCCGAGCGATTGATGTTCGCCCACATGTTGCCCATCCAGGTCACGGCAAAATGCCCGGGATAAGGTCCCTCGCCGCCGGCGCCGTCGGGCTTCGTCGTCACCTGGTTGGCGAGGTTGCGGGCGAAGGCCAGCAGCTTGACGGCCGCGGCGCCACCCCAGCGGTCCATGTCCCAGCTCGACTGCCAGCCGCCCATGTTGGACTTGTGAGTACTGGGATGCGACTGCTCGCGCTGCTGGATCGTCCGCCGGAGTTCGGCATTGAGCGCGACTGCGTCCGGCACGTCCAAAATGACGAGCGGTGTCGCGAACAGCGGAACAACCTTAGGACTAGTACTAACGCCCATACCACACGCACCCGTTACGCAAGCTACGCCAAACCACACCGATATAGGCGCGCAATGGATGCATTGAAGAGGTGCGGTGTTGCGCGATCACATATTCGTGCAACCGATCGCGGTCGGAAACGAATGCCGCGATGCGATTCGTCGACCGTTAGTCTCGCACTTATCCCTTCACGGCGCCGGCGGTGAGGCCGGACGACATGTAGCGCCGAAAGGCGTAGTAGATCGCCGCCGGCGGCAAGGCATAGATGAATCCTGCAGTCATCAACAGCTCCCAGGGCGAATCGTCCGCCGAGAGAAAATTGCCGAGCGCGACCGGAAGCGTGATCGCGGTTTCTCGCGAGAGCAGCAGGAAGGCGTAGAGATATTCGTTCCACGCCAGCAGCAGCGCGTAGGTCCCAACCGCGATCAACGACGGCACCATCAGCGGCAGGTAGACCAGGCGGAAGAGCTGGAAGGGTGACGCGCCGTCGATCAGCGCCGCCTCGTCGAGCTCGACGGGAAGCTTGTCGGAGGCCTGGCGCAGGATCCAGATGGCATAGGGCGAAGCGACCGTGACCATGGCCAGGATCAACGCCCAATCGTTGTTGAGCAGGCCGTACATGCCCATGGTCTTGTACATCGGCACGGCGAGGAACGCGGCGGGGATGAAATAGGTGAACAGCGCCATGTTCATCACCAGCCGCCCGCCCTTCATCCTGAGGCGGCTGATGGCGAAGGCCGCGGCACTGGCGATCATCAGCGTGAGCAGCGCAGTGGCGCAGGAAATCGCCAGCGAGTTCCACATCTGCAGCCAGAAATGATAGAGGAAGTGGTGCTTCTGGCCGAACACGATCTCGAAGTTGCGGATCGTCGGGCTGGTCGGCCAGAGCTGGCCGGAAAAGGCGGCGTCCTTGGGCGAAATCGCGAACAGGAACATGTGGTAGATCGGAATCAGCGTCCACAGCAGGACCGGGATGCCGATCAGCAGCAGGCCCGCCTCGGTGCTGACGCCGCGCAGGATCTTCGCCCGCGTCATCGCGACAGCCTCTTCATCATGAAATAGACCAGCGGCAGGATCAGCGGCAGGGCGCATACGATGGAAGCCATCGCCAGGCCGAGCTGGTCGAGCCGCAGGTAGCGGATGCCGAGCGTGGCCAGCACGTGCGTGAGGTCGGCCGGGCCGCCGCCGGTCAGCAGGTAGACGCTGTTGAAGTCGCCGACCGTGAAGATCATCGAGAGCAGCGTGCAGGTGACGTAGAGCGTGCTGATCGACGGCCAGGTGATGTAGCGGAAGCGATGCCAGCCTCCGGCACCGTCGACCGAGGCGGCCTCGTAGAGCTCGACCGGAATGGCGAGACGGCCCGCCAGCAGGATCAGCGTCCAGAACGGCAGCGACTTCCAGATGTGGACGACCATCGAGAGCGACAGCGCCAGGGTCGGGTCGTTCAGCCAGTTCGGCCCGTCGTCGCCGGTCAGCGAAAAGATCAGGGTGTTGATCACGCCCCATTCCGGATTGAGCATGAAGCGGACGGAGATGATGGTCGGGATCGACGGCACCGCCCAGGGCAGCACGAACAGCACCGCCAGCACCTTCACCCACCAGCGCTTGTGCGTGAAAAATCCCGACAGGAAGAGCGCGATCACCATCTTCACGTTGATCGCCACGATCAGGAACACCAGCGTGTTGACGACCGTGCGCAGGAAGATCGGATCGTGCGCCAGCTCGACGTAGAGCTGCGGGCTGCGGGCCAGCCAGAAGGCGTAGCCCACCGGAAAGACGACGAAGCCGACGAAGATCGCCAGGTAGGGCGCGACGAACAGCAGGCTCCAGACCTGCTTCTCCGACAGGGCAAAGCCCATTCGATGAGATGGCCGACGAATGGCTTCGTTGATCGCTGTCGTGCTCACGTAACGCTGCTCCACTCTTGCTCCTCTCCCCCGCCAGGGGGAGAGGACGGGTGAGGGGCGACGCCCGTCGATGCCCGCCTCACCTAACCTCTCCCCCTAACGGGGGAGAGGAACATGAGGCCCGGGAATCAGCCCGCCACTTCCTTGATGCGGGCGATCAGCTCGTCGACCGCCTTGTCGACCGGCACTTTCTCGTTGACCACCCGGTTCATCGCCTTGGCCCAGGCGTTCTCGTTGTTCAGGATGGTGAACTTGTAGTTCTTGGTGAATTCGAACGGCGTCGTGCCGGCCTTGAACTGGTCGTACACCGCCTTGCGGTGCTTGTCGGCCTGCCAGAACGGGCTCGCCTGGCTCGCCAGGGTGACGGGGAACCAGCGGCCGAGCGCACCCTCGACGTAGGGACGGAGATTGTCCTCCTCGAGCAGGAACTTCAGGAAGTCCTTGGCCTTCGCCTTGTTCTTGGAGGCCTCGAAGATCACGCCCACCTTGACGGCGGTGCGGTACACCATCGGCGAGCCGTCCGGCTTCTTGGGGAATCCGGCGGTGGCGATCAACTCGTCGTAGGCCTTGCGGCCGGCGGCGCGCTGCTCGGGCGTCAGCGTCTCGTTGTTGGCGTCGTCGAGCCACTTGGCGGCGATCGAGATCGTGTAGTTGTGGGTCATCACGATCGTCTTGTTGTGGAAGGCGACGTTGTTGTCGGGATCCTTCCAGGTCGTGGACGACGGCGGCGTGCAGCCCTTGACGTAGGGCTGGGTGTAGTCGGTCAGCGCGGCGACGAGGCCCTGCTTGACCTTCGGGTCGTCGACCAGGAGCTTGCCGTTGTCGTCGACCAGCTTGACGTTGTAGGCGTCGACCCAGCTCAGGAACGACTGGAAGGAGTCGGTGGACTCCACACCCATCGGGAAGCCCGTGCCGAACAGGCGCTGGCCGGTCGCCTTGCGAATGCCCGGCTGCACCTTGTCGCACCAGAACGACCAGTATTCCTTCCACGTGCCGGGAATGTCGCTTTCCTTGAAGCCGGCCTGGCCCAGCATGTCCTTCCAGTACTGGATGTGCAGGGTCTGCTGCTTGATCGGGAAGGCGTAGTAGGCCTTCTTCTTGGCCTTGTCGCTGTAGAGGTTGGCGGTCGAGAGCGCGACGGCCTCGAAGCGGTCCTTCATCGGCGCGAGCACGTCGGACAGGTCCTCGAGCTTGCCGTCGAACGCCCACTTGCCGGCGGTCTGCACGTCGTAGGTATCGGCATAGGCGATGTCCGGAACGGTGCCGGCGTCGAGCGCGGCCACCGACTTGGCGTTCATGTCCTGGACCGCGTACTGCGACAGCTCGATCTTGGTGCCGGTCTTCTGCTCGTACTTCTTGATCGCCGCGTACAGCGCGTCGTCCTCGGACTTGTAGAAGCCCTTCACCCACCACACGGTGAGCTTCTCCTGGGCAAAGCCCGGGCCCGCCGACAGGGCAATCGCCAAAGCGACAGCGGAGGCCAGTACGCGTCTCATCGTTTCCTCATGGCGTTGTTTGATGGCGGGGACGGATATCAGCCCGTCGCCTGCGAGTCGAGAAAAGAGCGCAACAACTGGGCGCATTGTGCCGCATGCGAAAACGGCAGCCCGTGCCGCGAATGCCCGAAAACATTGAGCTGGCTGGAGGGCAGCAGGCGATGCAATTCCGCCATGACCGGCACGGGAATGAACGGGCTGCCGTCAGGATGGAGCAGCAGGGTTGGGCACCTTATTTCACCGAGCCGCGCTGTCAGATCCGTGCCGACCAGGACCCCGAGCGCCTTCAGGATCGATTCGCGCGGCCAGCGCTCCTGCTGGCCGGCGAACCACGCCCAGCGCTCGGGGCTGAGCGCGCCGTCGTGAAAGCGGCCGGGCATGAAGGCATCGGACCAGCCCTTCACGCCGCCCTCGTCGAGCTGCGCCTGCCAGGCCTGGACGCGCTGGATGGAGGCGCCGAGGTGCGCGCCGTTGCTGACCGTGAGCGTCGCGATCCGATCCTGCCGCGCGATTGCCGCCGCCAGCGCCACCGTGCCGCCGATCGATTCACCGACGAGATGGAAGCGTTCCAGGCCCGCCGCATCGGCAACTGCAAAAAGATCGTCGACCATGCGGTCGAGCGACCATTCGAAGTCCCCCGCCGGAATGTGGGAGCGGCCGCAGCCGCGCATGTCGAAGCTCACGACCCGGTAGCGCTCGGCAAGATGCGGCAACCAGCCGGCCCACAACGCCGCGCTGGCGCCGATCCCGTGATGAAACACGATCGCGTGACGCGGCTTCTCCCAGCCCGCGACCTGGTCGACCAGCTCGTAGTAGAGGGCACCCGGACGGGATTGGGCGAAGGCCATCAGTCTGCGCGAATGCCGGCGGACTGGATGACGTCCGCCCACTTCCGCCGGTCGGCGACGATGGTCGCCTTCAGGTCGGCCGGCGATCCGATTAGGCTGTCCATGCCGTTCTCGTCGAAGCGCTTCTGCACGTCGGGCCTGGCGACGGCGGCGCGCAACGCCTTGTTCCACAGCGCCGTGAGGTCGGCCGGCAGGCCCTTCGAGCCGAAGATGGCGAACCAGTTCACCACCTCGAAGCCGGGCAGGAACTGCGAGATCAACGGCAGCTTGGGGAAGAGCGACGAGACGTGCGGCGAGCCGAAGGCAATGGGAACGAGTCCGCCGCCGCCGATCTGGCCGAGGAACTCCGGCATGTTGCCGAACATCATGTCGCAATTGCCCGAAATCATGTCCTGGATGGCGGGTGCGCCGCCGCGATACGGCACATGCAGCAGCTTCACGCCGGCCATCTTCTGGAACAGCTCGCCCGCGAGATGCTGCGAGGTGCCATTGCCGGCCGAAGCGTACGAAAGCCTGCCGGGATTCCTCTTCGCCTCCTCGATCAGCTCCGGCACGGTGCGGAACTTCACGTGCTTGCCGAACACCAGCAGATTGTAGACGCCGCTGATCGTGGCGATCGGCGTCAGGTCGGTGTCGACGTTGATCGGCAGCTTCTGGCCCGGCATGACCGGTGCGACGCACATCGCCGCCATCGCCGCGAGGCCGATGGTCCGCCCGTCCGGCGAGGCATTCGCCACGATCTCGTTGGCGATGAAGCCGCTTGCGCCCGTCTTGTTCTCGACGACGATCTTCTGGCCGATCTCAGGCATCGCCGAGTCGGCGAGGATGCGACAGAGCAGATCGGCCGTGCCGCCCGGCGCGAAGCCGCAGAGCAGGCGTACGTCGCCGCCGATTTTCGATTCGGCGATGGCGGGCAGGCCGGCCAGACCGCTGAGCGCAACGGCGCCGGTACCGACGAATGTCCTGCGTCTCATTTCGTTTTCTCCCTGTTGCCGGCGAGCCTAACATAGTCGCCGATGACAATGTTTCGCCGACGCGCCGTCCTCAGCGGACTTGCCTGCCTGCCGGCCGCGGCAGCCCACGGCCAGACGGC
This sequence comes from uncultured Reyranella sp., assembly GCA_964533955.1. GTDB lineage: Bacteria > Pseudomonadota > Alphaproteobacteria > Reyranellales > Reyranellaceae > Reyranella. The sequence goes on along the minus strand of CAZHQA010000070.1, from coordinate 10,289 downwards.
CGATTTTCCCGACAAGCCGCTGCGGTTCGTCGTCGGCTTTCCGCCCGGCGGTCCCAACGATCTGCTGACTCGCCTGATCGCGCCGGGCATCGGCGAGCGGCTCGACCGGTCCATCGTCGTCGACAACCGCGCCGGCGCCAACGGCGAGATCGCCTGCGCTTCCGTCGCCAAGGCACCGGCCGACGGCAGCGTGTTCATGCTGGCGTCGAATGGCTCGACCACCGTAGCGGCCGCTCTCAGCCGGAACCTGCCCTACGACGTGCGCAGCGATTTCATCGCCGTGGCGCCGGTCGGCATCAATCCGATGCTGCTGGTGGTGCGGCCCGACCTGCCGGCCAAGGACGTGCCCGAGCTTCTGGCGCTCGCCCGCGCGCGGCCCGGCAAGCTGAACGGCGCCTCCGCCGGGGCGGGCGGCGCCACCCATCTCGGCCTCGAACTCTTCAAGGCCATGGGCAAGCTCGACATCGTCCATGTGCCCTACAAGGGCGGCGGCCCGGCAATGGCCGACCTGATGGCGAGCATGGTCGATATCTATTTCGGCGGCCTCTCGACCGCCCTGCCCCATGTCAAGTCCGGCAAGCTGCGCGCCCTTGGCCAGACCGGGCTCAAGCGCTCGGCGGCGGCACCCGATATCCCGACGATCGCCGAGTCCGGCCTGCCGGGCTACGAATGTGCGATCTCCTACGGCATCTTCCTGCCCGCCGGCGCGCCCGCCGCCCTGGTCGGCAAGCTGCACGACGCGGTGGACGCCACCATCCGTTCGCCGGACGTCGCCAGGAGGTTCACCGATCTCGGAGCCGACCCGCAATTCGGCGGGCCGGCCGAGTTCGCCGCCTATGTCGAGGCCGATCTCGCCAAGTGGACCAGGCTCGCACGCGAGGCGAACCTCAAGATCGAATAGCCTGGCGTTACTTCACCGACGAGAAGGCCGTCGGGACGAGCAGCTGGTTCGACACGTTGTTGACGATCGCACCGTCCTTTTCCGTCTCGGCGCGCTTGGCGATCCATTCCGGATCGGCCTGGAAGGCTGCCCACTTCTTGTCGCGGTCGGCGAGCGATTCCCAGGCCAGCAGGTAGGTCAGGTCCTGGTTGGATTCGCCGACCAGCGTCGTCCAGAAGCCGGCCTGCTTGATGCCGTGCTTCTCCCACAGCTTGAGGGTGATGGTGGCAAAGCGGTTGAGCAACGCCGGCAGGCGGCCCGGCACGCAGCGATAGACGCGAATCTCGTAGATCATCTGTTCTCTCCCTTAAAAGCTTCCGTTGAAACGCGGCGCGAAGCCCGCACCCTTGTGGTCGATGTGACAGGTGAACGGCGCGCCGAAGTGGCAGGGCATCAGCAGCGCACCCGAGCCGGCGCAATGCTCGATGGTGGCCCGCCTGGACTTGCGCGCATTGTCCTGGTCGAGGCAGGCGAAGCTGTTCCACTCCGGATGATAGACCTGCAGCGCATGGTGCAGGATGTCGCCGCAGAATGCCGCCTTCTCGCCCCGCGATTCGAAGTCGATGCGGATGGTGCCGGGTGTGTGGCCGGGCGCCGGGGTGATCGTCAGGTTCTCGTCGAGCTGGGCGGCGCCCTTCACCATCTGCGCCATGCCGGCCTCGACGACCGGCAGGACGGAATCGCGGAACGAGCCGCCGTTGGCCGGGCCCTTCTCGGGATCCTTGTCGAGCCCGGCGTAGAAGTCGAAGTCTTCCTGGCTCCAGACGTACTTGGCGTTCTTGAAGGTCGGCACCCAGCGGCCGTTCTCGAGCCGGGTGTTCCAGCCCACGTGATCGACGTGGAGATGGGTGCACATCACCATGTCGACCTGGTCCGGCGTCACGCCGGCCTCCTTGAGGCGGGACAGGTACGGCGTGTTCATCATGTCCCATTTCGGCCGGTGCTTGCGCGACTTTTGGTTGCCGACGCAGGTGTCGATCAGGATCGTCTTGCCGCCGATCCGCAGCAGCCAGCTGTGAATGCTGAGCTTCAGGAAGTTGGAGCCGGCGTCGTAGTGATTGGACACCATCCAGTCGCGGTGCTCCTGCACCACGCCGGGATTCCAGTCGGGGAAGAATTTCGGCGCCTCGAAATTCGGCTCGTAGCTTTCCTCGATGCGCACGGCCGTGCCGGCGCCGAGCTTCACTTCGACCATGGTATCCCCCTCCGTGGGCGGCGGAGCTTAGCGCGGCGGCAGCGTGCGTCGATAGCCCAGGAAACCCGCTATCGCACCGCAAACCGGTGTTGCGATCACCAGAATCAGCAGGTCTATGCCGACAGCGCGCGCGCTCACGTTGGCGGCCGGAACCATCGTCGCAAGGAACAGCGCCAGCCCCCAGAACACGCCGGCGCATGCTTCGCCGACAACGGCACCGAAGACCGCCGACCAGATCGCATCCGGCGCCCAGTGGTTGCCGACGTAGAAGCCGGCGCCAATTGCCGCGATGCAGGTCACGATCGCGCTGAAGATTTCCACGATGGACGGAATTCTGGATCAACCGCACACTCGGGGAAATGAGCAAACACGCATGACTGACGAACTTGTTTGGGCGACTGCAACCGATCTTTCCCGTCGCTACTCCCGCAAGGAGCTCTCCCCGGTCGAGGTCGTCGACAACGCCCTGGAGCGCGCGCAGCACCTGCAGCCGCATCTCAATTTCCTGGTGATGCTCGATGCCGACGGTGCCCGCGCGGCAGCCCGGGCCGCGGAAGCGCGCTGGCAGAGGGGCGAGCCGCTGTCGCCGCTCGACGGCGTGCCGACCACGATCAAGGACACCACCAACGTCAAAGGCCTGCCGACCCGCTACGGCAGCTATTCCACCGACGAGACGCCCGCCACCGAGGACGCCGCGGTCACCGAGCGCTTCCGCCGCGCAGGACTGGTGCTGCTCGGCAAGAGCACGACGCCCGAATTTGGCTGGAAGGCGCTGACCGACTCGCCGATCCAGGGCACGACCCGCAGCCCCTGGAATCCCGGGCACTCACCCGGCGGCTCGTCGGGCGGCGCCTCGTCGCTGACGGCGGCCGGCGTCAATCCGTTCAACCACGGCAACGACGGCGGCGGTTCGGTCCGCATCCCGGCGGCGCACACCGGACTCGTCGGCCTCAAGCCATCGTTCGGGCGCATCCCGCAATACCCCGCCGATTCGCCGTTCGCCGACGTGATCAGCCAGGGCGTGCTGGCGCGCTCGGTGCTCGATAGCGCGCTGGCGCTCAACGTCACGGCCGGGCCCGATCCGCGCGACTGGCGCTCCCTGCCCGCCGAAGCGCGTGACTACACGGTCGGCCTCGACGACGGCGTGCGCGGCTGGCGGATCGGCCTCAGCCTCGACTTCGGCCATGTGAGGGCCGACCCCGAGGTGCGCACGCTCGTCGAAAAGGCCGCCCGGCGCTTCGAGGAGCTGGGCGCGCATGTCGAGGAGGTCGGCCCGCTGATCGAGCCCTCGCAAAAGCCTTTCGAGGCCCTGTGGAGCGGCAGCTTCGGCGTCCGCTTGCGCCTCATCCCGACGCAGCTTCACGGCAAGCTCGACCCCGGCTTTCGTGCCCTGGCGGAGAAAGGCCTGTCGGTCACGCTCTCCGACTACGCGCGCGCCTACGAGGCGAAGTCGAAGCTCGCCCGCGACATGGCGTTGTGGCACCGGACGTACGATCTGCTGCTGGCGCCGGTCACGCCGACCCCGCCGCCGCCGGTCGAGACCCTCTACAACTCCGATGCTTTCCCGCGTTGGACCAAAGGCGCGCCTTATACCTTGCCCTTCAACCTGACGGGGGCGCCGGCGGCGTCCATGCCGGCTGGCCTCACCGGGGCGGGCCTGCCGGTCGGCCTGCAGATCGTCGGACCGGCACGCAGCGATCACCTCGTGCTGCGCGCGATGCGGGCCTACGAGAGCGCGTCGGGTTGGCGTTGGCCGCAGCCGAAGGTCGAGGAGAGCCTCGCGAAGCTGTGACTGGGGTGTGGGGGCGTGGCACCCCACAATGGCGCGGCAAAACCAACAACAGGGAGCATGCCGTGAAATCAAAGGTAAAGGTGGCGATTGCCGCCACGGCGATCGTGTGCGCATCGATCGTCGCATCGCAGGCGCAGCAGCCGCCTCCGCAGTTTCCCGCCATGACGTTTTTCGTCACCAGCGTCGGCGGACCATCGGGCGCGAACTACGGCGGCCTCGACGGCGCCGACAAGCACTGCCAGGCATTGGCGGCCAAGGCCGGCGCCGGGGCCAAGACCTGGCGCGCCTATCTCAGCACCCAGGCGATCAACGGCGCCACCGCCGTCAACGCCAAGGATCGCATCGGCAAGGGGCCGTGGGTGAACGCCAAGGGCGTGCAAGTCGCCGCCAGCGTGGCCGACCTCCATTCGGCCAACAACAAGATCGGGCCCGATACGATCGTCGCCGAGAACGGCCGCCTGATCCCGAACCGTCTCTATACCGTCAACCAGCACGACATCCTGACGGGCAGCCAGGCCGACGGCACTGCGTTTGCGCCGGACAAGGACATGACCTGCGGCAACTGGACGAAGAGCGGCGAGGGCAATGCTATGCTGGGCCATGCCGACCGCATGGGCCTGCGCGACGACGACGCCTCGAAGTCGTGGAATACCTCGCACCCATCGCGCGCCTGCGACGCCGCTTCGCTGGTCGCGACCGGCGGCGCGGGCCTGCTCTACTGCTTCGCCGCCGACTGACAGGCGGGCGACTGAGCGGACGGCGTCATGAGGTCGTGGCTGATCGCCCTCCTCGCGACGCTCTCCTTCACGACATCGGTCGTTGCGGAGCCGGTCACGTTCCGCAACGCCACCTGGCCACCGACGCCGCTGCAGCAGCGCCTCGCCAAGACCGCCGGCCAGACCCTCGCCGAGCAGGCGAGCCTCAAGATCGGCGGCGAGCTCTATCTGCCTCCCGGCAATGGCCCGTTCCCTGCGGTGGTGCTCATGCCGCCCTGCACGGGTCGCCTGCCGCTGCCGGTCGAGCAGGCTGACGGCGCGCGCTACAACGCGCTGGGCTATGCCCTGCTCGTGGTCGACAGCTTTGGCCCGCGCGGATTCGAGGACGGATGCGCAGGCGTCGGTTCATCGGTCGACCTGGTGATGGACGCCTACGGCGCCCTGCTCTGGCTCGCCGGCCAGCCCTTCGTCGATCCCGAGCGCATCGCCATCGTCGGCTACTCGAAGGGTGCCGACGCGGCCCTTTCCGCCGTGGGATACGACGGCGTCGAACGGCTGTTCGATCGCCAGTTCCGCGCCGCCGTGGCCTACTACCCCTTCTGCCAGAGGCAGGAGGACACCGCCGTCTCGGTGCCGACGCTGATCCTGATCGGCGCGCTCGACGACTGGAACCTTGCGCGCGATTGCCGGGACATCATGGCCCGTCGCAAGGGCCTCGGCGCGCCGATGCGGCTGGTGGTGCTGCCCGACGCCCATCACTCGTTCAACCTCAGGCTCCCGCCGCGCAGCCACTACGGCCACCATCTCGAATACAGCGAGGCGGCGGACCGGGCCGCCTGGAACGAGACGGTCGGGGTGCTGCGCGCGGCGTTCGGACGCTAGCCTGGCTCGCCGATATCCTCATTCCACAGCGCCGGCTTGGCGGCGATGAACCGGCGCATCAGCTCGCGACAGGTCGCATCCTGCAACACCACGACCTCGACGCCGCGCGAGCGCAGAAGCGCCTCCTCACCCATGAAGGTCTGGTTCTCGCCGACGACGACCCTGGGGATGCCGTAGAGCAGCAGGGTGCCGCTGCACATCGCGCAGGGCGAGAGCGTGGTGTAGACGGTCGCGGCGCGATAGACCGAGGCCGGCTGGCGGCCGGCATTCTCGATGGCGTCCATCTCGCCGTGCAGGATGGCGCTGGCCTTCTGGACACGCCGGTTGTGGCCGCGGCCGATGATGCGGCCGTCATGCACCAGCACCGAGCCGATCGGAATGCCGCCTTCGTCGAACCCGCGTCTGGCCTCTTCGATCGCGGCCTGCATGAACTCATCCATCGTGGCGTTCTCTCCCCATTTCGCATATGTCGTCGGCCAGCCGCTCCGCGGTGGCCGGATCGCGCGAGAACAGCGCCGCAACATCGAGCAGCTTGGGGTGATAGCGCAAGCCCAGCAATTCTTGCGCGAACGCACCTGCGGCGATTTCCGACAACGCCTTCGAGCGATGGCGACGAGACGGTACGCACCGGGGGTCGAGTGTCTCGAGATGATGAAAGAGCTCATGCGCCAGAAAGACCGCGCGGCTGCCCGGCAAGGGCTCGGGATAGGCGGGAAGCTCGGCATCGAGCACACGCAGCGCAGGCGCGTACAATCGCACGCTGGGCGGCCTCGGCCGGTAGTCGGCGAACACCATGACGTTGCCGAAGCCGCCGTCGGCCTCGACATCCTCGACCCGCACGCCGAGCCGTGTAGCCATCTCGTCTGGCGGCCCGCTGACCGTGCGGGCAGCGTCGATGCCGCAATTGAGCGCGAGCATCACCAGGTGCGGCCGGTCGGCCGGCGGAATCCTGGCGTAGCGGCTGTCGCGACGGAGCTCGATCAGGCCCAGTGTTTCGGGCCGTGCCGCCGGCGCGCAGCCCGCCAGCAGGTCGGCCAGGTTTCTCAGCGGCGGGCGCCCGCGACCGCGATGAAGCCCACGGTCACGTCGGGCGCCAGGCCTTCGAACTCGCTGCGCGCCACGGCGACCGCCTGATCGAGCGCCACCATGCCGCTCAGGTCGACGATATGGCCGCCGACGACCAGGAACATGTCGGGCACCATGACACTGTCGCCATTGTAGATCGTCGTATCCTCCCAGAGCTTCTTCAGTACCTCCAGCCCCTGCCGTGCCGGGGCGCTGCTGACCTGGGCGTCGCTGCGCTGCACGCGGATCACGCCGTCCAGGTCGATCGCACGGACCGGGCGGCGCTGCTTGCTGAAGAATTTCCAGCGCTTCTCGGTGACCGTGCCCTGCAGGATGCGCATGCGATCGGTGGCCGCGGCCACCTGCACCGCCTCGACGGGCACGCTCATGGATCGAGCGGCGATCTCCCGCGCTTCGTCCTCGCCCACCTCGCTGGTCCGTGTCTTGGCGCGCATTTCCGAGGCGCCCATGGCAGTGGCGCGCACGCGCTGGGTGTGCGGATTGACCTCGATCGTCACCTCGACGTTCTCGGCGGCGGCGCCGAGGCGCACGACGGCGTCGAAGGCCTCGCGCTTGATCGCCTTCAGGTCCTCGGACTGCGGATTGGGGATGACGCGCTCGACCACTTCGCGCACCAAGGCCAGCGCCACGCCGATCGAGGAGATGACCTCGGCGTCCCTGGAAATGGTGTGCGAGAGCTTCATCCGCTCGGCGGTGAAGGGAATCAAGGCGCCCGCGCCGCCACCCTCACCCACCAGCACCGACTGGTCGCGATCCAGACCATATTCGGCAATCAGCTGTTCGACCACGGGGACCGCCTTGCCGGTGGCGCAATCGAGGATCTGGCGCGCCGCGTCCTCGACCGAGCAGCCCAACATCGTGGCCAGCGGCGCCATCGCGCGGCGCGCCGACTCCGGGTTGCCGTAGGCGTGAAGTCCCGATTTGGCGTAGCCCAGCACGTTGGCCGCGCAGGTGTTGGTGATGGCATAGCGCCCGCCGCCGGCCACACGGATCGAAACGTAGTCGTCGGGATCGTCTGGTTTGGGACGGAAGAGCTCGACCTTGGCGTCGGCGAACGCTGCCGGATCCGCGAAGGCGGCGTAGGGCAGCCCGGCAATGTGGGCGCTGCGCGGACCGACATCCACAAGCTTGCCGTCACGAGCCCGCACCATGCTGCCGCCGGCGATGCCGATCACGCGCACGTCGAGCGAGCTCACATAGGTCTCGTGGCCGCCGACGCGGGCGTATTTCACCGTCGGCCGGCCGTTACGGATGACGCCGATGTTCGTGCTGGTGCCACCGACCTCGAAGTAGATGCCGTCGGACACGCGAAGGTGCATCAGCGCGCCGGCGACGCTGGCGGCCGGGCCGGACAGCATGGTCATGGCCGGCCGACGGCGCATCTCGTGGATGTCCATGACGCCGCCGTCGCCGCGCATGATCATCAGCGGTGCCACGATGCCGGCCTCGCGCACGCTCGCCTCGGTCATGTTGGCGGTGTCGATCATCTTGGGCAGGATCGAGGCGTTGATCACCGCCGTGCGGGTGCGCGTGGTCAGACCGTAGAGCTTGGAAATCTCGTGGCCGCAGGTCACGGCGACGTCCCGGGCGACGGCGGCCTGGCGCACGACCTCCTCCGCCGTGTTGTCGTCGACGCCGAACGCGGAGGTGGCAACCACGACACGCGCGCCTTCGCCGTGCAACTCCTCGACGGCCTGGCCCGCGCTCGCCTCCGAGAGTGCGTCGGTGGTGACAAAGCGATGGCCCGGGCGCAGGAAGCGGCCGGGCGCCAGCTCGATCTCGCCGATGCGGCTTTGGCCGCGCGCCAGCAGGGCTTCGACGCGGCTCGCCATGCCGATGATGCCGACCTGGGCCACGTCGCCTTCGAGCAGCGCATTGGTCGCCTGGGTCGTCGAGTGCGCCAGGAAGATCACATCCCTGGGATCGACCTTCGAACGCTCGAGGACGTTGCGGAACACCTCGACCACGCCCTTGGCCACGCCGCGCTCGTCGGCATGGGTGGTCAACACCGAGTAGCGGCCGACGACTTCGTGTGTCGCGTTGTCGATCAGCACCGCCTTGGTGAACGTGCCTCCGACGTCGATGCCGATGCGATAGGTCTTCTTGTCCATCCCAACCTAACCGCCTAGCGGTTCCAACTGATCGAAAGCTGCGCTAAGCCAACATGAAATACGCAATGGCCGAGTTGAGGGCCACCATGAGGCAGCCGAACGGCAGGCAGGTCTTCAGGAACTCGCCGTGCGAGACCTTAGTGTAGCCGATCGTCCACAAGGTCCAGGAGTTGGTCGGATCCATGCTGCCCTGCAGCACCGTCGGCGCCAGCCACAACGAATAGAGCAGCGGGATCGGCAGGTCCTTGTTGGCCAGCACCAGCGCCAGCACGGCCGCGCCCGTGCCGATCACGACCAGCGGCCCGCGATAGATGCTGCCGATGCCGCCCAGCACGCCGAAGAAGATCGCGGCCTGCAAGGGCGTGTGCGGCAGGATGGGCCCGAAGATCGGCTTGAGCGCCGCCGACACCTGCGGCATCTGTCCGCAAACGATGATCATGCCGCAGATCGTCCATAGGGCGGCGATGGTGGCGATGTCGGGAAAGGCGTCGAAGAAGGTCTTGTTGAACAGGTTGACGTGACCTTGCAGCGAACGATCCTTCCAGGTCAGGACCAGCGCCAGTACGATCGACAGGATGAAGGTCGGAATGATCTCCCACTTGGCGAAGATGATCATCAGCACCGGGAAGATCGGGATGATGTAGGTGTAATAGGGCGTGCGCTTGCGAGCGGGGCTCGCACCCACGGCTTCGACCGACGCCATCTGTCGCACGCCGGCCCGCTTCAGCATGATCGCCGTCATTGCCCAGGCGCAGAGCACGTAGACGCAGCCGCCGACTATCCAATAGGTGAGGTAGGGCGGCTTGTATTCCAGGCCCGGAAACAGCTTCTGGAAGGTGCCGAACTGCACCAGGTTGACCATCGTGCCGGCGCCGATACCCATGGTGAAGGCGGGTGCCGCGACGCGCGGCGGGATGCCCTGGCTCATCATGATCGGCAGGGCAATGACGCCGATGGCGATGGCGGCGCCGACGCCGTACATGGAGGTGAACAGCAGTGCCGTAACCAGCGTGACGATCATTGCCGTCAGGAGCGGCCGGTCGCCCGCCAGTTCGACGGCCGAGCGTATGACGCTCTCGGCGATGCCGGTCTGGATCAGGACCTGGGCAAACCAGGCGCCGAACACGATGATGATGACGGCGCTTGCGAACTGCACGCCACCGGCCTGCAGGACCTTCGCCTGGATGTCGTTGACACCGATACCGGAGATCGCCGCCCAGGCGATGGCCAGGATCAGCAGCATGATGATCGGGCTCTGACCGCGGATGATCAGGACGACCACCGCGAGGAAGGCAAGCAACAGCGTTATGCCGACGAACAAGTCCATGGCGTTTCCCCCAATTGGCGCCTCCTGCTCAGGGAGGCGGCCTTCTTGACTGCCGGTCTTTCGATTTTTCTCGATGCGCCGCCCCGGCTGCGGCGCGCCGCTGATTCAGCCGCTACGGCCGGAAGTGGTCTTGGCCGGTGCCACGATAGAGGACTTGTACCTGGCGGCCGACGATCGCGGCGTGCACGGCAAGCGCTTCCGGCGTGCAATCGGCCGTCGGCCTCGGTTCGTGCTCGAAAT
>CAZHQA010000069.1:14491-20000 GCA_964533955.1 uncultured Reyranella sp. | reverse complement strand
TCATGGAGTCCGCCGGCCGCGTGCTGTTCGGGTTGGAGCCCGATACGCCGCTGCTTTAGGCGCTCTCGCCCTTTCTGCGCGGCGCGGGCTCTCGCGCCTCAGAAGGCGCTGCCGCCCGCCAGCGCGTCGGAACGCGCTCAAACGTACGTGCAGCTCACCGTGCCGCACTTGTCGACGAAGCCCGAGAGCGTGTCGCCCTTGCCGACGGCGGCCACGCCTTCGGGGGTGCCGCTGTAGATCAGGTCGCCGGCGGCGAGGGTCACCAGGCCCGAAAGGTAGGAGATCGTCTCGGGCACGCTCCAGATCAGCGCGTTGAGGTCCGACTTCTGGCGGGTCTTGCCGTTGACGTCGAGCTGGATGGTGCCCTTGGCGGGATGGCCGACCTCGCTCGCCGGAAAGATGATGCCGATCGGCGCGGAGTTGTCGAAGCCCTTGCCCATGTCCCACGGCCGGCCCATGTCCTTGGCCTGGTTCTGCAGGTCGCGGCGGGTCATGTCGAGGCCGACGGCGTAGCCGAAGACATGGTCGAGCGCCGTGTCGACGGGAATGTCGGCGCCGCCCGACTTCATGCAGACCACCAGCTCCATCTCGTGGTGCAGGTTCTTGGTCGCCGGCGGATAGGGGATCTTGGTGGGATTTTTCGGATCGGCGCAGATCACGATGGCGTCGGCCGGCTTGGTGAAGAAGAAGGGCGGCTCGCGGTCGGGATCGTGGCCCATCTCGCGGGCATGGGCGGCATAGTTGCGGCCGACACAGAAGATGCGGCGCACCGGAAACAGATCGGCGGTCCCGTGGACCGGAACGCCGACCGTGGCCGGCGCTTTCACGACGAATGCCATCTCACTATATCTCCCAAAAGCGTGCCTTTATGGCGGGCACCGGAGTTTCAGGCAATGTCAGACGCCGACGTTTTGACCATCCAGGCCGACTCGGCCGATAGCGCCCTGGGCTGGGCTTCGCTGGGCGGACGGCGCTGGCGCTGCGTGCTCGGGGCGGGAGGCGTGCGCGAGGACAAGGTCGAGGGCGACGCCGCCACCCCGGCCGGCCAGTTCCCCCTGCGCCACGTCTATTTCCGCAACGACCGGCTGGTGCTGCCCAAGGTCGGCCTGCCGGCCCGGCCGATCGGCGAGCACGACGGCTGGTGCGACGATCCGCACTCGCCCACCTACAACCGGCTGATCCGCATCCCGAGCGAGTGGAGCCACGAGAAGATGTGGCGCGAGGACGGGCTCTACGACCTCGTCGTGGTGATCGGCTACAACGACGATCCGCCCGAGGGCGAATGGGGCTCCGCCATCTTCCTCCATGTCGCGCGCGAGGACATGGGCCCGACCCGCGGCTGCATCGCCTTCGCCCGCGACGATCTCCTCGAGCTGGTGACGCTGATCGGCCGCGACACCCGGATCAACATGCTGTCGCTCAGCGCCGCCGAACTGAAGCCGCCGCCAGCGGCCGACGACGACATGAAGGATTTCGACGAACAGGATTGGTGATCAGAGGCTCGACGCGTCGAGGGCTATCAGCCCACCATTCTTCCGATCGTGCGGGCGGTGTAGTCGACCAGGGGGATGATGCGGGCGTAGTTGAGGCGCGTCGGGCCGATCACGCCGATCGCGCCCAGGATGCGCTCCTGCGAATCGCGGAACGGCGCCACCACCATCGAGCAGCCGGTGTTGGCGAACAGCGGATTGTCGGCGCCGATGAAGATCTGCACGCCGCCGGCGATGTTGGCGAGCTCGAGCAGGCGCGCGAAGCTCTCGCCGCGCTCCAGCGCGTCGAACAGGTGGCGCACCCGCTCGAGGTCGGCGATGGCGGTGATGTCCTCCAGGAGCCGCGCCTGGCCGCGCACGATCAGGTTGCCGCCCGGCTCGCCGGCCCAGGTCGCCAGGCCCGATTCGATGACCTTGGCCGTGATGTCGTCGAGCTCGGCGCGCTTGAGGTTGAGGTCCTCGAGGATCACCCGGCGCGCCTCCTCGAAGGTACGCCCGCTCAGCCGTGCGTTCAGGTAGTTCGTCGCCTCGACCAGCACCGAGGCCGGCATGCCGACCGGCGTGTCGATCAGCCGGTTCTCGACCTGGCCGGCCTGCGTCACCGTCACCACCAGGGCGCGCCCGGGCCCGAGATGGACGAACTCGATGTGCTTCAGCGGCTGCTCGGTCTTGGGCGCCATGACCACGCTGGCGCAGCGCGACAGGCCGGACAGCAGGGTGGTCGCCTGCTCCAGCGCTTCATTCGGACTGCGGCCGATCGCGGCGCAGCGCGCCTCGATACTCTCGCGCTCCTCCTCCGAGACGTTGCCGACCTCGAGCAGGCCGTTGACGAACAGCCGCAGCCCCGCCTCGGTCGGCAGGCGGCCGGCCGAGGTGTGCGGCGCGTAGAGCAGGCCGAGATCCTGCAGGTCGGCCATGATGTTGCGGATCGTGGCCGGCGACAGCGTCTCGGTGATCTTGCGGGTGAGCGAGCGGGAGCCGACCGGCTCGCCGGTCTCGACATAGCTCTCGACCACCAGTCGCAGGACTTCGCGGGCCCGTTCGTTGAGCTCGGTAACCGACGCGGTCTGGCGTGATCCGGGCGGCGTATCAGTCCGTGGGGCCCCAGGGAGACTGAGGCGATGGATGGCCATGCAAAAATGTAGGAACTGCGACCACCCCGGTCAACGCACCAGCGCGGATTACCGGGGACGGCTCGCCGACCCACGCCTTTCAGTGTAGGAAATAGAACGTGCCCCTGCGCGAATATCGTTTCGAGCATCCGAAAACGGAGCGAACCGTCCTGATCACCGGCTGGTCCTACCTGTGGGCCGGCTTCCTTGGCGCAATCTACGTGTGGTGGATCGGCTCGGGCAGCGTGCTGCAGGCCCTGGCACTCAATATCGTCTTCGCCATCGGCGTCGTTGGTATCACGCTGGGCTCCTCGGTGCTGCCGAGCCTGTACCAGCTCCTGGTGCTGCTGGTGGTCATGCCGCTTGCCGTGCTGGTCCAGGGCTCGCTGATGATCGCCCTGATCCGCGACGGCTTTCGCAAGCGGGGCTGGCTGGTCCGCATGGCCTGAGGGGCCGCTTGTTCCCTGCGCCGGGTTTGGCCATAAGCCAGTCCACCCCCGCCAAATACCCCCTCTGGGAGAACGACAATGCGCCCCTCCGGCCGCGCCCCCGACCAGCTTCGCAAAGTATCCCTCGAGCCGGGCTTCTCGCGCCACGCCGAAGGCTCGTGCCTGATCAAGTTCGGCGACACCCACGTGCTGTGCACCGCCTCGGTCGACGAGAAGGTGCCGCCCTGGATGCGCAACACCCAGCGCGGCTGGGTCACCGCCGAATACGGCATGCTGCCGCGCTCGACCCATACCCGCACCGACCGCGAGGCGGCGCGCGGCAAGCAGTCGGGCCGTACCCAGGAGATTCAGCGGCTGATCGGCCGTGCGCTGCGCGCCGTGGTCAACCTGCCGGCGATGGGCGAGCGGCAGATCAACATCGACTGCGACGTCCTGCAGGCCGACGGCGGCACCCGCACCGCCTCGATCACCGGCTCGTGGGTGGCGCTGCACTTCGCCTTCGAGCGGCTGATCAAGGACGGCAAGCTCGCGGTCAATCCGATCACCGGCCAGGTCGCCGCCGTGTCGTGCGGCCTGTGGGAGGGCACCGCCGTGCTCGACCTCGACTACCCCGAGGATTCCAAGGCGCAGGCCGACGCCAACTTCGTGCTGACCGGCGACGGCGGCATCGTCGAGGTCCAGGGCACCGCCGAGGACAAGCCGTTCAGCGAGCCGCAGTTCATGGAGCTGCTGGCGCTCGCCAAGAAGGGCGTTACCGAGCTCACCCGCCTGCAGCGGCTGGCGATCGGCAAGAGCTAGAGGCAAGCCGATGGCGCGCCGCTTCACCTTGCCCAGGCTGGTGGTGGCCACCCACAACCGCGGCAAGGCAGGCGAGATCCGCGGCATGCTGGGCCGCTTCGGCATCGAGATCCTGTCGGCCGCCGACCTCGGCCTGCCCTCGCCGGAAGAGACCGGCACGACGTTCGTGGAGAACGCCACGCTGAAGGCGCTGGCCGCGACGCGCGCGTCGGGCCTGGCGGCGCTCGCCGACGATTCGGGCCTGAGCGTCAAGGCGCTCGACGGCGCGCCCGGCGTCTACACCGCCGACTGGGAAGGCCCGACCCGCGACGCCATGGTCGGCATGCAGCGTATCCAGGACGAGCTCGCGCACCGCCACGTGCCCGATACCGACGCCGCGCGCCTGGCGACCTTCAACTGCGTGCTGGCGCTCGCCTGGCCCGACGAGCATGTCGAGCTGGCCGAGGGGACGGTCGACGGCCGCATCGTCTGGCCGCCGCGCGGCACCGGCGGCCATGGTTACGATCCCTGCTTCCAACCGGTCGGCGACACGCGCACGACGGCCGAGATGACCGATGCCGAGAAGAACGCCATCAGCCATCGCGGCCGCGCTTTCCGGAAGCTGGTCGAGGCCTGCTTCCAATGACGTGCCTCGCCCGGCGTGGGGGACACGAGGTCGCCGTATGACGCAGCCGCTCGGCGTCTACATCCACTGGCCGTTCTGCCGCTCGAAGTGCCCGTACTGCGACTTCAACAGCCATGTCCGCGACGGGATCGAGCAGGCGCGCTGGCGGCAGGCGCTGCTGGCGGAACTGGAGCACGCGGCCTGCGAAGCGCCGGGGCGGCGCGTCGAGACGATGTTCTTCGGCGGCGGCACGCCCTCGCTGATGGAGCCGGCCACCGTCGGCGCCCTGATCGAGCGCACCCGTGAGCTCTGGGACAGCGCGCCCGACGTCGAGATCACGCTCGAGGCCAACCCGACCTCGGTCGAGGCCGGCCGCTTCGCCGAGCTGGCGCAGGCCGGCGTCAATCGCGTGTCGCTCGGCGTGCAGGCGCTCGATGTCTCGGCGCTGAAATTCCTCGGCCGCGAGCATTCCGTCGACGAGGCGCTGCGGGCGCTCGCCATAGCGAAGCAGACCTTCGCCCGCCATTCGTTCGACCTGATCTATGGCCGGCCCGGCCAGACGCCCGAGACCTGGGCGGCCGAGCTCGAGCGGGCGCTCGGCCTCGCCGGCGAGCACCTGTCGCTCTACCAGCTCACCATCGAGCGCGGCACGAAGTTCTTCGCCGAGCATGCCCGGGGCGCCTTCGCCCTGCCCGACGAGGACGATTCGGCGGAGATGTTCGAGCGCACGCAGGCGCGGCTGATCGAGGCGGGCCTGCCGGCCTACGAGATTTCCAATCATGCCCGGCCGGGTGCGGCCTGCCGCCACAATTTGATCTATTGGCGGTATCAGGATTACGTCGGCGTCGGGCCGGGCGCGCACGGCCGCTTCCAGCTCGGGCCGGCCAAGCGGGCGACGCGGCGCATCAGCGGCCCCGAGGGCTGGCTGGCCGCGGTCGAGCGCGACGGCCACGGCACGCAGGAGACGGCCGACGTCACGGGCCGCGATCGGGTGGAGGAGGCAGTGATGATGGGGCTGCGGCTGAGCGAGGGCATCGACCGCGCCCTGTTCGCGGC
>CAZHQA010000069.1:0-14391 GCA_964533955.1 uncultured Reyranella sp. | reverse complement strand
CCGGCGCCTGCCCCGGCCAAGAAGTCGCCGTTCACGCCGCCTGCCTTCAAGATCACCATCGCCACCGAGGCGGGCTATCCGCCGTTCAACTACCTCGACAAGAAAGGCCTGCCGGCTGGCTTCGAGATGGACCTGGCGCAGGATGCCTGCCAGCGCATGAAGGCCGAGTGCGAGTTCACCGCGGTCAAGTGGGACGACCTGATCCCCGGCCTGCTCGACAAGAAGTTCGACATCATCATGTCCTCGCTCGAGGTCAACAACGAGCGCCGCCGCCGGCTCGGCCTGTCGCGCCGCTACTATCTCTCGCCCGGCGCCTTCATCGCCCAGAAGGGCCAGCCGTTCGACGGCCCGCCGACGCTGCTGCGCAACAAGCGCATCGGCGTGCAGAAGGATTCGACCCACGCCGACTGGCTCGACAAGAGCTTCCGCCGCTCCGCCCAGATCAAGCGCTACAGCACCGTCGCCGACGCCCTGCAGGGCCTGCAGAAGGACGAGGTCGACGCGGTGTTCGGCGACAAGGTGCAGCTCTGGCTGTGGAGCCAGAAGCCCGAGGGCAAGTGCTGCGAGGTCATGGGCCAGGACATCAAGGACAACCAGACCCTGGGCGTCGGCGTCTCGGCCGGCCTGCGCCGCGAGGACATCAAGCTGCGCGACGCGCTGAACAAGGCGTTCGGCGAGATGATGAGCGACGGCACCTTCAAGAAGCTGAACGAGAAGTACTTTCCGTTCGTGCTCAATTAGGACGTGTCCTCATTCCTGAGGCGTTTCCACTGGCTACCGGCGCCGTGAATGGCCACGATGCGCCGGTCTCGGTCGTACGGGCGGAGAGGAAACGATGGCGTCTTCTCTGGTTGGCAGGCAGGCCATAGTGGTCGGTGCCGGCATGGGCGGGCTCGCGGCTGCAGGAGCGATCGCGCCGCACTTCGAGCAGGTCGTCGTCGTGGAGCGGGACGCGCTGCCTGCAGGGCCGACGCACCGCCCGGGAATTCCTCAGGGGCAGCACCCCCACGGACTGCTGATCAGCGGCCATCGCGCGCTGAGCGCCCTCTTCCCTGATTTCGAGCAGGACCTTGTGCGCGCCGGCGCCGTACCCATCGTTGCCGGTCTCGACCTGCACTGGGAGAACCCCGGCTACAATCCGTTCCCGCGACGCGATCTGGGCCTCGGCGCCTACGCCCTGTCACGGCCTGCCATCGAGCATGCGGTGCGACGGCGCGTGGAAGGCCTCGCGAACGTCAGGCTCCGCCAGCGGTGTCGTGTCGAGGAATTGCTGGCGACACCGGATGGCGAAGCGGTTACGGGCGTCCGTTGCGACAACGGGAACGGCTCGAAGGAGACGCTGGAGGCCGATCTCGTCATCGACGCCTCCGGGCGTGGCGCTCTCACGCTCGCCTTGCTGAAATCGGTCGGCCGGCCGCTGCCGGAGGCGACCACAATCGGCGTCGACTTGCACTACGCCACGTGCGTCTTCGCCATTCCCGACGATGCCCCGACGCATTGGAAAGGCGTCATGACAATCGGTGGTCAGCCACCGCGTATCAACCGAGGCGGTCTGATATACCCGCTCGAGGGCGACCGCTGGATGGCGAACCTCGGCGGCCGGCACGGCGACGAGCCTCCCGGCGACCTTGAAGGCTTTCTGGCGTTCGCTCGCGAACTGCGAACGCCGACGATCTACAACGCAATCAGCCACGCCAAGCCTCTGGGCGGAATCGCGCGCTACGGCTTTCCCGAGAGCGTGTTGCGCCATTTCGAGCGCCTCGAGACGTTTCCGCGCGGCCTCCTGCCGATCGCCGACGCAATCTGCCGATTCAATCCCTTTTATGGCCAGGGCATGAGCGTCGCGGCACTGGAGGCCTGCCTGCTGAGGAAGTTGCTGGAAGAACCGGCGGAGAAGGAAGATCCAATCGCCGGGCTGGCACCGGCCTATTTCGCCGAGGTCCCGGCCCTGCTCGAATCGCCCTGGGCGGTGGCCACCGCCGACTTCGTCCATCCCAGCACGCGGGGACAACGTCCGGCGGATTTCGAGACAAGGATGAAATTCGGCATGGCCCTGACCCGGCTCGCCGCAGAAGACCCGGCTGTTCATCGGCTGACTGCCGAAGTTTCCAACCTGTTGAAGCCGCGCAGCGCCTATCGTGACGATCCTGCCCTGATGCGGCGCATTTCAGCGCTCATGGCCCGGATGTGAGCTGTCACTGAAGCGGTATCGGTCAGGAGCAGCGAGCATGGATCGCGCCACATATCTCAAGGAAATCGTTGCTGCGTATCAGGCGGAGGTCTGGGGCGAGGCTATCTTCTCGACGCTCGCCGATCACGCGACCAACGAGGAAGAGCTGGAAATTTGGAAAACACTGACGCATCTCGAATCAACGATGCGTCAACGGTTGATACCGTTGCTGGAGCGCCATGGCCTCAACACGACGCCCGATGAGGAGCAGCGGCGGCTCGGCCAGGAACGGGGCAAGGCGCGTGTCGCCGCCGGGTTTCCCGCGACGATCAAGTCAATGACCGAGGCTTTGCCGCCGTTCCTGTCTCGCTACGCACAACTGGAAGCGGAAGGCCCTCCCGAAGATCGGAGCGAGCTTAGCGCCCTCAACGCCCACGAGATTGCGCTCTATGAATTCGCCAAGCGGGCACTGGCTGATGGCGGCCGCGATTCGCTGGCACCCATAAGGGCCTTTCTCAACAAGTGACACCGCCGCCGGTGCGGCAGACCCCGAAGTTCGAGACGCCCCTCGATCTCAAGACCGCGAAAGGTATCGGGCTCGCGGAGGCGACGCGGACATGCCGTCAGGTCTGCGACGACTGGTGATAGACCAGGGCGGCAGCGGCAAGATCTTCGACGGCGATGCCGACCGACTTGAAGACCGTCGTCGTGCCATCGGAAGGCTTGACCCTCGTTCCGGCAAAGAGTTCACCGGCTTCGGCCAGTATGGGTGCCCTGGAAAGGATGACGTCGCCCGATTCCTTTTGAACCGCTTCGCGGGAATCGACGATCAGCGCGCATTGCTGCATGAGCTGGTCGTCCAATTCCCGCCAGGTCGGCCGGGGCGAGCCCACCGCATTGACCAGCGCGCCGCGCTTGACCCATGCCCCCATCAGAAACGGTTCGATCGCGTTCGTCGCCGTGACGATGACATCGGCGTCCTCAACCGCGCTTTCCACGTCCGGCATCGCCTTCGCCTTGTGACGCCCGGCAAACCGCTTCGCGTTGTCTGCCGATCGGCTCCACACACGCACCTCGTCGAAGGAGCGCACGCAGGAAAGAGCCTCCAGATGCGCCGCCGCCTGCACGCCGCTGCCGAGCAAGGCCAGAACCGGCGTCCTGGCGGGCGCGACATGTCGCGTCACGGCGGCCGATACCGCCGCCGTGCGCATTTCGGTGATCAGGCGCCCATCCAGGACGGCCAGGGGCTCGCCGGTATCGGGGCGAGACAGGATGATGAGGCCAAGGTGCGTCGGCACCGCAGTCCCGGCATTCGCCGGATAGAAGCTGACCAGCTTGAGACCCATGGCTGTCTCGGCGACCACCGGCATGATGCCGAGATAGCGCTTCCCCTCCTCGATCGTGATCATGTTGCGAACCGGCTGGATGACCTTGCCGGCCGAGAACTCCGCGAGCGCGGTCTCCATCGCATCGATCAGGGAATTCCAATGCAGCCGCTGGCGCACCTCGGCTTCGGCGAAAAACTTCATGCTCTCTCCCCCGTTTTGGGTCCCCGAATGAAGGTTACCGAGCATAGCAACGTACTTTCGCTTTGGGTTGCACTAGGCTGAGGGCGGGGTCGCGCCTCGACCCCGGGGGGAACCGCCATGGCCAGCACATCGAACGATCTTGCGCGCACCACGCTTGGCATCCTGTTCATCGTCGGCATGATCGTGCTGTGCGCCGTCATCGTGCGGCCGTTCGCGGCCTCGACGGTGTGGGCCGCCACCCTGGTGCTCGCCACCTGGCCGTGGATGCGCCAGCTGCAGAAGCTGCTCGGCGGAAGCCGGACGGCCGCCGTGGCGATCATGACGCTCGGCCTCCTGCTGGTGTTCATGATTCCGCTGTCGATGGCCATCGCCGCGATCGCGCTCAATGCCGAGTCGATCCTGGCCCTGCCCGAAGCCATCTCGACCTTCCATCTGCCGTCGCCGCCCGACTGGCTGTCCGACATCCCGGTGATCGGCCGGCCGGCGAGCGACGAATGGCAGCGCCTGACCACCATCGGCAAGATGGAAATGGTGACGATGGTTCGCCCCTATGCGCGCACCGTGGGCACCTGGTTCATCGACGCGGCGGGCGGCGTCGCGCTGGGCTCGATGCATGTCCTGCTGACCATCGCCCTCGCCGCCATCCTCTACGCCCGCGGCGAGGCGGCGGCCGGCTGGTGCCGCCGCTTCGGCCACCGTCTCGCCGGCGTGCGCGGCGAGGAAGCGGTCGTGCTGGCCGGGCTTGCGATCCGCGGGGTGGCGCTCGGCGTGGTCGTCACCGCGCTGGCCCAGGCCGTCCTGACCGGCATTGGCCTCGCCGTGGCCGGCGTGCCGCAGGCCAGCATCCTGGCCGCGATCGCTCTGCTGCTCTGCATCGCCCAGCTCGGACCGAGCCTGGTCATCATCCCGGCCATCATCTGGCTGTTCGCGACCGGCCAGACGGGGCCTGGCATCGTGCTGATCGTGATCGGCGTGCCGACGGTGCTGATCGACAACATCCTGCGCCCCTTCCTGATCAAGCGCGGCGCCGACCTGCCGCTGCTGCTGATCCTGGTCGGCGTGGTCGGCGGCCTGCTCGCCTTCGGCATGATCGGCCTGTTCGTCGGGCCGGTGATCCTCGCGGTCACCCACACCCTGCTGCAGCACTGGATCGCCACCGATCCCCACACGGACGACAGTCTCGGCGTCTCACGCCCTGGGGACTGAGACGGTGAGACGGAAAGTGTGGATCGCGGGACAGCGGGAGCAACTGCCGAGCGGTGGCAGCTAACAGCCTGTAACCGATGGGTGAATCCCGGCCGTCCCGAACTTCTAATGACCGGAATAGGAGATTCGCGACCTGGGGGTTCATAAGCTTGGGATGGCCCTTCTTCCCGAGCTGATGCGCGCCTGGCGTTGCGCGCGCGATCCTCGCCTCGCGGCGGCGCTGGCGCCCTTCAACTTTCCCGCCGGCGGCCCGATCTGGGGCGTGGGCGGCATCGAGATTTCCGGCGCGCACTACCAGCCGATGCCCGAGGGCGACGGCGCGCTGATCGTCTCGGCCTCGCGCCGGCTCAGGATCGTCGACCTGGTGGCCTGCCGCCTCAAGGATCGCCGCATCGCCACGCGCCTCGGCACCGCCGCCGTGCTGGGCGAGGACTGGCTCGATCTCGCCAGACGCGAGGGCATGCGCCTGCCGCTGTTCTCCGATCCGCTGCGCTGGCTGGCTGCCGGCCAGCGCGGCGCGGTCATCCTCGACTGGTATCTCGTGCCGGCGCTGCTCGACGGCGTGCCCGCCATCGGCTGCGACAGCCCCGCCCTCGCCCGCCGGGTCCATACGCTCACCCGGCGCCTGGCCGCGCCGCCCACCCTCCATCTCTGGCCGAAGAGGAGTCCTGCCCATGCCGCGTGACGACACCGACCTGCTCGTCGAGTTCGATCCCGCCACGTCCGACGGCATGCCGCTGGTGAGCCTCGGCGCCGACGAGCTGGCGGTGAAAGACCTCCCGCCGCGCGAGTTCCTGCTCGATCCGATCCTGCGCCGCAAGGGACTGGCCATGCTTTATGGCCCGCGTGGGCTCGGCAAGACGCACGTGGCGCTCGGCATCGCCTGGGCGGTGGCGACCGGCGCCAGCTTCCTGCGCTGGAAGGCAAGCCGGCCGCGCCGCGTGCTCTATGTCGATGGCGAGATGCCGGCCGGCGACATCCAGGAGCGGCTGCGCCTGCTCGGCACGGCGCCGCCCGGCCTGCGCTTCCTGCTGGCCGACCTGCAGGACGGCGCGATCCCCGACCTCGGCTCGCCGCCCGGACAGGCGGCGCTGGAACGGCACTGGCAGGCCGACGCGGCGCCGCCCGACCTGCTGGTGATCGACAACCTGTCGAGCCTGATCGGCATGATCAACGACAACGACGCCGAGAGCTGGTCGGCGATGCAAAGCTGGCTGCTGCGGCTGCGCCGCCGGGGCATCTCGGTGCTGCTGGTCCATCACGCCGGCAAGGGCGGCCAGCAGCGCGGCACGTCCCGGCGCGAGGATGTGCTCGACATGGTGCTGGCGCTGCGCCGGCCGTCCGATTATCGCGCCAAGGACGGCGCGCGCTTCGAGATCCATGTCGAGAAGGCGCGCGGCCTGTTCGGCGACGCGACCGAGCCGTTCGAGGCGCGGCTGCAGACCGACTCCGCTGGCCGGCCGATGTGGAGCTGGACGGCGGTGCAGGATGCCGAGTTCGACCGCGCCGTCGAGCTGTTCAACGACGGCGTTTCCGCCGTCGATGCCGCCGAGGAACTGGGAATCTCCCGCGCCTCGGCCTATCGGCTGCGCAAACGGGCCCAGGAACGGGGCCTGGTGGCGGCGGCCGACCGTGTCTCACCGTCTCTGCCCCTGGGGATTGAGACGTGAGACGGCTCGTATCCTGTCTGCGTCCCATCGCCTCAAAGACACCCGGCGCCGTTTCGTGCGTTATTGGGTGACCCCGATGAATGGAGGACAATGAAATGCTGAGAGCGTTTGCAGCGACTACCCTGGCCGCGCTTCTGCTGGCGGCCCCCGCGTACGCTCAATCCGCCGCCAAGTACATCTGGACCGGCTACGGCGTCAACGTCCCGGGCAGCTCCAAGTGCCCGACCTACAAGATGACCATCAACGTGACGGTCGCCGGCAACAGCGTGAAGGCCATCTTCGAGCAGGAGGGCCGGCCCGAGCGGCACTTCGAGGCGACCACCGACGCCCAGGGCAACTACAAGACCACCGCAGTGGTCGGTGGCGGCAACGTCATGCAGGTGTCGGGAGTGATCACCCCCGCCGACAGCACCGTGCTGCTCGACGGCTACTGCAAGTTCGGCGGCCACATGGCCAAGAAGTAACTCCCGAGATCAGGCGCGGACCGGTTCGGGCACGACGACGGGCGGCACGACGGCGGGCGCCGCGGCGGCAGCCTCCGAGGCGGCAACCTCCGCGGCGTGATGCATCGTCTGCTGCACGACCACGGCCGCGCCTTCCTTGGCGAACTCGATGCCGAGCTCGGGGAAGGTGCGGAACATGCGCTTCACCGCCTCGCGCTGGATCGCGGCGGGATTGCCGGGCTTCACCGTGAACTTGAAGCGGCACAGCAGGGCGTTGTCGGCGATGTCGGCGATGCCCTGCATCTTGAACGGCGCCAGGATGTCGGCCTTGAACTCCGGCATCTCCATCATGTCGGCGCCGATCTTCTTGGCGGCCTTGCGCAGCTTCTCGACGTCGGTGTCGCGCGCGAAGCGGAGATTGAACTTCACCGTGATCCAGTCGCGGCTGAAGTTGGTGATCTGGCCGAGCTGGCCGAACGGGATGGTGTGGACCTGGCCGTTCTGGTGGCGCAGCTTGATCGAGCGCAGGGTGAAGCCCTCGACGGTGCCCTTGGCGCGGCCGCAGTCGATGTACTCGCCGACCCGGAAGGCATCGTCGGTCAGGTAGAAGATGCCCGACACGATGTCGCGCACCAGCGTCTGGCTGCCGAACGAGACGGCGAGCCCGAGCACCGACGCGCCGGCCAGCAGCGGCACGGTGTTGACGCCGAAATCCTCGAGCGCGATCAGGGTGGCCACTATCGCCAGCACCACCGCCACGGTGGCGCGCAACAGCGGCATGATGGTGGAGAGACGGGAGGCGCTCTGGGCCGGGCCGTCACCCTCGCCGCCGACCGGCGAGGCGCCGGCGGTCTTGCGCTCCATGTACGGCTCGGTGACGTACTTGAACGCCTCCCACAGCACGAAGGCCATGAACAGCGTGACGCCCGCCGTGCGCGACGACCGCGTCAGCTGATCCCATTCGCCCTCGTTGACCAGGCCCAGCACGTCGACGATCCAGGTCTGCGCGACGGTGAGCGCCAGGCCGATCAGCACGGCGACGCGGATGCAGCGCGCGACCACGTCCGGCAGCTTCGGCACGTTGCCCTCGGGCGTGCGCCCGGGCAGCTGCGAATCGAGGCGGCGGACGAAGGCCTGCAGAAGCGTCTCGAAGAACAGCAGCGCGACCACCAGGATCAGCGTCAGCAGCATGGCGCCCGACACGTTCAGCCGCTCCGAGATGGCGCCGTAGATCTGCGTGGCGCCCAGCGCGACGAAGAAGGGCAGCGCGATGCCGAGCCAGTGGCGCCCGACAAGCCCGGCCCAGCGCGAGACCGTGCCCAGCCCGCCGAACCATTGGCGGGCAGCCACCTGCGAACGGAACGCCAGCCAGATGAAGGCCACGAGATAGACGATGCCGCCCAGCACCTGGAAGGCCGACAGCGCGTCGTGCGGCGTCTCGAGCGCGACCAGGACCTGGTAGAGGATGCGCCACAGGATGATCAGCAGCAGGATCACCTCGATGCGGGCGTAGAGACCCCAGGCCTCCTCATCGTTCACCGCGCACAGCCGCGCCGCCGGCAGCCCGGGCCGCAGCACGACGCGAAAGGCCAGCACATAGAGACGCCAGGCGAAGATGCCGGTCAGCACGGCGATCGCCAGCCTGTCGTGTCCATCGCTGGTGGCGAACCACGCCCCGGCGGCGCCGCGGCAGATCACCCAGACGACGAACAGGCCAAGCCCGTCTAGCAGCACCAGCCCGCCGAGATTGACCAACGAACGAAGCCCCATCTCGGGCGCACTGCCGACCGCCAGCCGGTCGCGAAGCCGGGTGAGGATGCGGCGCACGATCGATTCGGCCGTCACGGCGATGGCCGCGATCAACCCGAGCAGGGCGAGGAAGGCGAACGGGCCGGCGCCGCCGCGCGGCCGCGCATCGATCAGGCCAGGCAGCATCGCCAGACGCCGTCCAACCTCGGGCAGCGCCATGACCACGCGGCCGGTCTGGCGCAGGAAGACCGCGAACTCGTCCGGCTTGTCGGCAGGCAGCTTGGTGATGATCACCTTCGGCGCCGGGGCGGGCGCGGCCTTGCCGGATTTGGCCGGCGCCGCCGCGGGCGCACTCCCTTCGACCTTGAGCTTTTCGGCGACCGACTTGCTGATCGCCTCGACCAGCGCGTCGAACTGCTGCTGCGTCATGCCGGGGGGAAGGTCGGGCGGCGCCTGGGCGTGGCCTGCGGTGAGGGAGACAAGCGCCAGCACCAGCGCGAGCACGAGGGAACGAAGGGCAGTCATGGACGGGATCATTTGCGCGATCCGGCCCGGATGCCAGCAATAACGGCAACAAATGGTGGATTCGCATCGGGCAAATTGCAGTCCTCAAGCGCCGGATCCGGCTCGACCTCGGCTCGAGTCCCGCTACGTCGCCAAGGTGCTGAATTACGACCGAGCGTGAATGATGCAGATCAAAGCTGCCGGTCGCGTACCAGGGCAGGATCGGTCTTGCCATCGGGCCTTGGTCGCCGACGACCTACCCACCCGGTCACTACGACGGCAGCGTCACCCATACCGCGCTGCCCGATGGCACCCTTTCGCTGCGGCGCCTCAGTTGCCTGCGCGTGCCAGCCGGTTGCCACGGGCAGTTCGCCAGGGCGGCCCGTTCGGCCATTCCCTCCGCTCGATCAGGCGCAGTTCGCTCAGGCGCTCGCGGATCTCGGGGGACATTAGGCGCTGGTTGCGGTCGCCATCGATGAGGGCACGGAGAGCCGCAAGCTCGGGGGCAGTGAGAGCAGTTTCATTTGCCATGGAAAAAGGTAGCCGCGACCAGAGCCGGGTGTCTGTTCCTGAGGAGACTCCCTTCGCCAGATTTCTCGGCCTTGGTGTGTTTCTTACCCAACGCCGGACCTTCGGAACCTCTCGGCGAGCCCTCGACCAAGCGTGTCTCACCGTCTCACGCCCCGGGGACTGAGACGCTGAGACGGCCTCACCGCACCTTGTCGGCCGCGTAGGCCTCGAAGGCGTCCTCAACCAGGCCGACATGGTGCAGCATGGCGGCGTGCGCGCCGGCCGGATCGCCGGACAGGATCGCCCTGACCACGGCGCCGTGCTCCTCGGTCGAGCGGTTGGGCCGACCCTCGACCTGGAACTGGGCGCGGCGGAAGGGGCCGACCCGGCGGCGCAGGCCGCGGGTGTACTCGGCGATCGGCTCGTTGTGCGCGCCGTCGTAGATCGCGAGATGGAAGCCGACATTGGCGTCGGAATAGGCCTCGGGGTTGCCGCGGCCGGCGAGCGCGATCATCGCCTCGTGGCGGGCCTGCAGGCGGCGGCGCTCGACCGGCGTCATGCTCATGGCGGCGAGCCGCGCGCAGGTCGCCTCCATTTCGGCCATGGCGACGAACAGGCTCTCGACCTGGGCGGGCGTGGCCTTGGACACCACCGCGCCCTTGCGCGGGCGCATGTCGATCAGCCCGGAGGTGGTGAGCTGGCGCAGCGCTTCCCGCACCGGGGTGCGGGAGACACCGTGCTGCTGGGCGAGGCTGTGCTCGTCGAGCCGCACGCCGGGCCGCAGCGTGCCGTCGAGGATGCCGTCGGCGATCGCCGTGGCGAGCTTTTCGGCCAGGGTCGGGGCCAGGGACGGGCTGAGCGTCGGGTTGTCGGACCGCATGCTGGGGACTGCATACAAAACGGGTGCCAACGCCCAAAAAGCATGCAATCGCGCCGGATTGCATACAGGCTGTGCGCGGCGAAGCGGCCAAAAGGCCCGGATTCCGGGCATTTTGCGCGCGAAAAGCGCTGGCACAACGCTTGCTGACTTCTCCTTGGCCGCCAGAGGCAAGACCGATGGCAACAGGAGAGGGGGCAAACATGATCGACAGGTTCAAGTTGGGGCGTCGCGCGTTGCTGGGCAGCGCCGCGGGCGCGGCCGCGTTCGGGCTGGCCGGAACGGCATCGGCGCAGAAGCCCCTGGTGATCGGCTTCATCTATGTCGGGCCGCGCGACGACTACGGCTACAACCAGGCGCACGCCGAGGCGGCGGCGATCCTGAAGAAGACGGCCGGCCTCAAGGTGGTCGAGGAAGAGAAGGTGCCGGAGACGGTCGCCGTCGAGAAATCGATGGAGAGCATGATCAACCTCGACGGCGCCACGCTGCTGTTCCCGACCTCGTTCGGCTACTTCGACCCGCACATGCTGAAGGAGGCGGCCAAGTTCCCGGCGATCCAGTTCCGCCATTGCGGCGGCCTGTGGCAGGAAGGCAAGAATCCGAAGAACACCGGCAGCTACTTCGGCTACATCGACGAGGCGCAATACATCGCCGGCATCGTCGCCGGCGCCACCTCGAAGTCGGGCAAGCTGGGCTTCGTGGCGGCCAAGCCGATCCCGCAGGTGCTGCGCAACATCAACGCCTTCACCCTGGGCGCGCAGTCGGTCAACCCCAAGATCACCACCCAGGCGATCTTCACCGGCGACTGGGCGATGCCGGTCAAGGAAGCCGAGGCCACCAACAGCATGATCGCCCAGGGCGTCGATGTCGTGACCTGCCACGTCGACAGCCCGAAGGTGGTGATCGAGACCGCCGAACGCGCCGGCATCTTCAGCTCGGGCTACCACTGCAACCAGGCCAAGCTCGCACCGAAGGGCTATCTGACCGGCGCGGAGTGGGCCTGGTAGAAGGTCTACACCGACATGGTCAACGACATGAAGGCGGGCAAGGCGCCCGGCAACTTCGTGCGCGGCGGCCTGAAGGACGGCTTCGTGCGCACCTCGGCCTACGGGCCGGCGGCGCAAGGCAAGGACAAGGCCGACGCCGCCAAGGCGGGGATCCTGGCCGGCACGCTGGCGATCTACAAAGGCGGGCTGAAGGACAACAAGGGCAACGTCGTCATCCCGGCCGGCGCCAGCTACGCCATCACCGAGCCCAAGCTCGAAAGCATGAACTACCTGATCGAAGGCGTCATCGGATCGACGTCGTAGAGGAGCGTAGCGCACATGACGCTCGGCACCCCTCCCCCGTCTTCGGGGGAGGGTGAGGTCTGATGCAACAGACCTTCGAACGCATTGCCGTCCCGATGCTGGCGCTGCTGGCGTCGGCGGTCCTGTTCGGCCTTCTGCTGGCGATCTACGCGCACGTCGATCCGCTGGAGGCGTTCGCGCTGATGTACCAGGGCGCGTTCGGGTCGTGGTTCAGCTGGCAGAACACGCTGAGCCGCGCGGCGCCATTGATCCTGACGGCGCTGTGCACGGCCCTGCCGGCGCGCATGGGCCTGATCATCATCGGCAACGAGGGGGCGTTGGTGGTGGGGGGTGTGGCAGCGGCGGCGGCGGGAATCGCCGCCGCCAATGCCCCTTCCCTCGTCGTGCAGCTGGCGATGGCGCTCGCCGCCATGCTCGCCGGCGGCGCCTGGATCGCGCTGGCCGGCGCACTGCGGCAATGGCGCGGCGTCAACGAGACGATCTCGAGCCTGCTGCTCACCTACATCGCCATCGCGCTGATGAATCATTTCGTCGAGGGCCCGTTGCGCGATCCCTCGAGCCTCAACAAGCCGTCGACCTGGCCGATCGGCGACGCCAACATGATCGGGCCGATCCCCGGCACCGACGTGCACTGGGGCCTGGTGCTGGGCGTGGTCGCCTGCCTGGTGATCTGGCTCTACCAGCGCTTCACGACCTGGGGCTTCGCCATGCAGGTGATCGGCGGCAACCCCAAGACCGCGCGCATGATGGGCCTCGATGTCGGCCGCTACGTGCTGCTGGCCTGCGGCGTCGGCGGCGCGGCGGCGGGGCTCGCCGGCATGGTCGAGGTGGCGGCGGTGCATGGCCGCGCCAACGCCTCGCTGGCGGTCGGTTACGGCTATTCGGGAATCCTCGTCGCCTTCCTGGCACGCCACCATCCCATCGCCATCGTGCCGGTGGCGATCCTGCTGGGCGGCATCGGCGCCTCGGGCGGCCTGCTGCAGCGCCGGCTCGACCTGCCCGATGCCGCGGTGGTGGTGCTGCAGGGCATCATCTTCGTCGCCATCCTGGCGAGCGAAACGCTGTACGGACGCTTCAAGTTCAGCGTGCCGAGCTTCCTCGCACGGGCGCCGTCGTCGGCGAGCCGGGAAACCTGATGGACGACACCAGCCTCGGCCTGTGGGGCGTGCCGCTCGCCATGCTGGCCGGCGCCATCCGCGTCTCGACGCCGTTCATCTTCGTCAGCGTCGGCGAATGCCTGACCGAGCGCTCGGGCCGCATCAACCTCGGGCTCGAGGGCACGCTGATCATGGGCGCCATGAGCGCCTACGGCGTGGCGCTGCTGAGCGGCTCGCCGTGGTTCGGCGTGCTGGTCGCGGCGGGCGTCGGCGTGCTGATGGGGGCGCTGCATGCCGGCATCTGCCAGCTGCCGCGGGTCAACGACATCGCCACCGGCATCGGCCTGATGCTGTTCGGCACCGGTCTCGCGTTCTTCCTCGGCAAGCCCTACATCCAGCCCAAGGCGCCCAACCTCGGGGCGATCGATCTCGGCTGGTGGAGCAGCATCCCGCAGGTCCACCAGGCGCTGCAGGTCAACTATCTCTTCATCATCGGCATCGTGCTCGCCTTCGCGCTGGCCTGGGCGCTCAAGAACACGCGCTGGGGCCTGATCGTGCGGCTGGCCGGCGAGAGCGTCGATGCCGCCCTGGCGATGGGGGCCTCGGTCGGCCGCACGCGGCTGATCGCGACGTCGATCGGCGGCGCCTTCGCGGGCGTCGGCGGCGCATTCCTGTCGCTCTATTATCCGGGCAGCTGGAACGAGGGCCTGTCGAGCGGCCAGGGCCTGATGGCGGTGGCGCTGGTGATCTTCGCGCGCTGGGATCCGATACGCTGCCTGTGGGCGTCGCTCCTGTTCGGCGCGGCCGGCGCGATCAGCCCGGCCCTGCAGTCGATCGGCGTCACCCAGGGCTACTATCTGTTCAGTGCCGCGCCCTATGTGCTGACGCTCGCCCTGATGATCGCCACCTGCTCGCCGGCGCGCAGCCTGCGTGGCGCGCCCGGCGAGCTGGGCGCCGTGAAATGAGAGCGTGAGGTGACCATGGCCAAGCACGTGAATTCCCGCCCCTATGCCTGGCCGTGGAACGGCGATCTCCGGCCGCAGAACACCGCGCTCATCATCATCGACATGCAGACCGACTTCTGCGGCCAGGGCGGCTACGTCGACAAGATGGGCTACGACCTGTCGCTCACCCGCGCGCCGATCGAGCCCTTGAAGAAGCTGCTGGCCGGCGCGCGCCAGGCCGGCTGGCACGTGATCCATACCCGCGAGGGCCATCGGGCCGACCTTTCCGACTTGCCGGCCAACAAACGCTGGCGCTCGCAGCAGATCGGCGCCGGCATCGGCGACCCCGGCCCGTGCGGGCGCATCCTGGTGCGCGGCGAGC
>CAZHQA010000068.1:0-20015 GCA_964533955.1 uncultured Reyranella sp. | reverse complement strand
CGGGCGACCTGATCGTCCGCCTGACCAACCAGACCGGCACCCTGACCGGCTCCAACTTCAAGGTCGGCTAGGACAAAGCTTCCTCGGCGAGGCTGTTGTCGACGGCCGTCTCGAACGGGGTGCCGGGCGAGACGAATCCGCCCGACACCAGGCTGTCGCGCAGGCGGTCATAGCCCGCGCGCGCCAGGATCGGCGTGGCGTTCCAGATCCCGAGTGCCTTGTAGCGACTGCAGGCGGCATCGAGGATCGGGCGCGGCAGGTCCTCGAAGTAGACCGCGATCGCTTGCGCGATCTCTGTGCCCGACGCCGAGGCGACCCACTTCTCCGTCCTGGCAATGGCGCAAACCATCTTGAGCAGATCGTCGCGACGCGCCGTCAGCGTGCCGCGCCGGGCGTAGAAGGTGGTGTAGGAGGTGGGGCCGCGGCGAGCGGCCTCGTACCAGACGTGCGCGGCGTTGTCGGCCTGCAGCAGGCTGGGGAAGGGCTCGAACACCTGGATCACGTCGACCTTGCCGGCCTTCAGCGCCGCCATGTTCTCGGCCATCGTCTGGCTGGCGACACGCCTGATGCCGCCGGGATCGATGCCGGCCAGCCGCAGGTCGTGCTGCAGGCACATCCACGGCGTCGGCACCTCGCTCACCGTGGCGAGGGTGACGTCCCGGAGATCGGCCATCGTGAAATTCGGGCGAGGGCTGCGACCGACCAGCAGGAAGGGATCGCGACCGACGACCTCGCCGAAGCAGACGATGTCGCATCCCGGCAGCTCCTGGTAGGTCTGGTTGACCCGCATCGGCCCGCCCCAGCAGACATCGACCTTGCCCTCCATCAGCCGCAGCGCGGCGTCCTGCGGGCGCGGCGAGCTCGCGAATTCGATCTGGACGCCTTCGGCCTCGAATGCACCGCGCGCCAGGGCCACGTAAAACGGCGCGTAGAAGACCGCGCGCAGGGACTCTTGCAAGATGATCGCCATGATGGTCGACAGGATGCGCGGCGGGTTGCTAAGCCGGCAAGGAAATTGGGGAGACGGCCATGCCGCACATCAAAACCTCCGACGGCGTCCAGCTCTACTATGAGGAGACCGGCAGCGGCCTGCCGCTGATCTTCCTGCACGAGTTCGGCGGCCACTATCTTAGCTGGGAACCGCAGGTCCGCTATTTCTCGCGCCGCTACCGCTGCATCACCTACGCGGCGCGCGGCTGGCCGCCCTCCGACGTGCCCGACGATGTGGCGAAATATGGCCAGGCGCGCGCCGCCGACGACTGCGCCGATGTCATGAAGGCGCTCGGCATCGACAAGGCGCATCTCTGCGGCCTGTCGATGGGCGCCACCGCGGCCCTCGAATTCGCCCTCCGCCATCCCGGCCAGGCGACGGCGCTGGTGATCGCCGCGGGCGGGGGCGGCGGCAGCACCGAACCGGAAGCCAAAAAGCGGTTCAAGGAGGAGTGCGAGGCGTTTGCCCGGCGCATCGAGCAGGAAGGCATGCCGGCGATGGCCGAGCTTTATTGCACCAGCTCGGCTCGCAACACCTATCGCGCCAAGGACCCGCGTGGCTGGGCCGAGTTCAAGCGGCAGTTCGCCGAGGGCTCGGCCACGGGCCACGCCATGACCATGCGCGGCGTGCAGGGCGCCCGCGTGCCGTTCTTCGAGCGTACCGAGGAGCTGCGGAAGATCGCCGAGCCGATGCTGGTGGTGATCGGCGACGAGGACGATTCCACGCACGGCCTCGCGGTGCATCTCAAGAAGCACGTGCCGCGCTCGGGCGTGCTCGAGCTGCCCAAATGCGGTCACACGATGAACCTGGAGGAGCCGGCGGCCTTCAATTCGGCCGTCCAGGATTTCCTGCACGCCGTCGAGAACGACCGCTGGCCGGCGCGCGAGGAGAAGAGCTACACGCTGATCCCGCCAAGCCGGTAACCCTTACTTCGGCAGCGTCGTGATCTGCACGTTCTGCGGGCGGACGGCCTTCAGCAGGTCGGTGTAGACATACTTGCCGTAGTCGAGCGGCGCCTTGAGCTTCTTCTGGTCGGCGAGCTGCTTCTCCGATACCTGAATCGCCTCGATCGAGCGGGGCCGCCAGTCCATGTCGAACTCGACCTTGGGCATCAGCTCGGTGGCGAGCTCCACCGGCATCTTGAGGAACTTGGCGACCATCTTGGCCGCCGCGGGCCGGTCCTTCTCGATCAGGTCGTTGGCCTGCACCAGCGACAGCATGAACTTCTCGGCGGTCGCCTTGTTCTGCTCGATCCAGCCGCGGTTCATGTAGACGAAGTTGATGTTGTTGTAGATGCCCTCGGCGGTCTGCAGCACCTTCGTGCCCTTCACGGCCATGAGGGTCCGCGTCGGCCACGGCTCCCACACGGCAAAGCCGTCGATGTCGCCGCGCTCGGTGGCGGCCAGCATCTCGGGAGCCTCGACATTGACCATCTGGAAGTCGGCCACCTTCCAGCCCCGCTTCTCGACGACGCGGCGCCAGAAGATCTCGCTGCCGGTGCCCATGGCGATGCCGACCTTCTTGCCCTTGAGCCCGCCGAGGTCGTCGATGTTGCGGCCGATCACGCTCAGCCATTTCACGAGGTAGGTGCCGTCGGCGACGGCGACGATGTTGGGATCGACCTGGTGGTTGATGACCCCGGCGAGGTCGGAGCCGTAGGCCGCCTGGACCTGGTTGTTGACCAGGAAGGGGATCATCGCCGAGCCCGACGGCCCGGTGTTGATCGTGACGTCGAGCCCGTTCTTCTCGAAGAGGCCGGCCTCCTTGGCGACGTAGAATTGCGAGAAGGCGGGATCGACTCCGGTGGCGATCGTCATCTTGGCGAGCTGCGCCTGGGCGCCGGTGATGGTGGCGAGCAGCAGGACAGTGGCGGCTATCAGCGATCTCATGGATGCATCCCCCAATCTAGGTCACTCGACAATCTAGGTGACTGGCGAGAAGCGGCCGGCGAACGCGTAGATTCCCCAGCGGAACAGGCGGTCGGCAGTGAACCCCAGGAGGCCGAGCACGAGCAGGGCGACGAAGATCTGGTCGACCAGCATGTACATCCGCGAATCCCAGATCATTCTACCCAAGCCGTTGTTGGCGGCAACGAGCTCGGCGGCGACGATGGTCACGAAGGAGTTGGCCATGGCAAGCCGCATGCCGGTCAGGATGTACGGCACGGTGGCCGGCAGGGCGACGAAGAAGAACACCTGAGCCGAACCGGCGCCGAGCGAGCGCGCGGCGCGGATCTTGTTGGGCGCCACGGCGCTCACGCCGGCTGCGGTATTGATGATGACGATGAACACCGTCGTGTAGACGATCAGGAAGATCTTCGAGGTCTCGCCGATGCCGAACCAGATGACGGCGACCGTGATCAGCGCCGTGGCCGGGATGAAGCGCAGGAACTCGGTGTAGGGTTCGAGCAGGCGGCGGACGATCGGGAACGAGCCGATGGCGAGCCCGACCGGGATGCCGATCAGCGAGCCGCCGGCGAAGCCCGCGGCGATGCGGCCGAGGCTGGCCGACACCTGCTCCCACAGCGAGCCGTCCTCGGCCAGCTCGATCGCCTTCAGCACGACCTTGGCGGGCGTCGGGAACAGCACGGACGGCAGCAGCCAGGCCGAGGCGACGTGCCAGATCAGGAACAGGCTGGAGAAGCCCGCCAGGTAGAGTCCGAGCCCGCGCAGCGAGGCCCGCATCAATGCGCCCTCTGCAGGGAGATGGCGACCTCGTCTCGGATCATCTCGTGGACCTGCCGGTAGACCGCCACGAAGCGATCGTGCGTGCGCTCGCGCTCGGCCTCGGCGAGATCGACCTTCACGATGCCCTTGAGCCGGGAGGCGGGGCCGGCATGCATCACGCCGATCCGGTCGGCCAGGATGATCGCCTCGTCGATATCGTGGGTGATGAACAGCACCGTCTTGGCCGTCGCGGCGCAGATCCGCTTCAACTCCCGCTGCATGTCGGTGCGGGTATGGGCATCGAGCGCGGCGAACGGCTCGTCCATCAGCAGCATCTGCGGTTCGTTGGCAAGCACGCGCGCAATCTGGATGCGCTGCTTCATGCCGCCCGACAGCTCGGACGGGTGCTTGTGGTCCTGGCCTTTCAGCCCGACCAGCTCGAGATAGCGGTGCGCCTTCTTCTCGCGCTCGGCGCGCGACACGCCGCGCATGCGCAAGCCGAACTCGACGTTGCCGAGCGCGGAGAGCCAGCCGTAGAGCGAGTCGTCGCCCTGGAAGACGACGCCGCGGTCGGCGGCGGGGCCGGCAATCGGCTGGCCGCTGAGGAGGATCGCGCCGGTGCTCACCGGCTCGAAGCCCGCCACCATGTTGAGCACCGTGGTCTTGCCGCACCCGCTGGTGCCCAGCAGGCAGAAGAATTCGCCGGCTTCGATCTCGAGCGAGAAGTCGCGCACGGCGACGTAGTCGCCGCCCGTGCGCGAACGATAGATCTTGCTGACATCGGCGAGTTGGACGAGCGACATGGCCTGCCCATGCCTAAAGCATTTTCCGCGCCGAATCTCCACTTCTCCTGTCCTGCGGAGAGGCCGGGAAGACGAACACGACCGCTCCAACGGAGCAGGCGCTATGTGCCACAAAACGTTCGGAAGTTCCGCTGTTCCTCTTCGGTGGGGGGCTGCGCGTAGGCAGAGAACTCCGTCCGCTCCTCGAACGGCCTGGCCAGCACCGCCAGCAGTTCCTCGAACGGGCCGTAGTCGTCGTGCTCGACGGCGGCGCCCAGCGCCGCCTCGACCTTGTGGTTGCGCGGAATGTAGACCGGGTTGGCCGCCCGCATGGCGTCGCGCCGCGTCGCCTCGTCCTGCGGCTCGAGCGCGAGGCGCGCGCGATAGCGCTTTGGCCAGTCGCTATCGTCGACCGGCATCTCGCCATCACTCAGTCGGCGGAAGGTGAGGGTGTGATCGAGCCCGTTGTCCATCATCAGCTTCAGGAACGACTGGACCAGCTCGCGGTCCTCGTCGCGCTCGGTGAACAGGCCGAACTTGCGGCGCAGGCCGGCGAGATAGGCATCGCCGAACAGGTCGCCGTAGCGGTGCAGCGATTCGTTGGCCTGGGCAAGCGCCTTCTCCTCGTCGGCGTCGAACAGCGGCATCAGCGCCTCGCCGAGTCGCGCCAGGTTCCAGCCGGCGATCTGGGGCTGCTTGCCGTAGGCGTAGCGGCCCGTGCGGTCGATCGAGCTGAACACCGTCTCGGGATGGTAGGCGTCCATGAAGGCGCACGGGCCATAATCGATGGTTTCGCCCGCGATCGACATGTTGTCCGTATTCATCACGCCGTGGATGAAACCGACGCACAGCCACTGCGCCACCAGCTTCGCCTGGCGCTCGATCACGCGCTCGAACAGGCCGCGATAGGAATCGGCATCGGGGTAGTGCCGCGCAATCACGTGGTCGGCGAGCAGCTTCACGCCCTCGACGTCGCCTCGGGCGGCGAAAAACTGGAAGGTGCCGACCCTGATGTGACTAGACGCAACGCGAGTCAGCACGGCGCCGGGCAGCGCCGTTTCGCGATAGACCAGCTCGCCGGTCGCGATCGCGGCGAGCGAGCGCGTGGTCGGCACGCCGAGCGCATGCATGGCTTCGCTGACGATGTATTCGCGCAACACGGGCCCCAGCGCGGCCCGGCCATCGCCGCGACGCGAGAACGGGGTTGGGCCGGCGCCCTTGAGCTGGATATCGCGCCGCATGCCCCCGGCGTCGATCACTTCGCCCAGCAGCACCGCCCGGCCGTCGCCGAGCTGCGGCACGAAATTGCCGAACTGGTGGCCGGCATAGGCGGTTGCGATCGGTTCGGACCCCTCGGGTAGCCGGTTGCCGGCCAGCATCGCCACGCCGTCAGACGAGGCGAGAACGTCGGGATCGAGGCCGAGCTGCCGCGCCAGCGGCACGTTCAGCTTGACCAGCTTGGGCGTCGCGACCGGCGTCGGCGCCAGTCGGGCATAGAAGCGATCGGGCAGGCGGGCGTAGCTGTTGTCGAGCGGCCAGGCGGGGAGGGTATCCATGGGCTCTTATATGGGAGGAGGTCAGGCGATCGCCAGCGCCACCGCCGTGTCGTGGAAGGCGGCCCCGCCGTTGGGCGGCACCGGATCGGCCCCGATCAGCGTGTTGATGCCGACCCCGCCGGGGTAGGCGTCGCTCGGCCAGTTGCCTTCGACGATCAGGATACCGGGTCGCGCCGTGGCCTCGGGCCGGGCCCGGAGAGTAACGGCGCCGCGCGCGTTGCTGAGCCGGACCAGCGTTCCCTCGGCAACGCCAAGCCGCGCCGCGTCGTCGGGATGGATCAGGGCGCGCGGTTCGCCCTCCCGCCTGCGCGAACCCGGCGTCTCGCTGAACGTGGTGTTGAGAAAGCTGCGCGCCGGCGGCACGACCAGGCGGAACGGCAGGGTCGCATCGGCCTGCTCGTAGTTCTCCAGGTGGTCGGGCAGGGCGCGCAGTCTGGCGTGATACGGGCCGACGGCCTGCCAGTCGGGCTTGAAATGGAAGCGGCCGTCGCTCGACGGAAAGCCGTGCGTGAAATGCGAGGCGTCGAAGCCTTCGTCGCAGTCGATCCAGCCGCGAGCGGCGGCCTCGGCCCAGCTGCCCTTGCCGGAGGCGCGCAAGGTCGCGTCGAGCAGCTCGACCGCGCTCATGTCGAAGCGCTCGCGCGGCGCGCCGAGCCGTTGGCCGAGGTCGCAGATCAGCTCGTGGTTGGTGCGGCAGTCCTCGTAGCGATCGAGCACCGCGGGCCCGACGGTGAGGTGGGTGTGGCCGAGGCCATAGTAGATGTCGTCGTATTCCAGGAACATCGCCGCCGGCAGCAGGATGTCGGCGTAGCGTGCGGTCGCGGTCATGAATTGCTCGTGCACGCACACGAACAGGTCCTCGCGCGCCAGTCCGCGCGCGACCGCGGCACTGTCGGGAGCGACGTTGGCGGAGTTGGCGTTCTGCATCAGCATTGCCGCCACCGGCGGCCCGCCGGCAAGCGCGTCGCGATCGCCGCACAGCACCGGCCCGATGCGCGACTGATCGAGAATGCGCGTCCCGGGGTCGACCATGTCGAGGCCCTGCACCCGGGTGACGTCGAGGCCCCAATGGTCGAAGCGCAGGAAGAAGGCGCCGCCGCCCCGGTGCTTCCACGCACCGGTCATCGCCGGCAGGCAGGTGACGGCGTGCATCGCCGCCGCGCCGTTGCGCGTGCGCGTGAAGCCGAAGCCCGGCCGCAGGAAGCTGCGTTCGGTGCGGCCGTAGAGTCGCGCGAAATCCACGATCTCGGCGACCGACAGGCCGGTGATCGCGCTCGCCCAGGCCGGCGTCTTGTCGGCGATATGGGACTCGACGTCCGGCCCGAAGTCGGTGTGGCGCGCGAGATAGGCGCGATCGGCCAGCCCTTCCTCGAGCAGCACGTGCATCATGGCGAGTGCCAGCGCGCCGTCGGTGCCGGGCCGCAGCACCAGCGCGATGTCGGCGGCCTCGATGGTCGGCGTGCGATAGACGTCGATGACGGCGAGCTTGGCGCCCCGGCTGCGGCGGGCCTTGGCGATGTGGGTCATCGCGTTGACCTGGGTCGAGACCGGGTTGCCACCCCACACCACGATCAGGTCGGACTCGGCCATCTCGCGAGGGTCGGCGCCGAGCAGCTTGCCGACGCCGGCGCGCCATCCCGACTCGGCCGGCGTGACGCAGATCGTCGTCTTCTGCCGCGCATAGCCCATGGCATGGCGCAGCCGGTCGATGCCGCCCCGCTGGACCACGCCCATCGTGCCGCCGGAATGGTAAGGCCACACCGCCTCGGCACCGTGCCGTCGCGCGGCGCGCCGAAACGCTTCGGCGATCTCGTCCAGCGCTGCATCCCAGGAGATCGGCCGGAAGCCGCCGCTGCCCTTCGCGCCGGTGCGCTGCAAGGGTTGCTTCAGGCGGTCGGGATGGTGTGCCCGCTCGGCGTAGCGCGCGACCTTGGCGCAAACGACGCCATCGGTGTAGCTGTTGGCAGCGGCGCCCCGGATGCGGCCGATGCGGGTCGACGACAAGCGTTCGACCTCGAGCGAGCAGGCGCTCGGGCAGTCGTGCGGACAGGCGGACTTTCGAAACTCGATTCCCATTGGCGGACTTTTGCGCCGCAGCGAACGCGCGTCCAGAACATAGTCCGCCCTGCTCGAAGCCGCGCGAGCGTTTCGATCAGCAGGGCGACGCCGCCAATAGCGCTTGCTGGTCGAACCACAGGACCGGCAGACTTTTCGCAGCGGCCGCCCGGAAGCGTTGCAAGAGCCGCCAGTAGCGGAGGGAAAGACAATGTCCGTTCGGATCATCCGGCGCCGTGCCGTGCTGGTCGGCGCCACCGCCTTGGCGGCGCCCGCCATCGTGCAGGCGCAGGCCTATCCCGGCCGCAGCGTTCGCGTGGTCAACGCCTACAGCCCGGGCGGGACGGCCGACGTCGTCTGCCGCATCCTGTGCCAGGCGCTGAGCGAGAAAGTCGGCCAGACCTTCGCCGTCGACAACAAGCCGGGCGCCGCCGGCACGATCGCCGCGCAGATCGTGGCGCGTGCCGCGCCCGACGGGTACACGCTGCTCTACGACGCCACGGCGCATTCGGTGAATCCGTCGCTGTTCGCCGGCAAGCTGCCCTACGACACTCGGCGGGACCTGTTGCCGGTTTTCCTGTCGATGCAGACTCCGAACACCCTGAACCGCAATTCGTCGTTCGAGGCCACGACCATTCCGGAGCTGATCGCGCTGGCCAAGAGCAAGCCGGGCGGACTCGACTGCGCCTCGACCGGCATCGGCACGGTGCAGCACGTTACCCTCGAACTCCTGAACCAGCGCGCCGGCATCAAGATCAATCACGTGCCGTACAAGGAGATGGGCGCCGTCCGCAACGATCTGTTCGCCGGCCGCATCCCGCTGCAGTTCGCCAACGTGCCGGGCACGATCGCGCTGCGCTCGGCCAAGGAAGTCGCCTGCATGGCCCACACCGGGCCCAGGCCGATCGACGTGCTCCCGGGCATCCCGGGCGTCGCCGAGGTCCTGCCCGGCTTCGAGACCTGGGAATGGAACGGCGTGTTCGTGCCGGCCGGCACCGATGCCGGCCTGATCGCCCGGCTGAACGAGGAGATGAATGCTGTTTTCAAGGCGCCGGGACCGGCGGCGCGGCTCGCCGAGCTGGGGGCGCTGACGCGACCCAATACGCCGGCGGAATTCGGCGCCTTCCGCGAAACCCAGATCGCCTTCTTCGCCGAGATGGTGAAGACGGCCAACATCCGCATCGAGTGAGGTCAAGATGCCTGCCGACGATCCCCTGCTGGGCCATGGCCGGCAGATCATCATCCGCGAGGACTGGCTCAAGCTGACCGAGGAGCCGATCCTCGATCCCGGCCTGCCGATCGTGGATCCCCATCATCACCTGTGGGAGCGCGATGCGCGCGGCACCTATCTGCTGCCCGAGCTGCTGGCCGACACCGGGAGCGGCCACGACCTGCGGGCCACGATCTTCGTGCAGTGCGGCGAGATGTATCGGGCGGCGGGACCCGACGAAGAGCAGTCGCTGGGCGAGACCGAGTTCGTGACCGGCGTTGCGGCGGTGAGCGCGAGTGGCCGCCACGGGCCGACGCGCGCCTGCGCCGGCATCATCGGCATGGCCGACCTCACGCTCGGCGACAAGGTCGATCGCCTGCTCGAGGCGCATAAGGCGGCGGCCGGCGGCCGCTTCTGCGGCATCCGAAACCGCACCGCCTGGCACCCGTCGCCGGAAATTGTCTCGAACCTGGTGTCGCCGCCGCCGGGTCCACTCGAGCATCCCGCCTTCCACGACGGCGCGAGGCGCCTGGCGCGGCACGGCCTGCCGCTCGACGTGTGGTGCTACCACACGCAACTGCCGCACGCGGTCGCTCTCGCCCGCGCGGTCCCCGAACTGACGATCGTGATCGACCACGTCGGCGGACCGATCGGCATCGGCCCGTTCGCCGGCAAACATGCCGAGGTCTTCCCCGAGTGGAAGCAGCGCATGCTGGCGCTTGCCGCCCTGCCGAACACCGTGGTCAAGCTGGGCGGCCTCACGATGTACGTCTCGGGTTTCGACTTCCATCGCCGACCCAAGCCGCCGGGCTTGGAGGAACTGGCGACGACCTGGCGGCCCTACATCGAGACCTGCATCGAGGCGTTCGGTGCCGAGCGCTGCATGTTCGAGAGCAACTTCCCGGTCGACAAGGGCATGTGCAGCTACCCCGTGCTGTGGAACGCCCTGAAGCGTCTGGCAGCCGGTGCCAGTGCCGCCGAGAAGGCGGCCCTTTTCAGCGGCACCGCGACGCGTGTCTACCGACTCGGCGAATTGCCCGAGGCTCTGGCGTTCAAGCTGTGATTCTTCCCGACCGTGGGCCTCCAGGCCCACGGTCCAGACGATCACGACGCGATCAATCGCGGAAAGGATCCGTCATCAGGATCGTGTCCTCGCGCTCGGGACTGGTCGAGAGCAGCGCGACCGGGCAGCCGACCAGCTCCTCGATGCGGCGGACGTACTTGATGCAGGTCGCCGGCAGCTCGGCATAGGCGCGCGCGCCCTTGGTGCTCTCCTGCCAGCCCTCGAACGTTTCCCAAACCGGCTTCAGTTTTGCCTGCGCGCCCATGGTGAAGGGGAAACGCTCGATCCGCTTGCCGTCGAGCTCGTAGCCGACGCAGACCTTGATCTCCTTCAGGCCGTCGAGCACGTCGAGCTTGGTGAGAGCGATGCCGTCGATGCCGTTCAGCTTGACCGCCTGGCGCACCATCACGGCGTCGAACCAGCCGCAGCGCCGCGGCCGCCCGGTATTGGTGCCGAACTCGTTTCCGCGGGTCCCGAGCAACTTCCCGGTCTCGTCCAACAGCTCGGTGGGGAAGGGGCCGTCGCCGACGCGCGTGGTATAGGCCTTGGCGATGCCGAGCACGTAGCCGACGCTGCCGTTGCCCATCCCCGAGCCGATCATGGCTTGCGCCGCCACGGTGTTGGACGAGGTGACGAAGGGATAGGTGCCGTGGTCGATGTCGAGCATGGTGGCCTGCGCGCCCTCGAACAGGATGCGCTTGCCCGCGGCGCGCAGGGCGTCGAGCCGCTCCCACACATCCTCGGCGAAGGGCAGGATCTGCGGCGCCAGCGCCAGCAGGTCCCGGGTGAGCTTGTCGGCGTCGACCGTCGGCTTGCCGAGTCCCTGGCGCAGCGGATTGTGATGCGCCAGCAGGGTCGCCACCTTGGCGGGCAGCACGTCCGGCTCGCCGAGGTCGCCGACGCGAATGGCGCGGCGGCCGACCTTGTCCTCGTAGGCCGGCCCGATGCCGCGGCGCGTCGTGCCGATCTTGATGATGCCCGGCGCATCCTCGCGCCAGCCGTCGAGATCGCGATGCAGCGGCAGGATCAGGACGGCGTGATTGGCGATCTTGAGGTTGTCGGGCGTCACCGAGACGCCCTGGCCACTCACCTTCTTGACCTCCTCGAGGAAGTGCCAGGGATCGACCACCACGCCGTTGCCGATGATCGACAGCTTGCCCTTGCGCACCACGCCCGAGGGCAGCAGCGCGAGCCTGTAGGTCTGGTTGCCGATGACCAGGGTATGGCCGGCATTGTGGCCGCCCTGGAAGCGCACCACGACCTCGGCGCGCTCGGAGAGCCAGTCCACGATCTTGCCCTTGCCCTCGTCGCCCCACTGGGCGCCGATCACTGCCACGTTGGCCATTTTGTTTCCCTAGACGTGCAAACGCCTCCCCGGACGGTTTCCGGAGAGGCGTGAGTTCGGATAGCACGCGCCGTCGCCCGCCGCTAAGGGGAAAACACCTATTGCTGGATCAGTTTGTCGTCGTCGTCCTTGCGCCTGGCTGTGTTGGGGTCGTCGGAGGGCGGTGCCGACAGAACCGTCATGGAGTTGGGCCCCAGCAGCATCACAATGGGATTGCCGGCCTTGTCTTTGGCACTAATCACGAAGGATTGGGGGACCACCTTGACGTCGGTGAAGCCGCGGGAAACGAGGTCGTCGTGGATCTTCTGCGGCAGGTTCTGGGCATCAGGCGGCGATTGGGCCAGCGCCGAGCCTTGCATCAAGGCGGCTGATGCGAGGGCGAACGGAATCGTACGGAACAGCATGGGCAGCCTCCGCCGTTGACCAGTTCATAACGACTAGAACGGCCGAGCGGGCCGGCGCGTTGCTTGTCTACGGGATCGGATATCCCTTCCACAGCCATTCGAGCGCCGCCGGCAGCGTCTGCGCGACGGTCGGGCGGTCCACGTGCTTGGCGTTGCGCGCGAACAGGAACTGGTAGTGGTAGCCCTTGTCGGCCAGCACCTTGGCCATGAGCTCCGCCGACAGCGTCCAGTCGTGCATGCCGTCGGGGATGGTTGGGTTCGGATAGAAAAGATCCTGGTCGCCCATCTCGAACCAGTAACGGATCGGCTTTGCCGGCGCGCTCGGGATCAGCGGCGTGCCGGGTGGCTCGGACGGCGTGAGGACGCCGGCCTTCACCGTGAGGTTGGGCCCGGCCGGTCCGGCCCAGGCGCTGTGATATTCCCAGGCGCCGCCGCGCAGCGCCGGATCCCACGGCCATTGCTGGTTCACCATGGTCGGCGAATAGGCCAGCACCCGGCGATAAAGCTCGGGATGGAACCAGGCCATCGTGAAGGCCGCGGTGCCGCTCGAGCTCAGGCCCATGGTCGCGCGGCCTTCCGGGTTGCGGGTCAGCTTCACACCGGCGCGCTGCTCGACGAGCGGCAGCACCTCGCGCTCGACGAACTGCGCGTAGGTGCCCGACACCGTATCGTATTCCTTGCCGCGCTGGGCGCCTTGCGCGTCCTGCCCGCCATTGCCGATCTGGATCGAGACCATCGGCGGCACGCGGCGCTGGGCAATCAGGTTGTCGAGCGTGGTGTTGACGTCCTTCCATGCCGTCGAGCCGCCGTCGCCGATCACGATGAAAGGCACCTCGGCACCGCGCACGTAGCTCGCCGGGACATAGACCTCGACCGTGCGCGTCCAGGTGCCGGGATGGCTGGTGGTGACCAGCATGTTCGACTTGTCGCCCGGCGCCGTCGTCGTGCTCATGATCGAACTGTTGCCGCAGCCCGGCGTGTCGTCGCGGATCAGGCCGGGATTGTAGATCACGCTGTCCTTCGACGAGATCGTGAACGAGACGGTGGTGCCCTTCGGAACGCCGTCCTTGGCGATGGTCTCGGGCGCGGGGTTGTGCGTCGGGCCGATGATGAAGTTGCCCTCGGCGCCGGCCGGCGGCAGCGTCCCGTCGGGCAGCTCCGTCGCCCGCGGATAGTTCGGATTCTTCGGATCGCGCGTCGGCGGCTTGGTGCTGAAGTCGAGGCCCGTCGTGTCGATGAAGAAGGGCGCCGCCTTGTCGCTCGCATTTGCGTTGGGCGGAACGACGAAGTTCTGGGTGACGCAGGCCGGCTGGGCGAGGGCCGCCGACGCCAGCCAGGCGGCAGCCATCAACGTTCCCGTCAGGACGGCAACTCTGTTCTTCATTTCCTGCTCCCCTCGCGCGACCCGCCGCCGCGGCCTGCTCTCCTAGTCCGCTGCGCGCCGCTCCTTCGCCGCTTCGGCGACCACCGCCGGTTCATTTGCCCGGAGGAACATGCGGATGTGGCGGACGGCGAGCGGGACCTTGTCC
Organism: uncultured Reyranella sp.; assembly: GCA_964533955.1. Lineage (GTDB taxonomy): Bacteria > Pseudomonadota > Alphaproteobacteria > Reyranellales > Reyranellaceae > Reyranella. The sequence goes on along the minus strand of CAZHQA010000068.1, from coordinate 6,414 downwards.
GGCGTGTCCTTCCACGGATATAGGCTGACCTGCGAATTGGGCGCCAGCATCGCCACTTCCATCGCCACCTTGTAGGGGTGGGGCGGGATGTCGTCGGGCAACACCAGGATGGGCGTCTTGCAGTTCTTCACGAAGTCGCGGGTCACGGTGAAGACGAAGTCTGGGTTGGCGAGATACATCTTCTTCAGGAAGTCGCTCACCTGGTCCATTGAATACTCGGGCCGCTTCTTCACGAACTCAGGACCCCAGCCCTTCATGTTGTTGTCGTAGAACTGCGTCGGCATCTCGGGCCGATGGCCCGAGGGCTGCGTCAGCACGGCCGCCACGACCCGATCGCCGGCGCGCTTGATCAGGTTCCAGATGAACGGCTGCCCGATGCAGTAGCCCAGCACCATGAACCGGTTGATGCCGAGATGGTCCATCAGGCCGATATGGTCGTCGGTGAAGGAATCCCACGGCCGGTCGCCCTCCAGCGGACCGGAAGATTGACCGGCGTTGGCATTGCGCAGATCGGCGCCGATGCAGCGGAACCGGTCCTTGAATTCCTTCATGGCGTTGAAGGGGTGCGTCGCGTCGAGGCCGGCAATGGTCGAATTCAGGCCGCCGCCGGGAATGACCAGCAGCGGGAATCCCGAGCCCATCTCCTCGTAGTGGATGCGGACTTTGCCTCTTTCATAGAGTGGCATGGCTCATCTTCCTGTCTTGGTGCGCTGTCACTTGATGTAGGGGCAACCGCCCTCGCTCATCGGCCGGAAGGCATCGTTGCCCGCAACGGTGGCCACCATCTTAACCAGATCCCATTCGCCCTTCGACTCCTCGGGCGTCTTGGCCTGCATCAGGTACATGTCGCGCACGACGCGGCCGTCCTCGCGGAGCTTGCCGTTCTTGGTCATGAAATCGTTGATCGGCATTTCCCGCATCTTGGCCATCACCGCCTTGGCCTCGTCGGTCCCGGCGGCCTTCACCGCCTTCAGGTAGTGCATGACCGCGCCGTAGGTGCCGGCCTGGATGAAGGAGGGCGGCCGGCCGATCTCCTTGGTGAAGCGCTCGGTGTAGGCCTTCGCCTCCGGCGTCATGTCATAGTAGTAGGGGCTCGAGATCAGCAGGCCTTGCCCGATCTTGAGCCCGATGCCGTGGATGTCGGGGAACTGCGCCAGCGGGGCGCTGATGCGCATGCCTTTCTTCACCAGGCCGAACTCGGACGCCTGTTTGACCGCGTTGATGATGTCGCCGCCGCCATTGGCGACGATCAGACTCTTGGCCTTCGACGCCTCGGCCTGCAGCACGTAGGACGAATAATCCTGGGTGTTCAGCGGGTGCTTGACTGAGCCCACGACCTTGCCGCCGGCCGCCTTGATGAATTCGGTGGCGTCCTGCTCGATGGCGAGTCCGAAAGCGTAGTCCACGGTGATGAAGAACCAGGTGTCGCCGCCCTGCTTGGCCAGTGCGTTGACGATGGTCTTGGTCTGCCCGTAGGTGTCGTAGATGAAATGAACGGTGGTCGGACCGCAGCCTTTGCCGGTCAGCGCCGATGTCGCGGCTGCAGTCGGCATCAGGATGCGGTTCTTCTCCTCGGCGACCTTGGCCAGCGCCAGCGCGATGGCGGAGTTGGGCACGCCGATGATCATGCTGACGCCCTCGTTGTCGTACCAGCGCTTGGCGATGCCGACGCCGACATCGACCTTGCTCTGGAAATCAGCGCTCACCATTTCGATCGGCTTGCCGAGCACCGAACCGCCGAAGTCGGCGATGGCAAACTTGACGGCCGCAACATCTCCCGGGCCGGTGTTTTCGGCATAGGGGCCTGACATGTCGTCCAGCACGCCGATCTTTACCGGCTTGTTCTGGCCGAGGGCGGGGCCCCCGAGCAGGCCACAGATCAACAGGGCCGCGGCAGCGGCCTTCAGGTAGTGCATCGTTTCCTCCCGTACTTTCTCGTTGTGGCAATCCTAGCACAGTCCGGACCCCGTCGTGTCCAGGCCGGAACGCCCCCGGGCGGAGCACGTTAACGAACGATCCGAACCAGCCAGGGAGATCGTCATGAAGCCCGTAGTGATTGCCTGCCTCCTCTGCGGCGCCATTGCCGCCTGCAGCTTCCGCAGCACCACCGTCGAGAGGCCTGGCCCGGCGCCGGCCACGGCTACCGTCGTCACGACCGACCCGCCGCCGCCGACCACGGTCGTCGTGCGCAATCCGTAAAGGTCGCGACCTCCTGCTAGTGCGCTCCTGAACGCCGGACGACGCCGCCCAATGCGGCGGAGTCGCGGCGTGTCAGGTTGGCCTATTCGGTCCTCGCCCGGCGCGGCGGGCCGGGCGGTGGATCCGTGCGCTGGAAGGAGGGCCGTGCCGCGTGCCGCGCGTAGTAGGCGGAAAGGTGCCTGGTGTCGGCCACGGCGGCCTTGCCTTCGGGTGCCTGCTGGAGGCGATGGAGGATTGGCATCAGGTTGATATCGGCGAAGGTAAATTGGTCGCCGACCAGATGCCCGCTCCCGGCGACGGCCCTGTCGAGGACGCCGACCTGTTCGCGTACCTCCGGCATCACCGCCGCAATCGCCGCCTGGTTGGGCCGTCCGTCCGGCGTGCCGGGCGCGATATAGGCAAAAAGATAGGTGCGGATCAGCGTGCGGTCGACCACGGTGTTGACCAGCGACACCCATTGTTCGGTAAGAGCCGAAAGTCGCGGCTCTGATGGAAATACGAAGGGCGCGGGAAAGCTGCGATCGAGCCAGTTGGCGATCGCCTTCGATTCACAGAGCTCGACGTCGCCATGCCGCAGCACCGGCATCTTGCCGAAGGGATGGATGGCGCGGAGTTCCGGGGCCCGCAGCGCCGCCTCGGTCAGCACATATTCGATGCCCTTCTCCTCGCACACCATCAGGACAGCGCGCGTATAGGTCGAGCGGCTGGAGCCGATGATCTCGGGGACTGCCATGGCCACCTCACAGCGTTGCCCCGCCAGCTTAATTTCGCTCGCGGACAAGTGCACGTTAAGGTTGGCGCGGCAATTGATCGGGAGAGAAGTGCGATGGCCGACAGCCTTGCATCGCCGATCGGCAAGCAAGTTGTGCTAGGTGGTGTGTTGTTGCTGCTGGCGCTCATCCTCTGGTAGCTGCGCCATGCGGTGCCCTCCTGGCTCGCCAAGGACATGATTGCGACGGCGGAGTTCTCGACGACCGGCGAACGCGACGATGCCCGCGCCCTCCGTGCCTTCGAGGCGGTGCGCCAGAGCTTCGCCGCCGCCGCCATTTTCGAGGTGCAGCCTAACCAGAGCCAGGTCCGCCATACCCGCCTGACGGTGATGGCACCGACCAGCGACGAAGCCGTCGCGCTTGTAACTCGCATGTCCGAGGCCATGCAGAAAGCGTTCGCGCGGGAAGGCGAAGGCGAGTTTTTGGTCAATGTCCGGCGGCGCACCACACTGGTTGCCGACCGCACCACCGATCCTGCGGGCGAGGCGCTGCGGATCGCCGCCGGCGTCTCGGCCGTCGTCGGCTTTGCGCTGATCGCCCTCGGGGCGGTGCGACTGCAAACAGGAGCCGATCGTGTGCCGCCACCGGTGCTGTGGGGTGTGGGCTTCAGTCTGGCCTTGCCCGTCGCGGTCGAGCTGCTGCCGGGGGCGGTGGTCATGGGGTTGTTCTTCATGGCCATCCCGACCTTCCTCGCCGGCCTCATCCTGTGGAAGGTGGGCGAGGTGCGCGCCGCCTCGACCTGGCCTTCGACACGTGCCCGCATCGTCAAGTCGGAACTGCGCGCCACGCACCATCGCCGCGGCGGCGAGGTCACCGAGGTCAGGAACCTCCCGCATGTCGAATACGAGTTCACTGCGGGCGGTCGGGTGATCAAGGGAACGCGAATCGGCGTCGGCGAGGTGCCGGACAACATCGAAGCCACCCTTGACCATTATCGCGTCGGCGCGACGGTGCCGGTCTACTACGATCCCGGAAATCCCGAGAATGCGCTTTTGGAACGCGAGGCGCCGCTGCCGCTCGGCTGGCTCTACGCGATCGCCGCCGGCATCTTTTTGGCTGGCCTTGCTCTGCTATCGCTGTTCTGGAACATCTCGTCGATCTTCGAGGGCCTCGCGACCTACTTCCCCGACAAGGCGTTTCTACCCGGCGTCGCCTTCTTTGCCCTGGGTGGGGCGATTATCCTCACCATGCTGTGGGGATCGCGCCGTCGGGTCGCTGAAGCCGCGGCCTGGCCGCAGATTACCGGCCGCATCCTGTCCAGCACCGTCGAGCACTATCGCCAGCGGGTCGGCGGCGCCCGCACCGGCCAACTGACGACGTACCATGAAGCCGTCGTGGAGTACGTCTACAGCGTCAACGGGCACGAGTATCACAGCACCCAACTGAGCTTCGGCGGAAAGGTCGCGGGCTCACAGGCGTTCGCCGAGGCGCAGGCCGCCCGCTATCCGGAGGGCGGCCAGGTGACGGTGCACTACGATTCGAAGAACCCGGCCAATGCGGTACTCGAGATTCGAATTGCACATGGTGTGATGTGGATGATGATCGCGCTCGCGTTCTTCGGCGTTGCGATCTTCTTTTCAGGTGCGTTCCGCTAACCCTCGCCGCGAAAAATGACACTTTGTGGTTTTTGCCACAGAGCGCGGGGTGTCACTTGGCGTCTGCTCTCAGCGGCACTCGATTCGAAGTTGCCGACTACGGGGGGTTACCATGCCAAATGCCGCTACGAATTTCCAAACTGCCGCTCGCAAGCAAACTGCTGCTCGCAAGAACGGCAAGCACGCCAACGGGACGAAGCCCGGATCGCCCAACCTGTTCTGCCTCTGGCACAAGATCCAGGACCTCAAGGCCGAAGCCGAGCAGATGAAGGACTCCGAGCTGGTGTTCATGATCGGCCTGGTCGAGCTCGTGGTAGAGGAGCGGGCCACGCCCGGCGCCGCCGCGCTCGCCACCGTCGATACGTCGACGCCGCACTAGGCCGGCTTGCGCGCGGTGCCGGCTAGAGCGGAACCGCCCGCGAGTCGATCAGGGCGTGGCTGCAGCCCAGGCGCCTCGCTTCCCGGGGGATGTCGTCGGCCGGCGCCACGGCGCGCACCACTGCATAACCTTTGCCCTGCCATTGGGCGGCGTCTCCCCATGATGCCGTTGCCGGCAAGTAGAGGCGCGGCCGTTCGGCCGGGATCTCGGACGCCGCCAGGACGGCATTCATATAGAGGGTGAAGCCGGTGGCGGGTTCGCTCACACCGTCTTCCGGATACCCAGCCGAGTAGCGCCCGCCGCGGGCCAGCTCCTCGCGGCCCTTGCGGCCGAATACCGTGAAGCTCACGCCGGTCTGGTACTCGAGGCCGCGATACTCGACGGGATCGAGGGTTAGCGCGAGCTTGGGATCAGCCGAGCGCACGAGCTTCACCACGGCTGCCAGGCGCTCGGCCTCGGCGGCGCCGGCCGCCGGCAGCTTGAGGCCGGCGAGCTGGTCCAGCCCTTTCTCGACGGCTCCGGCCGAACGCAGCAAGCCGACGAACAGGTCGGTCGTCTTGGCGTCGGCGAGAACCTTGACCACCGCGCTCTCGTCCTTGCGGTCGAGCGCGCGCCGCAACTGGCGCAACGGCTCTTCGGCGATGCCCAATCCCGCCGCCACGGCCGCGACCAGGGTCGGCAGATTGAGATCGACTGTCAGCGCCGGCACGCCCATCGCCGTGAGTGCATCGACGGTGAGCAGGATCGCCTCGGCGTCGGCCTCGGCGGTGTCGACGCCGATCAGCTCGGCACCGACCTGGGCGAACTGGCGCTCGGGCTTGAGCGCATTGCCGCGCACCCGGATGACGTTGCCGCCATAGGACAGGCGCAGGGGTCGCGGCTCATGCTTGAGGCGGGTGACGGCGATGCGCGCCACCTGCACGGTCATGTCGGGTCGCACGCCCATCATGCGCTGCGATACGGGGTCCATCAGCCGGAAGGTCTGCGGCCCGAGCGCCGCGCCGGGACCGCCGAGCAACGACTCCTCGAACTCGACCAGCGGCGGCTTCACCCGCTGGTAGCCGAACGCGGCGAAGCGCTCGATCGCGACATCGATCGCCCGTGCCTCTCGCGCGGCGTCCGGCGGCAGCAAATCGGCGAGGCCCGCCGGCAGCAGCCCGCGATGGTCGTTGTCGTTGGCCGTCATGGGGCAGGTTGATGCCCGATATTCCCACCGCCCGCTAGGGGGTGTTAGGACTACCTGCAGATGAGCTATCGCGCTTGCCTGGGGCCGCAAGGGTCGACGTGACGATTGGCGTGCAATCGGGCGCGAATGCCGGGCTTGCCTATCGGGCGGACGTCGACGGATTGCGCGGCATCGCGATTCTGGCGGTCGTCGCCTACCATGCGTTTCCCGGCTGGGTGGGCGGCGGCTTCGTCGGCGTCGACGTCTTCTTCGTCATCTCGGGCTTCCTGATCACCGGCATCATCG